>NZ_LNGA01000010.1:0-17462 GCF_018588215.1 Thermosipho sp. 1244
AGATCTCTAAGAGATGGAACTCTCTTAAAGTATAATGCACCCATTTCTAATGTCTCTCTAAACGAAAGAGCAAACAGTTCTTTTAAAACTGCTAAGGAAAGAATTAGTGCGTCTGGGTATTTCTTAGGTCTACCTTTGGAGGTAGATTTTTGAGGAAGTTGTGGTAAAATATTGTTGTAAAATTTTTTAACAAGTTTGAGTATTTTCTTTATGTTAGTTCTTCTCATATCAGGGGAGATTATATCATCTCCCCTTTTATTTTTGAACCACTTCCTCTTATTTTTGAAACACTCCCAAGATTTATTGACATTGCTTTAATATATGTTAAAATATTTAATGCAATGCCGAGGTGGCGGAATTGGGAGACGCGGTTGACTCAAAATCAACTGGGGTTGACGCCCCATGCGGGTTCGAGTCCCGCCCTCGGCACCAAAAACAAAAGAGCCGGAAGCATCCGGCTCTTTTTTAATTTTTCCGAGTCATCCAAGAAGTCTTAATACAGACCAAGCAGATACATTTGACTGGGTGGAGAGTGAGAGAAGGTTTTGGGTTAATATATTATTTTTAGTTATTTCCAGCAACGTTTTTGCTATGTCTGTATCGTGTATTATACTTGCACTTGATGTAATATTCTCAAGAGCACTTGCTGCAACAGAGCCGTGTTGTTTTAGAGAATTTATATGTGTGCCTATTTTGCTCCTTATATTTGATATATTAGAAGTAATATCATCTATTTTCTTTAATGTGCTTTGCGCATTTTCCACACTTAGTAAGTTTGAACCTTCAAGCGTTGTAGGGGTTACATCTGGAATTGTTATACTTTCCGATTTTCCATTTGGATTTATGGTAATTTTTAGATTCTCAATTTCACCATTTAAAAGCTGTTTGTTATTAAATTGGGTATTTTTAATCGTATCATTAATCTGATTTAACAACTGATTGTATTCCTCGTTTAGAGCGGAACGTTCGTTTTCTGTCAATGTTCCATTTGAGGCCTGCACTGCAAGTTCCCTCATTCTTTGTAGATTCTCTTGGATTGACGAAAGTGAAGAATCTGCCAAATTTAACATATCTACACCACTATAGATATTTTCAATTACTTTTCCATATCCTTCTATTTGGCTTTTCATCCTTTCATATATTGTTGCTCCTGAAATATCCGATGTAAGAAGCTTTTGTGCACCACTTACTTCAGCTAGGTTTGATCTGTTTTGGTTTTGAATTGATAAAAGCCGGTGGGTGATCCACAAATTGATGTTGTTGTTTATTCTCATTTTTTCACCCCCTTCCCGTATGATTTTGACTAAAATTGATATTATTTTGTTCTATGATATAATGTCTTGGGGGGAAATAATATTAAAAAGGTAATCTATAGCGTATTTTTAGCATTAGCTTTGTATTTTTTAATTTCTTTTTTGTTAAATATTTCTCCACCAAAAGAGAGAATGGATTTAAACTTTGACATTTCTCTTCCTTTTTATGATGCGACTGGAAAGGTAAGGAGTATTACTTTAAATGCCCACTTTAAAGATGTGGGATATGATACCTTAATAATTAACCGGGTTTCTGGGAATATGATAAAAGTATACCTAAATGGAGAACTTGTATATAAATTCGGTGATTTAACTGCTAATATTTGGAATAAAATTTTTAAAATAAACTTGAAAAATTTAAAAGAGGAAAATGATCTAATTATTGAGATTTTTGGAATATACGATGTGGGTTTGGCAAATATCCCATTTCTAACAAATTACAAAATAGCAACAAGGTATGTTATATACAAGGAGTTTTTCAAAGAAAAATTTGTTTATATTTCAATTGGTATAAGCTTGATTTCGGCTATTGTTTCGTGGATTTTTGGAAGTTCTATTAAAGATAGAAATTTGAAAATTTCGTACTTAAGTTTTGGAATTTTTTTACTTTTTACCGCTTTGCATCTTTTTCATTTCGGTGTACGTGAAACTACGTTTAACCCAAACTTTTACCTTATGTTTTTAAAGATAATCTCTCTTGCAACGTATAGTTCTATAGTTTTTTACATATACGCTGTTGAAGTGTATAAAAGGAATTTTTTCGCTTCAAAATGGGTAGTTTACGTATTTGTACCTATTTTATTTTTAGTTTCTATGTCGTATGATTTTATTTTTTATGTGAAAATAACGCAAATTTCAAATATTATTATGATTTTCTTTTTAATATATGCCGTTATTAGAGTGTTTTATTTAAAAGTTGAGGGGTTGTACTTTTCTTCTGTTTTTTCCGCAATATCTGTTATCCATACAATTATTTTGTTGTTTTATCCTTCTGTAAGGGAATTGCTTACAGGATATGCATTTTCAGCATCTGCAATTTCCGTTATCATTATGATTTCTAGAGATTTTAAAAGAGTAGTATTAGAACATAGTTTTTTAACGGAAGAAGTGTTAACTGATCCTTTAACCGGGGCATACAATAGAAAGATAATTGATAAGTTGAGACCCGGTGGGTATTTTATTTTAATAGATTTGAACGATTTTAAGGGGCTAAATGACAGATATGGACACGAATATGGGGATAGGGTACTAAAAGATTTTTCCAAGATAGTTGTAGAAAATTTACCAAAAAAGGATTATTTTATAAGACTTGGTGGGGATGAATTTGCTATAATAACGTATTTTGAGAATCCAAAAGATTTAGTAGAAAAGGTTAGACTACAGGTGAAACGTAAAATGAATTTGGATTTTTCCTACGGTATTTCACGGTATAGTCAATTTGAGAGGGCGTATAAAAAAGCAGACGAAAAATTATACAAAATGAAAAGGCAAAAATCGTTAAAATATAAAAATAAAATGTGATATAATTTAAATAGAAAGTTAATAGATTTTAGGCAGGAGAATAGGAGATGCCATATACCACATATGTGGTATATGGCTCTTTTTGTTATGGAGGTGTTATTATGAAAGTCTTTATTGTAGGTGCAGGCATTTCGGGTAGTCTTATAGCTAGAGAACTTTCAAAGTATGATGTTGAAGTACATATTGTCGAGAAAGCACCTGATATTGGTTGGGGTGTTACAAAGGCAAATTCTGCGATAGTACATGGAGGATACGATGATCCACCGGGATCAGTTCGGGCAATGTTTGCAGCATATGGAAACAAGATTTACGATGAATTATCAGAGGAGTTGGATTTTAGTTTTAAACGTGTGGGATCATTGGTTGTGGCGTTTAAAGAAGAAGATGTAGAGTATTTAAAAGAGTTAAAAAAGCAAGGAAGAGAGAACAAAGTAGAAGACTTGGAAATCTTGGAAAAAACTGAATTAAAGAAGAAAGAGCCAAATTTAAGTGATAAAGTCATTGCCGCTTTGTGGTGTCCCACTGCAGGTATAACTGAGCCGTGGGATGTGGCGATGGCTGCAATTGAAAATGCAGTTGAAAACGGTGCTATGCTACACCTTGGTGAAAGTGTAAAAGATATTGTAGTAAAAGATGGGAAAGTTTCAAAAATTATTACGGATAAGGCAGAGTATAAAGTTGATGTGATAATAAATGCAGCGGGATTGTTTGCAGATGAAATTGCAAAGATGGTGAAAGTTGCAAATTTTGAAATATTTCCCAGAAAAGGAGAATATATATTATTAGACAAAAAATTAAAAGGACTTGTAAATAGTGTTGTCTTTCCAACACCTACTAAAAAATCAAAAGGAATACTTGTTGTACCAACGGTAGATGGTGGAATCTTGTTAGGTCCTAACGCAGTTGATCTACCAAAGGAGAAGAAGTACGATTTATCAACGACAAGGGACGGGTTAGATGAGGTATATGTGAAATCAAAAAAATTGGTACCAAAGATTGATATTTCATATACAATAAAAACATTTGCGGGTTTAAGACCCGAGACAAAGGAGAAAGACTTTATTATTGGGCCTACAAAGGTTTGGGGATTTGTAAATGTTGCGGGTATAAGATCCCCAGGGCTTACTGCTGCACCTGCAATAGCTAAATATGTAGTGGAAAAGATTTTCCCAGAAGACCTAAAGATTAATTTACAAAGAAAAAAACATTTTAATCCTTATAGAAAGAAGATACCGAATATAAAAGAGGTTGGATTAGAAGAATGGGAAAAGTTGGTAAAAAAAGATCCAAGATTTGGAAGAACAGTATGCTTTTGTAATAATGTTTCAGAAGGAGAAATAGTAGAGGCGATTAGAAGGGGCGCAAGAACTTTGGACGGTGTTAAATTTAGAACTAGGGCATCTTTTGGAAGATGCCAAGGAGGTTTTTGTAGTTTGAAGATTATGGAAATAATCTCTAGAGAGTTAAATATCCCCATAGAAGAAATAAAATTAAATTATGAAAAATCCTGGATAATGGATGGCAAGGTGAGAGTATGAGAAGAGAAAAGGTGGATGTGTTAATCGTAGGTGGTGGTGCAGCAGGCCTTGCTGCTGCAATTTCGGCTACAAAAGAAGGTGTTAAAACTGTATTGTTGGAACGTGATAGGAGTACTGGAGGTGTTTTAAACCAATGTATACACAATGGTTTTGGATTACACGTTTACAAAGAAGAACTAACTGGTCCAGAGTTTATGGAAAGAATGTGGGATGAATTAAAGGAAGATGTTATACGCCCTAATTACACGGTTTTGGAGATAAAACCAAAGACAAGAGAAGTTGTGACTTTATCTGAAGAGGGATTAGTTATTTTTGAAGTAAAGGCCCTTGTTATGGCAACTGGAGCAAGAGAAAGACCTCTTAGTTCCTTGCAAATACCTGGCTCAAGGGTAGCTGGTGTATACACTGCAGGTGTGGCACAGAAAATGGTGAATATTTATAACAGATTGCCAGGTAGAAAAGTTTTAATTGTGGGATCAGGTGATATAGGACTTATTATGGCAAGAAGGTTGAAAATAGAGGGAATGGATGTTGTAGGTGTAGTGGAAATTATGCCAGAACCAGGTGGACTTATTAGAAATGTTGTACAATGTTTGGAGGATTTTAAAATACCACTTTGGTTGAGTCATACAGTAGTTGAAATTCATGGGGATCAGAGACTTAATGCGGTAACTATTGCAAAAGTAGATGAAAATAAAAAGCCTATACCAGGTACGGAAAGAAGAATCAAAGTAGATACGTTGGTTACTTCGGTGGGATTAATCCCACAGAATGAGTTAATAGAAGGGTTTGTTGAAATGGATCTCATAAATAGAGGTCCTATAATAGATGAATTTATGAGAACTAGTATTAAGTGGATATTTGCAGCGGGAAATAACGTGGCTATCCATGATCTTGTAGACTTTGTATACGAAGAGGGAAAAATAGCAGGGTATTATGCGGCACTAATTTCAAAAGGCGAAAGATTACCAAATTCAGATAAAAGGTTTTTAAGGGGGCAAAATGTAGGAGTATTACTTCCGCAAAGATTTTCACAAGAAAAATCTTTCAAAATTTATTTAAGGCCTCTAAAGAGCTTTAAGAAATCCATTTTAAAGTTTGATGATAAAGTAATAAGGAAATTTAATTGGCGGATTAGACCAAGTGAGATGATAGATTTAGTTGTAAAGGATTTTAACAATTTTGGTCCAAATGTCACCGTGGAGGTGAATGAAATTGATTAAAAAATTGACATGTATATCGTGTCCTATTGGTTGTGAGTTGACGGTATTTGTAAATGGTGAAATAAAAGTTGAGGGTAATCGTTGCCCAAGGGGGTTGGAATATGCAAAAAATGAGGTTACTAATCCAAAAAGAATACTTACTATTAGTGTAAAAGTTGAAGATGGGGTAATGGAACTTGTTTCTGCAAAAACTGATAAACCAATTCCAAAGAAAATGTTGCATGAGATAATAGAATATATTAAAGGTTTGAAAATAAAAGCTCCAGTAAAACGAGGTGATATAATAATTAATGATATATTGTCAACGGGCGCAAATCTTGTTGCCACACGAACAGTGTTAAAAAAGGATTGAAAAAGCAAGGGGGGATATGGTGTTCATATTGGCACTTGATCAAGGAACTACAAGTTCCAGAGCTATTTTGTTCGATGAAAATGGGAAAGATGTTTTTGTGAAAAACAAAGAGTATAGGCAAATTTATCCAAGGCCGGGATGGGTAGAACATGATCCATTTGATATTCTAAATTCACAAATAGAAGTGGCAAAGTTGGCAGTTGATACAGTAGGTGTGGAAAATATAGCGGCAATAGGTATTACCAACCAAAGAGAAACAACTATTTTGTGGGATAAAAGAACGGGGAAGCCTGTGTATAACGCAATTGTTTGGCAGTGTAGGAGAACAGCTGAAATTTGTGATGATTTAAAAGAAAAAGGATATGAAAAATTAATTAAGGAAAAAACGGGATTAGTAGTTGATGCGTATTTTTCTGGAACAAAAATCAAGTGGATTTTAGATAACGTTGAAGGAGTAAAAGAAGACGCAAAAAGAGGTAATATTTTATTTGGAACAGTAGATTCTTGGCTTATTTGGAATTTAACAGGTGGAAGAGTACACGTTATCGACTACTCTAATGCATCGAGAACTATGTTGTTTAATATTAATACGTTACAGTGGGATGAAGAGATTTTGGAAATATTAGATATTCCAAAAAGTATTTTACCAACACCTGTACCATCTAGCATGGTGTACGGATATACGGATATTTTTGGTGGGAAAATTCCAATTGCTGGTGATGCAGGGGATCAACAGGCATCGCTTTTTGGTCAGACGTGCTTTGATAAAGGGATGATAAAGAACACATATGGTACGGGTTGTTTTATATTAATGAACACAGGAGAAAAACCTTATTATTCCAATTCTGGATTGCTTACAACAATTGCTTGGGGTGTTGACGGAAAGGTAGAATATGCACTTGAAGGAAGTATTTTTATAGCAGGAGCTGCTGTACAATGGTTAAGGGATAACTTAAAACTTATTGATGCTGCATACGAAACTGAAGAAATTGCCATGTCTGTGCCTGATTCAGGAGAACTTTATTTTGTCCCTGCTATGGTAGGACTTGGTGCACCGTATTGGGATATGTATGCAAGGGGACTTTTAATTGGAATAACACGTGGTACAACAAAAGCACATATTGTTAGAGCAGTACTTGAATCTATAGCGTATCAAACTAGAGACGTTCTTGAGGTTATGGCAAAAGAATCTGGGATAAATATGGGGACTTTGAGAGTAGATGGAGGAGCATCTAACAATAACTTTTTAATGCAATTTCAGGCGGATATCCTTGGTATTCCTGTTGAAAGGCCGCAAATTACCGAGACAACGGCATTAGGTGCCGCATATCTTGCAGGACTTGCAACTGGTGTATGGAAAAGTAAAGAAGAAATAAAGTGGAATCTGGACAAAAGATTTTTGCCACTGATTGAAGAAGAAAAAAGAGAAAATATGTATAAAAAATGGAAAGAAGCAGTTAAAAGATCCATGAAATGGAGTGAGTAATATTGCATCCATTTGTATACCCAATAGTCCCTGCAATAAGAGATTTAAGAGCTGTTGAAAGAATTATTCCCACACCTGTTTCTTCGGTTTTTTTGTTAGAGGGAGATATTTTTAAAATAAAGAATGCAACTAAAATATTAAAAGAAAGCGGTAAAATCGTTTTTGTACATTTGGATCTTGTAAGTGGTTTGGGCAGAGATGAGGCAAGTGTGAAACTTGTCAAGGAGTTTGTTGGCGCAGATGGAATAATTACTACAAGGTCAAACCTTATTGTTATCGCAAGTAAATTAGGGTTAATGACTGTTCAAAGGATATTTTTGATAGATTCTAAAGCGGTAGAAACGGGAATCCAACAAATAAAAAAACACAAAGTTAATTTTGTTGAAGTTTTACCAGGACTTATTCCAGAATTTATAAAGTACATAAAAGAAAATATAGAACAACCAATTATTTCAGGAGGACTTGTGAGTAAAAAAAATCAAGTTAAAAAAATACTAGATGCAGGAGCAATAGCTGTATCTACCAGTAAAGAAGAATTGTGGGATATGTTTTAGAATTTTGAAAAGTTAAGAAAGTGTTATGTAATAATTTTGCTAAGCTTTATACAAAGGAGGGATTTATGAAGAAATATGTAGGGGTAATTTTGGGTGTTATATTGGTTTTTGTCTTATTTAGTGGATGTTTACAACAAAATCTTCCACAAGGTTGAGAAGAAGTTGTTTTAACAGGTATTGCAGGTGCTAAGCTAGATTATCTTTTAAATGATACATCTTCTGCGACTGTAACAGGTATACTTGTTTATAAATATAATTATTATGGAATATTAAGTGATGCAACTTCTGGGATGTACATCAAGGATATTTCTTCAGCAGGCTTAAATGTAGGTGATAAAGTAACAGTTACAGGAACGTTGTATAAAGATACTTATAATGGAAATTTAAGGATGAAGAATGTTACAGTGGTTTCAACTGAGACAGCTAGTGAATGTGAACCTGCAGTTTTAAATATAAAGCTTGATAATTCTTGGTTATTTGATGCTACTGGCAATACGGCAGATGCAACTGCCCTTGCGTTGTGGAATTATAGGTTTGTAACGGCAAAAGGTACATTAACTTCTTTAGATACCACTGGTAAAAAATTTGAATTTGAATATCCAGTAGATTCTGGAACTGCAACAGTTACAGTGTATACATATACAGCTGTAAGCACATGTGAAAATGCACCTGCAACGGTAACGGGATATCTTGCAGGATATAAGTATGAATGGCAAATTTATCCAAGAACAGCAGAAGATATAGAATTTTAAATTTTTTAAATTAATAAAATTTTGGGGCCGTAAAGGCCCTATTTTTCTCGGAGGTGAAATTGTGAAAAGGATTTTGATTTCTTTAGTTTTGTTTTTTTCTATTCTTTCTTTTTCGGGAAATTTTTCTCTTTCTATTTTAAATTTAACTACAATGGGCTTAGATGATGGCGTGATTGATTACTTTCCCATACTTTACATTACATACCAACCGTTTGATTTTTTGGCATTTAAAGTTACTGATTATTTAGAACTTTCCCATGATTCTTGGAATTTGGGAACATACTCGATTTTCAAGCCAAGGTATTATTATCTTGAGGGTATTTGGTTATGATGTAAAACTGGATGTTCTAAAGACAAGGTTGAAAAAAAGTCAAACGGAAAAGCTAGAGGGTTTGAGGGTTGGTGGATTGAAATTTGATTATTATGGTGCAGGTTTAGATGTTAGAATGGGAAAAATAAATCTTGGAGCGGCATATGATTTAGATCTAGGGAGTGTTGCAGGATATGTCCAGGCTGATTTGTTTGGTTTTAAATTAGGTGGCTACTATGAAACAAAATATGATCAAATTTCATTGGATGTAAGTAGAAGCTTTGATTTAGGTAATTTTTCAATTTTGGCTTGGACAGCTTTGTCGGCTAAATCATCTGATATTGCTAATTTTTCGTATTTGGTGGGTGGAAGGGTAAACCTTAATAATTTAACATTAAGTACACAATTTTTAAGTTTAGGTGCTAATAGATACGATGCAGATTTTCAAACCGGTGATCCAAATGATGTTGCGTTTTTGCCAAATGCATGGGCATATTATTTGGATGTTGATTATACTTTAAACGATTATGTTTTAGGTGTGTTTTTAAGGTATAACAGTGTTTGGGCATCAGATCCAAATTATTTGCCGTTGTATGGTTTGAAATTGGCATATAAAGATTTTACTTTAAAAGTGGGAAATGGAGATTTAGAAAGCAACATAGCAGGAGAACAAAAGATAATAGCAGAGCTTAATTATTTCTACAGCCTCGAGTTTGACAAATTATTCTCGTTTAATTCTAAGCTTGTTACTCCAGTTGAGGAAAAAAAGAAGGGATTTAATTCTATAATGGATGTAATACTTGGAGAAGAAGGAAAAAGCTTTGTAGTTAAAGGTATAGTTACTTCTCCAAAAGATCTTTTGGGAAAAGGTAGCTTTTATATACAAGATGAAACTGCAGGATTAATGATTTATTCTCCAGTATTAGGAGGAGATTTAAACGTAGGAGATGTTGTGGTGATTTCTGGGAAGAGTAAATTGTGGAATGGTGTGATTGAATTGGTTGCAAATAATGTTGAAAAAGTTGGCAGTGCAAAAGTTATTCCAGATGTTTTAACAAGTTTGTCCAAGACATTTATTTCTGCATTTGTGTATGTCGAGGGAGTAGTAAAAGAAAAAAATAAGTATAACTTTAAAGTTGACACAGGGGATTTTATTATAAAGGTGTATTTGAAAAAGGGTACAAATATAGACATATCAAATTTAAATGTTGGTCAAAGGGTGAAGGTACAAGGTATTTTAGCTGTTTACAAGGGCGAGTATGAAATTTTACCTAGATGGCAGGAAGATATTGAAATAAAGTAGTTTTAATACGCGCCGCATTTGCGGCGTATTTTAGGAGGTAAGGTTAATGGATGTAAAAAGGCTGTTTTTGTATGCTTTTTTAGTTTCTTTGATTTTAACTTCTTGTGTTAATTTGGATGTAATTAATCTAGACGAAAAAAGTGGAGTTTTAGTTAGTAATGTTGTTGACGGAGATACATTTCATACAGCGAGGGATAAAGTGAGGATTATTGGTATTGATACTCCAGAAGTCCATAAAAGTAGTAAACCTGTAGGTGAGTTTGGAGTACAAGCAAAACAGTTTTTAGAAGATTTTGTAAAAAAGTATGAAATTTATTTGAAAGAAAAGGGAAAAGATAGATACGGTAGAGTCTTAGCATATGTATTTGGAAAATCAAAAGATAAAACGTATTTTTACGAAGAAGAAATTTTAAAAGCAGGTCTTGCAAGGCCATTAATATATTTTGAAAATGCTGATCCAGAATTAACTTCCAGAATTGTTAGTGCGTACAATTATGCTTTTGAAAAAAAGTAGGGATTTTTTCAAAATGGAGTACAACACCTATTTTGAAAAAATCAAGTAATTACAAATCATACATTGGAAATATAGTATTTCTTGAGGGAAAAGTTAGTAATGTACACCAGAGTGGTAGAATATGGGAAATATATGGCGATTGGTTTACAATTAAAATAAGGGAAGAAGAATATGATTATTTTTTCAAAGACTACAACTTGTATGATTTAAAAGATAAAATTGTAAGATTTTACGGTGAACTTTGGGATGATGGTGAAAAGCCTATAATTCTATTGAGAAGTCCAAATGAAATAGTAGTACTTTAGATTTTTTTTACTTGACATCTAAATGAAATTAAGTTAAAATCTATACGTGATAAAATGGAGAGGTGGCCGAGTGGTCGAAGGCGCTTGCCTGCTAAGCAAGTGTGGGATTTTTCCCACCGAGGGTTCGAATCCCTCCCTCTCCGCCAGGTTTTTGGGGGATGTATTCCCCCATTTTTAAATTAAAGGGAGTTGTGCCCGTAGCTCAATTGGATAGAGCGTCAGACTGCGGATCTGAAGGTTGGGAGTTCGAATCTCCCCGGGCACGCCAAAAATGCAAGGCTTTTTGCCTTGCATTTTTTTTTTGAATTTTTCCATGTTTTTGAATTTTTTTTATTTTATTTTTGTTAAAATAACTTATTGGAAGTGATTCCAAAAATTTAGCTTATTAAAAGGTAGGAATGGAATACTTTTGGGATATAACTTTAGTATTTTTGATGCAGATATGGAATTGTACGGTGGATACTTTTTCAATTTAGGAGAATTGGGATTTTATTGTGAGACGAAATCAAATGATTGGAATACAACGTTGCAATACTTCAAAAATAAATTTGCTATGGATTTAAGTCTATTCAATTTGGAGCTTGTAACAGACTTTTCCATGACAGATTTGAATTATAATATTTCAATGTATATACCAGTTGTGAAGAATTACAAAATTTTTGGAGGATACAGTCACACAAATTTATCTGATAAATACAATTTTGGGTTGCTGTATGATAATGAATATAACCTTGGTTTAAAAATTAGATTGGAAAATTCCAATATTTATTTTGATATTTTTGGAAAAGTTGTGTTTTAACGTTCTAATATTGGATAAAATTCCTTCGGTTGCAAACATAGCCAATTAATTTTTATATGTAGATTTTTCGTAAAGAAATATAAAAGCTCCCAAAAGGGAGCTTTTATTTAACTACATTTACTCCAGCCACATTTTTTGCAGCTCATACAACCCTCTTGTTTGATAATACTATTTTTAGATAGACATGAAGGGCAATATACATTTCCATTTTCATCTACATAATATCCTTCACTCCACTCTAGGTCATTTGCCATTACAAATTTTTCTACCTCTTCTGCCGTTTTTATCGTTCCATCTATTACAAAAACTTCGTCATCTTGGATTTCTGTGTTTCCCCAAAGTTCTATAAAGTCATCTATGGCTTTTTTGATTTCCTCTGCTAATCCATTTGTGTATTTTCCATTAACTTTTTGAAGTTGTTCAAGAATTTCTTCAATTGACACCCCTGCTCTTAAAGCAATAGACGATAATCTTCCTATAGATTCTGCAAGCTCGGTTCCATTTGAGAGGAATATTTCCACAGCTTCACCGCTGTCATCAAAAGAAACGGTAATGTAAGTAGTATTTTCCAGTGATTTGTATTTTCTCGTTACACTACGTAGCGTATTTTTACGTGGTTTTGGTCTAAGTTTATGTTTTTCATCTAAGAGGAAAAATTGTACTTTTGGTGCATCTTTTGTCTTTACATGTTTGGCAGATGTTAATACCTGTGTTTGTAGTGATCCGTCTCTGTATATTGTAAGTCCTCTTACGTTTAATCTAAACGCTTCAAGGTAAATATTTAATACATCTTCTTCAGTTGCTGTTGATGGCATGTTAATAGTCTTTGATATATTGTTATCTGTATATCTTTGAAAGGCATCTTGCATTAAAAGATGGTCCATTGGGGAAATATCCATAGCTGTCACAAAAACTCTTTTTATTTCTTCAGGAACGTCAAGTTGTTGTAGAGAACCTTTTTCAATTAATTTATCTCTTATCTTTTCAAGTACTGATGAATCTAACTTTTCTTCAAGTACCCTATTAACGTAAAATAAAGCTTCTTTATTGCCATCATGCTTATTCATATACCTAACGTATGCAAGTAAGAAATTTGGTTCAAGTCCGCTACTTGTATCTGCTATATTTGAGATAGATCCCGTTGGAGCAATAGTTAATACTGCAACGTTTCTTTTTCCATGTTTAGATTCTTTCATAACGTTTTTAATTTCATCATCGTATTTGCTTAATCCCATTGCAAATGGTACAAATCCATCTTCGGTGTAAAATCTACTTTTTTCAAATAATGGAAAGTTTCCTTTTTCCCTTCCCAGTTTATTTGATTCATCATGACTATGGAGTGCAATGAATCCCATTAAATCAACAGCGATCTTTCTTCCTTCTTCTGAATTGTAAGGGATATTTAATTTATATAGCAAATCTGCAAACCCCATTATCCCTAGTCCAAGTCTTCTGCTTTCTCTGACGGCTTTGGTAATTTTTTCAAGTGGAAATACGTTAACGTCAATTACGTCATCTAAAAATCTTACGGCAAGTCTTGCGGTTTTTTCCAACGCTTTCCAATCTATTTCACCATTTTCATTTGCAAATTTTGCAACATCTATTGATCCAAGATTACACGCCTCATACGGTGCAAGTCCAATTTCACCACATGGGTTGGTAGAAATAATTTCTTTTTCTGGATAAAGTGGATAGTATTTGTTCATTTCATGTAAAAATGCAAGTCCTGGGTCACCTGTTTTCCATGCATTTTTAGCTATTTTTTCTAATATATACCTTGCTTTTATGCTTTTTTTATTGTTAAATTTTGGATGAGTTAGAATTATTTCTTTATCATCATTGTACAACTTTAGAAATTCTTCCTTCTCAAAGGGAATTCCCACTGAAATATTGAAATACTTTAACACTTTTTCTCCGTCATTATTTTCTTTTGCTGCTATAAACTCTTCAATATCAGGATGATTAATGTTTAAAATTCCCATCAAAGCGCCGCGTCTTTTATATCCTTGTTCTACTACTCCAATTGCAGAGTTAAAAACGTGCATGAAAGAGATAGGACCGGATGCTTGGCCATGTGTGCCTGCAACAAAACTTCCTTTGGGTCTTAAACTAGAAAAGTTTGAACCAATCCCGCCACCAGCTTTTGTAATTAAAGCATATTCTTTTACGGCTTCAAATATACCTTCAATACTATCTTCAACAGGAACTACAAAACAAGCAGATAACATGTGAAGGTGATTTCTTGTATTGTAAATTTCCTCGTAATCTTCCAATGTTATATTTTCAATAGGTTTCCACAAAAGTTCTGGTCTTACTCCCATGCCCGCATTGAAAAGTGTTGGACTGTTTGGAATAAAGATTCTAGATTTGAGCATTTTGTAGAATGTTTCTTCATATTCTTTTACTTTATCCAAATTTTTGTTGTAGAGAATTTCAGATGTAGCTACAACCCTTGCAACTCTTCTGCAAACTTCTTCCCATTTTGTTTCCAAAAACTCCCCTTCCATATTTTTATAAAAGTACCTTTCTGAAAGTATTTTGTAGGCGTTTTTTGATGGTTTAATGTCTAACCATCTGTTTAATACGTCTTCATACACGTCTTTCTCCTCCTTGAAAATTTCACATATTTTTGATTTTTAGATGCGGGAAATAGTAAGTTGCCGTTTTCATCAATGTTTCTTTTATCGTGCTCATATGGCCCTAATATGCCTTCATCCATATATGTGATGTAATTGCGTAGATTTTGAGTCTCAATATCTTCTAGTGTGCGCCATGTATATATGGTGTTGACTATTTTATCTGAGAATTCTTCTTTTAAGGCTTTTGATATTTCAAAGACGGCTTTTCTATTGTATGGTGCAAGTGGTTCTCCACCCAAATACACAACTGCTAATTTGTCATATGAATCAATGATAGCGTTAATTTTCTCTTTTAGCCGTCTTATTAGAGCCTCAACATCATATTCAAACCCTTTAAAAGGTTCCCATGTATCTTTGTTATGACAAAAAGGACATTTTGGATGTTTATCACATCCTTGAAAATATATAGATAATGCGAAATATTTGGGGTGATCAATTGTGTTAAAAAATACTCTATTTACATACACTTTCATTTTTTCACCTTCATACATTATAGAATTTTCTTTCTTTGTATTCATATTTTCTCCTTACTTTGTTGAACGAAGAATATGGTACTAGATATCCTACTATTCTAAGGTATTCTTCGACTTTTTCTTTTCCACATATTGGACATTTATTTCCTATAAATGCATGACCATTTTCACACGTACTTATCTTTTGGTTAAACGCAAAATACATAACATTCATTTTTGCAATGGCATTTACTAATTTCCAGGATTCTTCTTCGTTTTTTAAAGGTGTTCCAAGGTTGATGTGTAGAATTGCTCCTCCTGATACTTTTTTGTCAAATTTACCGGAATATCCAGCCCTGTTCATCATATCTGTTTCCGCTGTAAGTGGGATCCATTGATTTGAATAAAGTTTATATGGTTGTTTGTCTTTACCATAAATATAACTATCCTTTTCAGCTAAAACAATAGCAGCCTTTTCAGCGGGGACTTGTTCAATGTTAAATGTGAATTTGTATTTTTTAAACCCATCTTCTGCCATTTTTCTTATAGTGTCAAGAATTTCTTCTACAAAGTTTTCTCCTTCTTTTGTATACTCAAGTCCTTCGGGCGTTACCGCGGTTAGTTCCATAAAGTCTGCTGCTTCCCATACTCCTGTAATTCCAATAGTCCCGTATTGTCTTTCAAGTTTCATAAGTCCTATTGAGTATAACGGAAGTACCCCTTGAGCGATTCTTTCTTCTAGTATTTTTCTAATAACATAAAGGGTTTTTTGAACGATATCTACTCTTTCCTTTAAAATTTCAAAGAATTTTTTTCTATTACCGTTTGCTTCAAGCGCAATTCTCGGTAAATTAATTGTAATAACTTTAAATGACCCTATGTTTAGATCAGAACCACCTATTGAATTTGCCATACCTGTTAGTTTTGGTTCATCTTCATCTAAAGAAAGAGATAACTTCAAATCTTTGGTAGATGATGTTAAGCGACAGCAAGAAGCAACAGCATCAACTGAATCTGAGATGTACCAATTTGTGTCTTGCCATTTCATATTAATTTTGTTTATAAATCTTGCTGAATCTTCGTCTACAAATTTTCCGTCTTTGTACAAAAGTGTGGCAGTTAGCACGGGGAATGTAAACATTTGTCTTTCCCTTTCTTTGGCTACCCATTCCCAGTAATGTTTTTGAAGGTTAATAATATCTTCTACATGATCTGTTATATACGTTCCATCTGGATACTTTTCCCCTTCAAATATCGCTTTTATATAATTCCTGTCGAGATACGTAAAATTCGTGTAAGGACTTTGGTTTGTTCTAATTGGTTGATTAAATGAATAAGTTAAAATTTGAAAATGTTGTTCTATATACCACTTTGTTTTGTCTTTTGGTATAACTCCGTCTTTTAAGTCTTTTTTTATGTAATACCACATCCATACAAAGAAATCTGGTAATCCAACAGCGCCAGAAGATTGATTTGAAGCAAACATAACAAATTGAATAACATGTTGAATAAACGTGCTAAGGTGCTTTGCTGGTGTGGATTGGATAGTATCTATAAATGGTAATCCTTTTTCCACAATGGGTTTTAGGGTGTAGGCAAAACAATATGGCATAAATGCCGCGTGATGCGCATCATGCAGGTATATGGCACCGTTGATTTGATATTCTAGAAATTTGTCAGCATAGTCTCTTCCAAAATGTTTTTTTAATTCTTTCCAAATGACATAGAGAGAATTTAACTTCGTGAAAGGTTTGTATATTTCAGTAAAATATGTACCAATGTGTTTTGATCTAACATTTGCATTTGAATCAATAGAAATATCTCCTACAAGTTCAGATTGGAAAAATGTTTTATTAAATTTGTCAATATCAAGATGGGAGCCAAGACCTTCAAGTTCTAAGATATATTCCCCATATTTATTTTCAAATTCACGTAGTTTTCTATCAAAATCTATTGAAAAACCAAAATTAATGAACATAAAATCCCCCCCGTTTTGTATTTATTGTATTTATAATTGGTATTTGAAATCATATTATACCACAATATATTGTGTATTAGTTGCTTTACATACACAATATATTGTGTATTAAGATTCTAAAACAACGGATAACAAAACTTTAAAAGTATTCCAAAATAGGGTATTTTTATAAAAAAAAGAAACTTAAAACACCTGGATAAGTGTAAAAGACGTTACAAAGAATAAAAGAAAATGTTAAAAACATGAAATTGACGGTTTGGAATAAGTATGGTAAATTAGAAGACGCGAGGTTGAGGAGGTCATTGAAAAATAGATAGCAGCTCTGCGGATAAGAAGGACAAGCTCTAGATAGACATGGAGGGTTTGATCCTGGCTCAGGGTGAACGCTGGCGGCGTGCCTTACACATGCAAGTCGAGCGAAGC
>NZ_LNGA01000011.1:0-48488 GCF_018588215.1 Thermosipho sp. 1244
CGTATATATTCTAACACTTAATAACAGTATAGATAAAATAGGATATTTGATAATAGATAGAGATGTATAGTCTCAAAAAATATTATCATCTTCTTTTATTTAACTTCTTTAATTTATTTCTTCGATTGTAAAGCTTCATATTACCTCATCTATAATTAGATGGCAACCACCATAATGTTATACATAATAACGGTCAACAAACATATTAATTTTTGTAAATCTTATAGCACTATATTTTTAACTTCAAATATCTTAAAAGAATAAGTTTGATTTTAGAGCCATCAAACTTAAATAATACTTCTCAAGTCCATAAACAAAACTACTAGCCATTGCCAGAGGAATCTTTCTCCGTCATTTTGAGGGCGTAGGCTCCTTTGTTACTATGTTACTCAGAATGACAAAAAGAGGAAGTGTCATTCAAGATTCTTCAGCGCTTTACACCATTCAAATGACAAAAAATTTCAACACTTGCCAATCTCACTAATCTTTCTAAGCTTCTTTTTTCTTATAATCCTTATACAAAAGTATAACAAGAACAATTAAAAAAGCTATCATTAATGCAGGTACAACCCATAAAGTATCCAAAGTTAATTTAAGACTAACAAGTAAAATTGATACTGACATAAAAACTGACATCACCATAAAAATTTTAGTGCCATAATACCAACCATATGGAAAAAAGTGTGCGCTCGTTATCATGGCAAGAAAAATTATCATTTCTTCGGGACTTTTTATCATAGCCCATATCACTATTGGATAATATATAAGCTGTGCTATGTTTAAATAAAATCCCAAAATAGAAAGAGGATTATCGTCTATCTTCCATTGTGCCTTAAAGATTTTCGAAAAAAACATTGCAAGCGGAAATAACAAAGCCGTAGACCATAAAATCAATGAATTCTTTGTTTCTAATGAAAATGGGGATAACAATATAACAAGCATAACTCCCCAAACCACAGAAGCAGATAATAAAAACGCTATCCCATTTTTACACTTTACAGACAACTCTTCTTTCCAAACCTTTAAATCCATCATGAATCCCCCTCACCACTATTTGTTATATATTTCACATAGAAAATAAAATATCACACACATTTTAACATATCATTATAAGATCGTCAATTAAAGTTAGAATTCTCTTAAAAAATAAGAAACAAGTATTATAAAAAGCGTATTCAATGGGATGTCATCTAAAATCCTTTGAGCATATGCACTCAAAATGATTAAAAAGTTCAATACTTGCCAATCTTTCCAACTCTTTTTTCATTATTTTCTGAACATATTCATTAACTATTATCATCTGGAATATTCCAATAAATCTAAATATAACTTTTCATTCTTGATATAATTTAGGTATTAAATAATGTTGTTTGTTTAAATACAGAAGAAATTATTCAAATCTTAAAAACTATACACAAAAAAATAAATAGCGGTAAGCTTTCAGATTATTGGGATAACTTTAAACCACTTTCCATAGCTTTTTATGACAATTCATATGTATACATAATAGGTTTTGACAATCCTCCTAAAAACTTTATAGAAGAACAAGGGATTTTCATAGGAAAATGGAATGAAAACTTTGTAGGAAATACTGCTATCAATTTCAACGGAAAATATATGGGAATATGGAATATCTCAACAATGGATAAGCTCGAAACATTTCCATTTTTTTATTCGAAAATAGTACACGAACTCTTCCATGGTTTTCAATTTCTAAATAAAGATAAAAGATTTGCAAATGAATTTCTTGCCTTTCAATATCCATTCACCTTGGAAAACATTGCCCTGAGAATCTTAGAAAGAAAATACCTTTTAAAAAGTGTTTTTGAAACAAATAAACAATTAAAAACAAAATATGTGAAAAAATTCATATCCTTTAAGAAAAAAGACGACACTTAATAAATAACTTCCTAGATTACGAGCTTGAATTAGAAAGTACAGAGGGAACTGCAACGTATGTAGAATATAGAGCATTATTAGATGAAAGCAAGTTTCCAAAAAGCTTCTTAATTTCATTGTTTGATGAAGATTTAATAAAAATTAAAGATTTAAAAAACTTTAGAGCCAGTTGTTACTCAACAGGCATGTACACCTCACTCCTCCTTGATCAAATAACTACCAATTGGAAAATAAACTATACAACCTCAAAAAAATATCTTTATAACTTTTTGCTTGATATTGTAAAATATCAACCATCTGACTTAAAAGATTTACTTGCATATGAACAAACTAAAAAACTAGCGCAAATACTAATACAAAAATGTCGAAATGACATAACCAAAGCACTCGAAACGTTTGAAAAAAACAACGGCTACAAAATAGTGTTAGAAGGAGAATTTAATCTATCGGGATTTGATCCCATGAACATTCTCAAAAAAGATAATTTGCTGCTACACAAAACATTCTTGAAAATTAAATTTAAAGAGAAAGAGTTGTTTATAAAAGGTCCTGCTGTATCTAAAATGGATAATAATGTATGGAAATACAAAAAAATTATTTTCTTTTCAAATCAAAAACCAAAAATTGTAAGAGGAAATACGATTGAAATTGACGATGTAATTAAAATAGAAGGCACACTGTATGAAAACAAAGCAGGATTTTTTCATAAAAATAGTGTATAGACAATGGCAAGGTTTTACGTAAAAAGAGAGCACGTAGTGCAAAGGGAGCTTACACACTCGAAAAAACATTCAAGATTCTTTGTGCATATACACTCAGAATGACAAAAATCCAATACTTGTCTTGTTAAATACCATCTACTTTTCCCATATGGATGGTTTATTTGAAAAAGTGAACTTATCTATATTATTTTGTCTTATTTAAACTTTCTACATTATTTTCATAATATTTGTGCAGATTAACAACTAACTTCCTACTTCTATAAAAATATATAACAGTATCTACTTTACTACCCTACACTAAACTTTCCATAGCTATTTCTAACATTTCTTTTGCAGAATACTTCCCCGTGTCATATAATTCTCCATAAATTCTTAAATACTTATCCGATTTAAATTGAATTAAATCATAAGTAAGCTCTTTTGCGAGTACCATAGTATTGTAAAATTGTGCCAAACATTCATATGCCATATAAAACTGTTGAAAATGCTTTACCTCAGCTTGGGTTTGCAATCTATCATTGGAAATAAATTTTTTTATCATAGGAAGGCTCAAATCTATCAATATATGAGTACCAACCTCATGACTTATAAAATCAAGCAACCAATCTAACCTGGAACCAGAATAAAAAACATTTCTGTCATACCCTAAGGAATTAGCATTTGGACCATTTTCTATGGAAAATACAAAAACTATCTGATATTCTTCAAACTTAAAATCAATCCCAGTTACCTCTTCCCAAGACCTGATAAGATCCAACTTTTCCAACTCTTGATTTACAACTTTTGCTTTTTCCTCAATGTTTCTACTCACATCTGGCCACACCATCGATTCATAAGACGAGAAATTTTCCTTATAAATTTTTCCCACTTTTTCAATAAAATCTGCTTTATCTTCTATATTCTTAAACCACTCATCATTTATTTCTGGAAACCAAAACCTTCTCTTTTTAACATAATCAGCATACTCTCTTAAAAAATCCTCTTTTGTTCTTCTCTTTAAAGCCTTTAGCAATAAATAAAAATACTTTTGCAGCTTTTCTTCTGAGTCAAGATTGAGGTATGCTGGAAAAAAAATTAATGGATCTACAAGCTCTGAGGCAGTCCCATTTTGAAAACTAAGCATCTCTCTATTCATTTTAAGAAACTCAAGGTCCTCTTTTCTCAAAAAACAAGAATAGTCTTTAGTATAATCATTTTGAAAATTTACACCAGAAGCCGCAAGAACATGAAATATATAATTTACCCCCTTTTCAACTGTTGCAACCACTTTCTTCAAAAAATCACTCCCTCCCAAATAACCTGCCATAATCTTCACAGCTTGTATACAGTCGTTACACTAGTCACAGAAGGTAATATTCTAGATGCTAAATTTATTTTACCGGTCCCCTTTCAATAGATGTAGAAATTATTTCTTCAAACTCTTCTTTTGTTATATGTTGTGGTGTGTAATCTCCTCCTATATTCTTGAGATTTCTGTAAAAAGACCTCATGTGATTCCTTGAACCTTTCATTAAATTGCTATATACAGCTTTTATATCTTCGTTGTCAGCCTTTTGAATCCAAGATTGAAGATCAGCTATATCAAGGTCCTCTATTATCATCCCCACTATTAAAGCATCCTTGTAGGATTTTGAACCAATCTCAATAAGTTCATTATAAAGCTCCTGGATTTCTTGATTTACAAATTTTCCTTCTACATCTTCTTTCACGGGATCATCTATATTGTATTTGTCAAGTAATATCTTTACAGTATCCATATGTGTTTGCTCAGATTTTGATATATTCAAAAATATCTGTACTTTCCAAAGTTCATAAAGCTTGAAATACACATCTCTTGCAAGTTTTTCTTCCTCTCTCATAATCAAAAGCCCACTTATTTCATCTGATGAAAGTGCTTGTTTCGGCATAGAAATAAGCTGATCTTTTACAGAAACAAAATCAAAACCAGCATTCATTCCATTATTTAAAGGCACGTTAGGCCCAGCTGCCATGAATAAAACCAAAACAATCCCCAAAAATATTACCACACTAAGTTTTTTCAACATATTATCACCTCCTAGATAAATAATACACAAACAATCTTAGAATAATCTTAAAATACATTATTTTTTATCTATTTCCAAAATCTTTCCCACTACATATGGATTTTTCCTTTGTCCATCAATTGAACGTTTATCTGCTGTTATCACATACGAAATTTTTCTTCCAAATTTCAATTTATGTGAAACTTCTTTTACAATATACCCCAAAAGAGTTGTTCCACCTGTTAAGTTAACTACAATACTTCCAAAGTCTTTCAGAAATTCTTTTGCTTTATCAATTACACTTTTAAGCTCATCAATCCCCTCAAATGGATCATCTATTAAAATCTTTTCACATTCTCCTCTAAAATTTGCCTTTTACTTAATTTCATCTAAAAGCTTTTCACATTCCCTTGAGGTTATTACTACAAGTTTTTCTGCACTGTATTTTTTTAACACAGTAAAAAGCGCTCCTTTCGTTGTACCAATTTGATTTTTCTTCTTTAATTTTTACTTTAATCAAACTTGCTAAAGTCTTTGTATAACCATATTCTTTAAACAACTTTGCCGCATACAACCATTCTGTAAATTCTAAAACCTCTACTTTATTTAAAGCCCTTGTTTCATCTTTATCTTTATAATATTCCCCATACCAAATTCCTGTAATTTTTGAATTTTTCGCCTCTTTTAAATACATAGCCGCTACAAGTAAAACCATTGGAAACCATCTAAATGCATGGGTAATATCTATTTCAACTTCATCATTTTCGTCTATACCCCTTAAAATCTCTTTCAAAAAATCTTTTATTGATATTTCTTCTGATATATCAATTACATCATATGATATGTTTTTTCTCTTCAATTTAAGCTTTGTATATTTTATCCAATTTTCACTATCTTTTGCATCTTTAGTTAAAAAGAAGATAATTTCCAAATTTTTCGAATCTTTTTTTAATACTCAAAAAGCGCTAATGGAAAAATTCTCTGTCTTACTTGAATTTTCGCCATATCTTCCCGTACCCAAAAATGTTAAAAGTTTTTTCATAAAATCCCCCTATATCTTTTTATAAGGAATTATACCATTTTTTATTATTCATATTCTCCTTGCATCTCTTTAAAAATTTTGCTTTTTTCATCATCTCCTGAAATATAATCCATCTTTAATGGTGTAAATGGGGTTTCTTTGCAATATGGTGGTTTTCTTTTATATTTTAATATCGAAATCAACTTATTTTTCACAAAATTTAATACAAACATCCTTTCATTTCCCCTTCCATCAAACTTTTTTAGCGCGCATAGTAATATATACCATATAGTTTGTTTTAAGTCTTCATATGACTCACATTTATAACCATACCTTTTAAAATACCTCCCTGCTATCATATCGACCTCTTTTTTATACTTTTCATATACATCCATTAAAAACCCTCCCACCGAAAATTAAGAATATATAAGAATATATACATAAGTATACCATGTATACCAAAAAAACAGGAGGGGATAATCCCCTCCTGCAAAATGTTATTTAATCAAAATAAAATACCAGAGAGATAATCTATCGCAGGAGATAAAATCAAGTGTAGCATTTCCCTTGGTATATCAATGTTCAAATCATCAAATATGTTATCAACAAGTTCGATAACTTCTTTCTTTTTGTTTTCACCATCTCCTGGTCTTTCTACAAGAATCATAAAAAGTTTAACCACATCCCACAGCATACAATTCACCTACTTACTGAATTAAATCAAGAACAACGTTTGTGGTTGTTTCAATAACGCGTGCTTCATCAAATACGTATCCTGCTGGAACAAGTCCGTTGTCTATTAAACTTTGTGCGTCTTGTTCTAATTCAGTGGAATCAATATTGTCTATTGGTTCTGGGATATTGATCCTTAAACTTTTTCCTTCTGCTTCATTTCTATAAACCAAACTCAACCTTTTCATCCTTATCCCCCCTTATTTATTTTTTCATTCAAATATCATTATTACTCAACTATCTCATAAGTAACAACCATAGCAATATCTACGGAATAATTTGTGTATTTGTCAATAATCTGGACAATAGCATTTGCCTTAACAACATCAACAGTATCTTCAACATTTAATGTTTGTCTTTTAAAAACTGGTTCTCCATTTTCATCTGTGCCTGTAAGATACTTAACAGAAAGTTTTTTCATATCATTACAACCTCCTTTGATTTTTTTGCACGTTGGCCGGCCACGTACATATAAATATATCTACTCAAGATAGTCTTCTTAACAGTATTGTATACAAACGTATAGATATTGTTACATAAAAATTTTTGTAGTGTTCTATCAAATGTACGAATGATCAAGAAAGGGAATGGGGAAGACCAGAGAAATGGTATTTAAGCTCAAATAGATTTGACAACATGAAATCTGTTGTTGACTTTACTGAAATATGAAAAACATTCAACAATAACAATAACTAATACTCCGTTCTTATAATAAAGCGATATACTTGTTTTTCCTATACTATATCAAACAATATTAAATAGATTATTGCATCATTCTTACGTAATTTTAATCAAAGGAAAAATTTGAATTTTTCTCTAATTCTTCTAAAACTACAAGTAAATCTTTACCATCTCTATTTTCAACATATATCAAAAGTATAATCACGTACCATATTATTTATTCTATCCATTAAATGAACTAGTTCTTTATCTGGAATACTACCTATTTCCTTTGTTCAATCTTTTATTACAAAAATTACAATTCCATATGAACCAATTGCAAATGCAACAACAGTTTTTAAAAATGACTCTTTATTTTTACTAGAAAGTTTTTCTTTAAACTCAAGATTTTTATTTTCACATTTCTTAATTTCATTAAGTATTATTCAATCACCTTAGAGTCCAAAAATAAATTTGAAAACTTGGCATAATTCTTTTCTAATTTATAAATCTCTTTGTTCATTCTCGAAAGTAGTTTTTTTTAGTTTCTTTTATTACCCAAATATGATTCTTTTGAAAAATATCATCTTTATTTATTAAAGTTTTTATTTCAAAAATTTTTCAAGTTCAATAATTAATTTATAAACAAAGGTTTTGTATTACCTTGCTTTTTGTGCTTATTTTCCATACTTTTTGCATTTTCAATAGCTACATATTTTTTATCAACAATTCTATAATAAACATCACCAAAATTTTTCCTGTATACAGGAAATCTATCTTTTAGTTTTTTTATACAATCTTTAGTTGTTAATGGTGTATTATAATAATCAAAATGCAACAAAAACCAATATTCAAAGCAAAGAACTCGACTACTGCTTTTAATAACGTGGGATGAAGCTGGGTATCTAATTCATCTATAAACAATATTTTTCCCTCTTTTAATGCATAAATAATTTCACCAATTATATTGAAAAGTTTTTTTGTTCCAGCAGATTCTTCTTCTTCAAAATTAAATTTTTCTACATCAATAACATTTCCATTTTCATCGTATACATTATGATATGTATAAAGTTTTACATTAAATAACTTATCTGGTTCTCCAATATTAGCATCTACAATCGTATTTTTTACCAAATCAGGCAACTTCGATATATCTATTTCACTTTTTGTATATTCGAAATCTACTATATCAAAGTCTGCCTTTTTTAAAAAACTAAGTATTTCTTCCTTTGTAATTTTTCTTTTTTCAAATAAATTTAGAGTTTGAGCCGGAGAAGAAAAATAAGGAAATTCCCACATTATAACGTTAATCTTTTTGAAAAAACTAACTATTTGTCTTGCAAGCTTACTATTCCATTGAGCAAGAGAAGAAAGAAAAAGTGTGTTTTCACTTGTTTTCTCTTCCACACATTTTGCTTCAGAAAAATTCCCTCTTTCTATCTTTTGGTCTATTCTTTCAAATATTTTAGCTTCTTTTAATCTTTTGTTTTCAAGATTTGCGCGAAACAACCATTCGCTTTTAATTTTTTTACCATCAACTTCAAATCCATATCTATATATGAAATTTCCATTGATAAACCTACTCTCAAATATAGTATATAGTTTAGGAATAGAAGAAGTATCACCTGGGACAGTTTTTGTACATTTTTATTTTCCCTTCTTTATGCATTTTTATCTTGACTTTTACATTCGAAAGACAATCCAAGATTTTTCGCACATATCGTTCAGAATGACAAAAAACTTCAATCTCTCCAACCTCGCTAACACTTGCCAACCTTGCTAATCTATCCAACCTATCCAATCTCTCCAACACTTGCTAATATTGTCATTCCGAGCACATGCGAGGAATCTTATTTAAAAAAACAATAAAAATAAATAAGGGGGGATAAGGATGAAAAGGTTGAGTTTGGTTTATAGAAATGAAACAGAAGGAAAAAGTTTAAGGATCAATATCCCAGAACCAATAGAAAATATTGATTCCACTGAATTAGAACAAGACGCACAAAGTTTAATAGACAACGGACTTGTTCCAGCAGGGTACGTATTTATGGAGAAAATAAAAAGAAAGAAGTAACAAACTTAATAGACGAAATATTTGACGACTTAAACATCAATATTCCAAGAGAAATGCTTTATGCTATTTTATCTCCTGCGATAGATTATCTTACAAGTGTGCTGTTTTAATTGAATAAAGTTTTGCAGGAGGGGATTATCCCCTCATGTTTTTTTGGTATGCGTGGTATATTTATGTGTATATCTATGTATATTAATCTGTATGGTATATGCTTTTCATATTTTACCGGTGGTGTCATGGATGGAGATATATAAGAAATATAAAAAAGACGTTGAAATGGTGGCGGGAAGATATTTCAAACGATATGGTTATAAATGTGACTCTTATGAAGACTTAAAACAAACTATATGGTATATATTACTATGCGCAATAGAAAAATTTGATAGAAGGGGAAATGAAAGAATGTTTGTATTGAATTTTGTAAAAAATAAATTGATTTCAATTGTAAAATACAACAGAAAATCACCATATTGCAAAGAAACTCCATTTACGCCATTAAAAATGGAATATATCTCAGGAGATGATGAAAACAACTGTGCATTCAAAGAATTCCAAGGAGAATACATAGTATAAAACACATTATTAGCATAGTTAATGGGAGTGACATCTTCTCTTTTCTGTCATTCTAAACGAATTGAAGGGAATGTCATCCTGAGGAGTGTAACGACGAAGGATCTTAGATTCCTCAAGATGACATTTCCAAATTTTTGTTAATCTTGACAATTGTTTTCCATAATTTTTTGTGATAAAATTAGTTTCAAATGCGAACTGTTTACATTGGGGGTAAAACGTAATGGGTGTATATCGAAAAATATTCAAAATAGCATTGCCAATAGCTCTTCAGCAATTTCTTTTTACAAGTGTAAACTTTGTTGACACGGTAATGATAGGTAGACTGGGAGAAATTCCAATAGCTGCTGTAGGGCTTTCAAATCAGTTCTTCTTTTTGTACAATCTTGTATTATTTGGACTTGTATCCGGAGGAGCTATCTTTTTTGCACAATTTTGGGGAAAGAGAGACGAAGATGGCTTGGCACGTTCTTCTGCCATCACAGTTATCTCAGCTCTTGCTTTTTCGTTTATATTTTTTGTATTAAGTTTTTTTACCCCACAATTTGTAATGAGATTTTATTCTCCAGATCCTGAAGTAATAGCAGTTGGTATTACGTATTTAAAAATAGTTTCCTTTTCTTATCCCATATTTGCAGTAAGCATGGTATTTTCATTTGCCCTTAGAAGCGTTGAAAAGGCAATTGTTCCAATGTATACAACAATAGTGGAACTATTGTCCAACGTGTTTTTTAACTATGTACTAATATTTGGAAAACTTGGTTTTCCAAAATTAGGAGTAGAAGGTGCCGCGTGGGGAACACTTATTGCAAGAGTTATAGGTCTTACATCCCTTTTAATTATTATTGAGGTAAAAAGATTACCAGGTCGCTTTAATTTATACCACGTACAAGGATTTGCCTATTCATTTACCTTCTCTGTTGCATCTGCTGCGTCAGTTATAGTTGGAAACATCCTTGGGGCTTCAGAATATGAAAAAGCCTATGAAGTTTCTAAAAAAATTCTGAAGCTTGCAGAATTAGTAGCTGTAATTTCTGGAATAATTACTATCCTTGTTACTTTCTATGCAGTAAACCTATTTGATGTATCAAATGAGATTAAAAACTTGGTGAAAGTTACTATGATTATTTCCATGGGATTTATACCAATAAAAGTTTTCAACGGTGTGAATATAGTAGGTTTTTTAAGAGCAGGGGGCGATACTAGATTTTCATTTGCCATTGAAGCTTCAACGCTATGGTTATTGGGAGTCCCAATTGCAGTTCTTTCAGGCCCTGTTCTAAAAAAGATTAATCAAATCATTTAAACTAAACAATAGGATATTTCCACTAACCTTTGAAAAATTAACAACTTCATCTGTAAAACCATTTTTTGAAAAAAATACGTAAAATTTGTTTTTAAAATCAAACAAGACACTTTTGTCTATCATCTTTTTTACAATAGTCATATCAACCAAACCATTTTTCCATTTGCATTCTCCAAAAAGTATATTTTCTTTATCATAAGCAACTATATCTATTTCCTCTTCTTGCTTTTTTATAGGATTATTTCCCCACCATTTTCCTATTCTTTCAAAAACAAATGGTAATTTTCCATTTTTATTCATCTTTTTTAGATATTCAAAGGCTATATCCTCAAATACAACCCCCAAATAATCATTTATAAACGGTTTAATCTTTTTTTCTAACACGGTATCCGACAATCCTTGATCAATTAATTCCCTATTTTCAAAGACAAATCTGTACCAAAATCTGAAAAAATTGTCTTTAATTTTAAAAATGCTGCTTCTTCCAGTTTTGCCTATTGGTTCTGGTTTGATTTTTTCAACTATTTTCAAATTAATTAGCGTATCTATATATTTCGAAACCTTGGCATTATTAACTTTTATTTTTGTAGCAATTTCATTTAATTTTGTTCTTCCAGTCGCAAGTGCTTCTAAAATAGAATTGTACAACATTGGCTCTCTTAACTCTTCACGCAATAAAAATCTTGGCTCTTCGTATAAATAAGACAACTTATTTAAAATTTTTTGTTTTACATTTTCAAAAACATCCAAATTTTCATCAAAAGTTATTAGATATTGAGGTGTTCCACCTAAAATTCCATACACACTAACTTGACGTTTCAAATCATACTTTAGAAAGAACTTTCTACTATCAAAAAAATTAAATGTTGTGATTTCAAATTGTGCGGTTCTCCTACCATACAATGGACTTTCATATCCTAAAACCTCTTTTTCCATAAAACTAACATACGAACCACAGATAATCAAAAATAATTTAGTATTTTTTAAATGATGATCTATCAATTTTTGTAAAATCGATGGTATACTTTTGTTGGAATTCACAAGATATTGAAATTCATCTATTACAACAACCAGCCTTTTTTCCTTTGACCTTTCACCTAAAAAATTAAATGCCTCTTCCCATGTTCTAAAACTACTTAAACCATTTAAATGAAAATATGAAAAAACTTCTTTTGAAAACTTCTCTAAAGATATACTGTCTACAGATTCATCAGCTACATAAAAAATACAAGGTTTTTCCTTGCAAAACTCTAAAAGTAAAGTAGTTTTTCCAACTCGTCTTCGACCATATACAACAACAAATTGAAATTTATCATCTTTGTATAATTCATTCAAACTTTTCAGTTCTCTTTCTCTGCCTATGAACATATTGTCACCCCATCTATATACTTATAAGTTACTAACTTATAAGTAAGTAACTTGTGAGTTAGTAATATTATACCATAAAATAACATCAAAAATACAAATAAAAATTAAAACTCCTACTTTGTCATTCTGAGCATATGCGAAAGGTATGCCATCCTGAGGAACAAAGCGTCGAATGGGATGTCATCCTGAACGCATGTGAAGGATCTTATACATTCGAAAAATCATTCAAGATTCTTCGTCACTTCGTTCCTCAGAATGACAAAAAGCTCCAACTCTCTCCAACCTTTCCAACCTTGCTAATCTCGCTAATTCTTATAGGAATTGTCATTTGTTTTTTTGTCACAACTGTCACAATTTGTAGACAGTTGTCACATAAGTCACAATTTGTGCTATAATATTTTTAAACGGTAAATAAGTTTTTCAATGGCGGTGAGATAGTGAATGAAAATGAAATAAGAGAAATCCTTCAAGCGCTTTATGATACTCCCTTATCTTCAAAAAATCTGCTTGTTAATAGGGATGAAGAAATAAACTCCCTTAACGCTATATGTTTTTATCAACCAAAAGGGGTGTATGGTCTTTGCGGTGAGACTGGTGTGGGAAAAACAACAATACTGAACTTTATCGAACCTGGTGTGGGAAAAAGAGTTTACGTAAGGCTTACAGAAAAAGAAAGTAAAGAAATAATAATTGGTGATATGCTGTACAAACTTGCCAAAGAGATAGAAAAGCATGAAGAAAAAGGCAAGCTTTTAACTACTGCAAAAAAATCAATAGAGTTTATTATTGAGGAAAGAAGCGAGACCAGGTCTATAGGAGCAAGTGGGGGAATTTTTGTTAGTGGAAACTTCTCAAAAACTACTACTCACACAAGAAAATTTAATATCTATCATGCTTATGAGTTGTTAGATGATATTCTCAACTTATTAATTGAGAAATATAACAGAATAATATTACTTATAGACGAACTTGACAAAGAAAAAAAAGAAGAAGTATTAATAATTTTAGATTCATTAAAAAACATATTCGATAAACAGGGATTGATAGTAATACTATCTCTCCCATTTGCTATATATAGAGAATATGCAAAAGACAGATTAAGATGGAACGAATCTGGTAATCTGGAAAATATTTTAAAAGACACTTATTTTTTAGAACCTCTTAGCAATGAACAAATACAAGAAGTAATCTTAAAAAGGCTAAGAAAATATCCTGACTTTTTAGATAGCGATGCTTTATACGAAATAGCAAGATATAGTGATGGAAACCCAAGGGATGCTTTATGGATCTCTCAGCAAATAGTTTTAAACAACCTTCACAAGAAAAGAATAACAGGCAATATCGCTGTAAAAACCATTAAAAAAATCACAAAAAAATATTTTGAAAATTCATTACAACTTACAGACCTTCAAGAGGCAGTGCTAAACACCATAACCCAATATAGCAACAGAAATATAATTGTGAAAAAGCTGGAGGAAAAGGGTATAAAAAGACAAACAGCGTATACCTATATAAATCGTCTAAAAGAAAATGGATTAATCATTGAAAGGAATGGACAACTAAAAGTTTCCGGTAAAATATTTTATATAATATCCAAGTAGTATTCAAATAATCTGTCACAACTGTCACAATTTGTAGACAATTGTCACATAAGTCACAGATAAGATTCTTCACCCGCTTGCTACTCAAAAAGACAAAAAGCCTCTTAGATTCCTCACCCTTGCAGGTTCGGAATGACAAAAAAGGATTGTCATCCTGAGGAGTGTAACGACGAAGGATCTTACACATTCGAAAAATCATTCAAGATTCTTCGTCGCTATCGCTCCTCAGAATGACAAAAAAGCTCCAACTCTCTCAAACCTTTCCAACCTTGCTAACCTCTCCAATCTATCCAACCTCTCCAACACTCTCCAATCTTGCCAATCTTTCCAATCCTTGTATCCCACTAATCTTGTTAATTATAGCAGTAAGAATGCTATAATATATTTAGTAGAAAAAGTTAAAAAATTGATAAAGGAGGTCTCAAATGTGAACAGGCAAGAAATTTTAGAAGAACTCAAAAAACATAAAAAAGCTCTTGAAAATTTTGGAGTAAAGAAAATAGGAATTTTTGGTTCATATGCAAGAAATGAAGCAACAAAAAAAAGCGATGTAGATATAATTATAGAATTTGAAGAGGGAAAAGCAACTTTTGACAATGTTGCTGGTGTTGTAGATTTTCTTGAAGAGTTATTAGAAGCTCCTGTTGACTTACTCACACCGGCAGGTATAGAATCTATAAGGATAAAAAAAGTAAGAGAAACTATAAAAAAGGAGATTGTATATGCATAAGTAGAGTGATAAAGAATACTTACTTGACATATACGAAGCTTGTAATCGAATTCTTAGATATATTCAAAATATTGACAAGTCAGCATTTATGACAAATGAGGAAAAACAAGACGCTGTTGTGCACAACCTTGAAATCATAGGAGAAGCTGTTAAAAAACTTTCTGAACAATTGAAAAACAAATATCCAGAAATTCATTGGAGAAATATTTCAAGGACACGTGATAAGTTAATTCATCATTATTTTGGGATCGACTATGATATAGTATGGGATATAATTGCAAACGATATACCAAAATTAAAAGCACAGATTGAACAAATTATCGAGGGACTTCCTAACTACTTTTAACCTTGTAACGGTAATTCATATAAGCTATATTTTTTCGCTCGTTTTGTCATCCCGAGCGCATGTGAAGGATCTTACACATTCGAAAAATCATTCAAGATTCTTCGTCACTATCGCTCCTCAGAATGACAAAAAGCATCCAACACTCGTTAACCCTGCTAACCTCGCCCACACTGTCATCCTGAGGAGTGTGTAGATGATAGAATACAAATGAACGAAAAAAGCAAAAGTTTCAAGTAGATAATCTTATTATACTATTAGGTAATCCTACCATCCATCGCTTATCTTTGTGAGTTAAATCAATTAATTCGGATGTTTTCATTTGTCCATATTTTTCTATAATAGCCTTAATAAATTCTTTCTCATCTGAATCCAAATATTCTTCATACGAAAGTTTTTTAAGATATAGCAACGTTATAATATCACTGTCATATGAAGGATTTTTAACAATTTTATCTTCACACCCAATAACATTTGCATATATTAATAACTCAATAAAATCTTCATAGTAATTTGGTACAGGCCCCATTCGTAACCTTGCAAAAGCCAATCCTGTTAATGGCGCATTATATTTGTCCCAATAACCACTTTCAACAAACCATATCAATTTTAGGAATTTGGTCTTACTTACAAACTTTATTCCTAATTTGTTTAAGAAATATAATATCATACCCGAAACAGCATACAATTTCTTAAAATTTATATTCATAGATGAATTTCTTTTTTGAAACTCTTTTTCTAACTTTTCAAGAGTTTTGTCAGCATTATTGTCCAATTGTACCTGTAACAACTTTTCTAACGTATAAATTACTTTCTCGTATTCATTTTTTGATATATTCAATTTATCTTTTCTTGATTTTAGAATCATTAAAAAATTCTCTGGATTACTTACACTTTTAATTAAATTACTTATAGATTTTGTAGGCAGAGAGCCTCTTTCATAACGTTCAATGGTGGCTTTACCTATTCCAAGAATTTTAGCAAATAGCTCCTGACTTAACCCATATTTTTCTCTTATTTTTTTAATTTCTTCAGGTAAAACCAGCCCATGCTTTCGTACATATTTTCTATAAAGCGCCTTTAAATTTTCATTTTCTAAATATGGCTCAAACAATTCATTGCCGCATATTTTGCAAATAGCGATTCTGGCTTCTATTTCTATTTTGTCTCCCCTAATATTGTGCTCTTCCTTTTTTGTTTTTATTTTGTAGTCAACCAGGTCATCACATTTCTCACAATATAACTTTTTTGTAGGCGATACAATTTTTATCACACTACTCACCTCTTTCCTCATGGAACGAAAGAATAATAAAATAATTAGCTTCCGTTTTCTTCTTTATTTTTACGTACACTAACAAATGTTCAAATGGCATTTTAAATATGTACACAATACCCGAATCATAATTGGGATTGTTATCTGGTTCAGGTCCTTTAAATAAATGCAAAGGAGATAAATTTTCATACAGATAATTCACAACATCTTCAACTGTCCAACCTATTTGCATTATGAAGTCCAGATTTTTCTTCCTATTAACAAAATAATAATTTCCTGATACACATGCTTTTTTAAATTCTTTAATAAACAACTCCAGTCCAAGTTCTCCCACTTCATCCCTCCTAATTATACCATCAATTGATGGTATAAATCAATAAATATTTTTTTAACCCAGCATAATTAAACCTCTTTGTAAATAACTTCATTACGATGAAAAACAGTTGTCGTTTTAACTCTTTTTAATGAGTTTGATATTTTTTTGTCGTTTGTAGCTAAACGTTGGCAGAGACAAAAGAAATGGTATTTTGGGAGTTTTACTTGAAGGTTCTTATTTTACAAAACATTTTCTACTGCAATTTCTTTCATCTCACTTAATACAAGGTGTTTTCTCATCAAGTATTTGGATAGATTCATAACTATAGTTAACATCTTTTATTTTGTAAGCATATAAATATTTCAAACATAAGTAATGTTCAAAATACTCTATCTCACTATCTTTAGGTCCAAAAAATAAAACATAATTATAATACCCATCGTTTAAAGAGCTTTGATATTTTATTCCTTTATAACCAAGCTTTCTAATATACTCTGATAATACCTGTGTTGGTACATATTCTATCTCGTCGTTTTCATCTGGTATCATTGGTTTACTAATTTCTTCAGAAAATCTGTTTACAAAGTGTTTTGTAAGCATTCTTGTGTCGTGATCATAATTTTCACAAAATATGCTTTTTATAGGATTTCCAGTTAAATCTAATATCTTTATATCCTTTGTTAACTCAAATACACCAACTATAACTTTGTCGAAAAATTGCGGATCAATTTCTTTAAAACATGTTTCTTCATCTTCTGACAAATACATATATGATATACCAGCTGGACTAAACCTATTGTTTCTTGTTCTTTTTACAGGTGCTGGACCGATTCCATCCGGTCTTTTCAAGTTTTCTAAAGAATTATTATAAATTCTAGCCCTAAATAATCTTGTGCCCTTTTGAAGATTACTACTTAGCTTCCTGAATATAAATTTTAGTTTTTCTAACAATTCTTCTCTCTTTTTACCTTTACCTATATCAAAAAATCTATATCTATACTTAGTAACTTTCTTAAACTCATCCCATGTATAATATAATTTTTTACTTTTGCTTCACCCAAATAATATAATTCATCTTTTAACATCCAGTTTTGACTTTCAATATCAAAGTATAAATCGTCAGCTCCTCTGATCTTTTCACGAAAACTTGGTTTAACAGAATCCATTAATTTTTGTAAAAATTCTTTTGCTTTAGACTCACTAAATTCATTAGAAAATATTTCTTCCTCATAATACAAAATATCAAACATAGATTCTCCAAGGTTTGTACCTGTAACAGGATCCGCATACCTTTTTTCCTCAGAATCCCAAAACCCTTCATTTTCAATATTGTCATACGCTTTTCTAAAACCCTGTATAATAAATTCAGCCACAGATTTAAAGTTCATAACAAAAACATTATCTCTACCACACACGTCACAACTTCCTTCAACAGTGTTTTTTCTCACAAATTTTTTAATATACTCATCTTTAAAACATTCTTCACAGCAATATTTGTTGCTTTTTAAATTCATCTTTTCACCTCTAATTTGAATATAAATTATAATAAAAAACATCAAAGATTTGAATTTAAAAGGTTTTTGTCAAGAAAATGCTGTAAAAATAACCCTGCACCCCAAAATAGACCAATAGCCCATATCCAAGTGTCTTCTTTAAAGTTACCATTCTTTCTTAATATCAAGTAAGATTGCCACAGTTAACTTTAAAAATGTCCCATCATTTGGAAAAGCTCCTACTACTTTAGTTTGCCTTATCTTTTCTTCTATTTCTTGCTCTTTCGTAATAGTCTGCTCCTGCCTGCAAATATGCTTCATATTCCATAACTGTGTTCAAAAACCAGGTTAGAAGATTTCTCGTTCACTTTTCATTTTCTGTAAAAAAATTGTAGTATAATATCTTTGATTTCCATGGCTCTGTATCCCTCCTTTGTAAAAGGTTATCTTATTTATCTATTTTAGGATACAGGACCTTTCTTATTTTTATACCGTTTATTTTACACTGTAGATAATTATGTTTTGTATCTTTTTGATGTGTAAAAGTTCCCATATATTTTTCATTCAACAGAATTGCATATGAAACGTTTACCGTCCATTTGTTGCCTCTATGAGTTCGACGTCTTTACTATTTAAAGTATCATCTATTTTTCTCGAAAAAGCACCTTTATTCATATTCTCAGCTTCATTATACTAAATTGATTCAAAAAAACTAAAAAATATCGTAAACTACATAAACATTTACCCACATATGTTGCAAATACTTCAAAGTCTCTTAACTGATATCTCCTCGTCTGCGTGTTATTTCTCTTACTGCTAAAACGCCTGCACACTATGCACAAAAACAACGTACGCAAAATCTGACTTACAATCTCTTTCAAAGTTCTTAAAAACAGTGCAATCTTGTTTTTGACCTTTATATATTCTTTCATAATTATAAAACTTCTGTCTTTACTTATTTAAACTGATATCTACGTTTCAATCACTGAGTTAACTTCTTTTATCGCTGCTGCTCAACTGTCCTCGTTATAATTGTCCAGCTTAATTATTACTTAATAGCTCATCAGATAAATAAAACTAATTCCCAACAAAATGAACAAAAAGCCATAAAGTATTCCAAGTGAAAGTGTATAATCATCTATCCATTTTTCAAAATCATTTTTCGATAAATTTACTGAGCGAATAGCATTCTCAAGGCCTACTAAATTAAATGTTGCTTCATATCCTGAAGCAGATATAACTAGTTTCTTGCTTTTAAATAAATTCATGACAAAACTCTTTTTAGTATTTGTTAAAAAAAGGTTTGGATAAACTATTGTTGATTCGTCTATGGCGTACCATTCTGCTGAAATAGTTTTCTGTGCATCGAATTTGTATTTACAATAGACTTTAGCTATCGAATAAGTCCTTCCAGAAATTGCAGTACTACCTATTGTATAAAATGCTTGCGTTTCATTATACATCCTTAGACTTGTTCCCTTCCAAAAGACAAGCACTGTTATATCTTTTATTTTGTTCTCCTCATTTAAGGTTACCGCAAGTAGTAGTGTAGGTTTAAACAAAGTTTCATATTTAACTGCTACAGCAATGTTCTTTAGGATTACTACATTTTCAAGTTCTGTATTTGCTCTATAAACAATCCACTCAGCAAAAAATGTTGAAGTTACAATCAATAATAAAATGAGAGACAAAATTTTCTTCATAATTTTCCCCCCTCCAATTATTGCAAAGTTGAGTAATATTCCAGTAGTTATTTTCGATAAGTTTTTGTATTGTTTCACTAAAAATTTTACTAAAAATATTTGAACACATAGAATTATCTTATAACGCGGCTTTTAATATAAATCATAAATAGTTAACCAAATATAATTCTTTATTAATTGTGGTTTGTTTAAATCACTTATATCAAAAATAATTAATCCATCATCTCCATTTGCAATATATAAACAATTTCTTATTGTTGCAAATTTGCTTTTCAGATATTCAATATTAAGATTAGGAAGAAATTTTCGTTTTATCTCAAACATATTTTTTGGATCACTTATATCATAAATTTTCAAATGTGCCTCTAAATATAAATCGTCATTCGATAGGTAATTAGTGAATATCATAAACATTTTGTCATCGAAAATGTACACATTTCTTGGTTGTTCATTTAATCCATATTCTTTTATTTTAATTGGATTTTGAGAATTTGAAAAATTATAAACTATTAGCTTTTTAAAACTTGTCAAATATAAATAATTTTTATATATAAGCATTTCATATATATAAAAGTCGAAATCCAACTGATTTACTAAAATTGGTAAATAAGGAATTGATATATCATATATTAAAAGTTTACTTTTATTAAAAGTTTCTCTTTGTTTTACAAACATGTAATTACCTATTACATCGAAATTACTTACATCATCAATTTTTAATTCTGTTACTTTATTTATATTATATGGATTGGAAATATTTAAAACAACAATGCTTTTTGATTTACTATCTAATAGTAATGCATATTTCTTGTATATTAATCCCTTTATATAATAATCATTAAAAGTTGAAAAACGTCCTAATAATTTTAAATTTAATTCTTCTTCGTTTTCTAATTTAAAAATTTCAAAAGAAAAAGTTCCAATTAAATAAACATAATTTCCTTTTACAATTATTTCTTTTGCATCAAAGTAAGTTTTAAATTTTTTAACAAGCTTCGGATCAGTTGGAATAGTAGAATCAAATAGTAAAATTCCTTCTTTATCTGCTGCCATTAACATATAATTATCATTAATCTTAGCGATATCATTTGCATATCCACTAAATGTGTCATAATTAGCCAATAATTTTGGAAAATATGGTTCCTCTATATCTACTACATAAAGACCTTTTTGTCTACTTGACAAAAACGCATAATTATCAATGACTAAAATTTTTTCAACATCTTCTAGTTTATCGACTCGAGCAACTTCAAAATAATCAAAATTACCATAGTCATCATTTATTTTATAAATTTTAAATCCTCCGTAACCCAATGCAACAAAGGCATATTCTTCTTTAAATTCTATGTCATAGCCTTTAAGATATCCTACATTTTTAATATTGCTAAAATCAGAAAAATCTATTATAGAATATTTATCATAATCACTTTGAATAAATAAATAATTTTTAAATATTTGAATATCCGGAAATATTATTGAATCTAATTCAAACTTATATTCATTAATTAATTTCAAATCATTAGAATCGCTAAATTTATAAAACAATAACTCAAGGTTATCTAAATCTTGTTTTAAAAGAATCATATAATTATCATCAATTATTTTAAAATTCTCTACCAAAGCAAATTGTTCTAATTTACTTAGCGAATACATTTTAATAATATTTAGATCGTTTGTATCTTTTATATCCATAACTAATAATTTTCTGTCAATATCATTTAAAATGTATAAGTAATCACCCTTGATTTCTAGAATATCAGCTCTAAAACTGAAGTATCTAAATACTTCAGGATTTGATGGATCACTAACATCCATCAAAGTTAATCCTTTTTCTCCATGAGCAATAAATAAAATATCCTTTTTTATCGCAAGATCACTAATATTTTTAAAATAAGATATAGTATTCACTAATATAGGCTTTTGAAGGTTCGATACATCAAATAAATAAATTCCTTCCGCACCTTTTGCCACTAACAAATTGTTTCTTTCACTTAATTTATTTATGGTTTCTGATTTTACAAATGTATTATCATTATTATTGTCATAAGAAACTATCTTTAAATTGTCAATGTATACCTTATCGGAAATATCATCTGTAAAAGTTGTAATTGTAAAATAGTTTAATTTTTTTACATTTGTACTGCCTTCTCCTACTTTTGTATCATTTATGTATACTTCATAAACTCCACTTCTTTCTAAATCAAATTCCATTCTAATCTTATACCATTCATTTGGCCGTACTTTTTTTAACTTAATTAAATGCTCATCTGAGTTGGTTGAATATGAGTATAAATAATTCCCTTCAGTTGAATAATAGTTAACCCCAACATAAGGGCCTATATTTTCCCATCTGTATTTTCCATTTTTGTCCATTTCCCAAAATCTTAGTCCAAAATTAACTACTGGGTTATTTATTTCAGGAATATAAAATTCAAATTCCAAATACCCTTTACTAATATTTATATCTCTTGCGTATATTTTAGTATACCCATCATAAGTAGGATCGAAAAATTCTAACACTTTTCCATGTGATTTAAAATCTATCACTCTTGCATATGAAGTAGATGAAGAAACATATGTTCCCCATATTGGATTCGGCTTTGAATTTACTGGATAAGATTCAAAATTATCGTAAACAACAGTTGATTCAGATGATTTTATTGTAAAACTCCACACATCACCACTACTTATTCCTCCTCTACTATCTTTTGCTACTACTTTCCAATAGTAAGTTGTATTAAACTCTAAATCATTCAATTGATAACTCGTCGATGAATAATTGCTCTCTATAAGAGGAGGAATTGGACTCCTTCCAAAATATATTTCATATGTCAATTTATCACCGTCAGGATCACTGCATTTCCATTCTAAAATTGGATTTGTGTCTGTTATATTAACACCGTTATCTGGAAAAATTAGAATTGGAGTATATGGTTTCAAGTTACTTATTTTTGTTGTAAAACTCCATATAGGACTTTCTACTTCTCCGCCTTTTCCATCTCTAGCTATCACTTTCCAATAATATGTTGTGCCTTCTTTTAACGTTGGAAGTTCATAGTAATTTTTGAAATAATTGCTAACTAGCTTCTCTAAATTGCTTATTTGTTCCCCAAAGTATATGTCGTATGTTAATTTATCCCCATCAGGATCACTGCATTCCCATTCTAATCTTGCATTTTGAATATCTACAAACCCTTTGTTAATAGGTGTTTTATTTATTGGTGGTTTTGGGAAAGAAGTGGTCTTAAATTTCCATATTGGACTTTCAGTTATTCCTCCATTTTTATCTCTCGCAATTATTTTCCAATAATATGTCGTATTGGGCTTTAAACCTGTCAAATTATATTGATATACTTTTATATCTTTCGCTATTAATGGTGGTTGAACTTCTTCTCCAAAATAAAGATCAAAAAATATTTCATCTTTATCCTCATCATATGCAAACCATTTTAATACTGGAGATAACTCAATGTTAGAAGCATTGTCTTCGGGATAAGGTTCATTTAATACAACAGGTGGCATATTTGTTTCATCACATGAAGATAACAAAATGATAATAATTACACCGATAACCAAATAATAAAATTTGATTTTTTTAAACACTTCTCTTACCCCCTAAAATAAGTTTTATATCGTCAATATAAAATTGAATAAAATAATTAGTAACCATAAATATTCAGAATTTGTTAAATTTTTAAATTTGTATTATTTGCCTGAATCTTCTTACCTTTTAATTCTATATGCTTTGCTTGATTAATTGCGGATCAGTTCGTGTATCTTTTAATTAAATTTTTCCTATTTCAATAACCAATAATATTATTATTTCAATAAAGTTTCAACAACTTTTTCAATAACTTTTTCTTCAATAACCCTAAAACTTGCAAACACTGTTGACACTTTAGTTTTCGCTTGTGCTTTCCAATATATAGGCTTCCGTATATAAATTCTTCGTCGCTTACGCTCCTTGGAGTAACATAAAGGCTTTTATTCTCTACCACAGTAAAATTAATAATTTTTCAAGTCATAATAACTACAAACACATTCCTCAAAATCACTAATAAAATAGATAGAAGATTCTTTCATAACTATTCTTTTCTCGTTTAAATAACACTATTTCTTTTGTAATTTAAACAACAAGCTATTTAATCTTTAACTTTATCAAATAAACATATGGAAAATTCTTCTTCCAATCTTTTAAAAACATCAGGTAATTTTTTTAAGGTATTTATTGAATTATTATATATTTTTATGTTATACCTATTTTTTCCAAAATCTCTTATTCTTACTCTATTATTACCACCGTTTTTTTCTATATATTGTATGTGAATATGATTTCTATAGTTTCGTAATGAGTCTAATTCATTATGAAATTTTTTGTTTATCAATCCAGCATTTAATAGAAAATCTATTCCCTCTTTAAACTTAACAAATCGCTTTTTATCATATATCTTTTTTAGATTCTTCTTTAAACTTTTATTTTTATATATTGATTTTTTAATTTTAGAATCACATTTTGCTTGCTTGGTACATTCATAACATTCGTTTATAACCTCTTCTACCATTCCCGCTATATAAGCTTCTATTACAGTAACAACACTTATAATGGCATTTTTCCTAAAAATCGAGCCAATCGATAAACCATTATTTCCCAAATTTGTTCTGTTAAAAATATAGTTTAAAAAATCTGTATACTGAATAGCATAAGCTATATTCCTTGCCAGCGTCTTGTCATTAAAAAAATATAACTTATATCTTTCATATATATCTTTAATTTTTCTAAAGTATCCCCTTGGAAAACTTAATTTATATGGTATTCTTACCAAGTCTTCTGGTACATTAAATCCTTCACTTTTGATAACATCTTCTATTTCTTGCAATATTTTTTCAACTTGTTTTAATTTTTGTTCTATCACTGCCTCATTTTTTAACTCATTAACCTTTATTGATATCCCCCCATTTTAAATAACTTTTTATTATTTTCTACAATATTATCGTCTTTACTAAGTTAACATTTCAGTTAATATCTTCTTTTTTTGTATATTTTTACAGCTTCATAAAAAGGTAAATAAAACTGTGAAATTATAGCTTCTTTGTTCGCAAACCTTCTTTAAATCGTTTCATGTTCACCAACAGGTCTCGATATCAAGCTTGAAGTAATTTTGTAATCATATTCACTATTTGACATGTAACTCCCTCCTTTATTAATTCTCTATAACATACTCCTCCCAAAAACGTATAGAAACAGTTTTATCATAATACGCCAAAATTATCGAGGTATCTAGATATTGCATATCTCCACTTGCCCACAACGAAATCCAATATTTATTGTTTATATTCCAATCGATTCTTATTTCTACAATTCCTCCAGTAATATATTTCCACATTTCCTCATCATTCAAATTTAAACTTTTTTCAAATGCTTTTTTATTACCTTCAAATGATATCTTTCCTGTTCCATATTTTTGTTCAATTTCATGCTTCAGTTGGTTAAAAAATTGATTTATCTAAGAAATCTCATAATTTCTAAAATTAATTCCATAAATCCCAACTATTAACACATCATCATAGAAGTCATACATTACAACTCCTTCTTTTTCAAAAATGTTTTTGATGTAAACCAATCGTGCATACTTTCCCTTTTTATCAAAATACTTCGGTTCTCCTTTTGTTTCATAAACTTCATTTAAAGTAGTTTCAGATAATACAAACTCTCCAAATTTCAAAGATGAAGAAGTTTGTAAATTAACCTTTTCCTCCTTTTTAAAACTTGAGAAAAAGCTAACTATTTTGTTATAAATAAATTTCACTTCCCCAGCATATTTGGGAAACATTACCATATTCCAGAAAAACACAAATACAATTAAAAACACTAATGATAAAATCATTCCTATTTTTCGTAAAATATATACCACTCCTTTAATTGGTATTTACAGAATTAACTTAAAAACAACTTCATACTTCATATTACTTCTTTAAAAGGAATTTATCTCACACCATCAATTTTTACATATTTCCATTTTTCTTATAAAAGTACTTTATGTGAAAAAGAGAAATCTAGGCAATAATTATTAGAAATATGTACCTGTCAAAATGAAAAATTGTGTTCAGTTTATTGTAGACTTTTACAGGCAGAAGTACTAATTTGCTTGATTTTTGAAGCAAAGTTGCAAGGCGCCCTCTTTCTAAAAACCAACTTTAAATCTTTAAAGAACATTTAATATTTTTCTGCTACCTCTGAAAACTTAGCTTTTTCACCAATTTACATTACTTTGCTATTATTCTACCTACAAAACCTTTTATTATTTTTTTATCATCAAACATACAAAATGTAGGTTCTTTTCCTACCATGGCTTCCAAAATTTGCATGTATTATCTTTCTATCAACCGCTTCTTTCTTTGGTTCATAAGTATGTTTCAAATACAACAAATATTTTTCCAACCCTTTTCTTAAAAACTTTTGACCAAGCGCAACAAACCTTCTACATCATATTCTGAATAATCTCCAGTATATTCTTTACTAACAGGAAGGAACAATTGAGATTACTGGTTATTCTAAGTTATTCGTCATTACCAGATAGGCCAAAAAGGAAAGGAGGGATTGATTTTTACAAATTACTTGATATAACTGTTTCATTTATCCCTATCCCCCCTGTATTTTATAACTCCCCCATTACTATATTATCATTTTCATATTGACAAAGTCAAATTTTAACAACATAATTACAACAAAATGTTAATTATTGTTTTTATAACGCATTTGGAAGAATCTTGGATGATTTTTCGAATGTATAAGATCCTTCGCTTACGCTCAGGATGACATACCCTTCATACTACGTGTTCAGGATGACATCCCCTTCGCCTGCCCGCTCCTTTCGGATGACATTCCCTTCGATTACGTTCAAGATGACATCTCCTTTTCATAGTCATTCCGAGGAGTTACACGACGACGAATCTTTCCCTGTCATTCTGAGCGCGTGAGCGCGAAGAATATGATTCTTCGTCACTTCGTTCCTCAGAATGACAGAAAAAGGAAATGTTATCCAAGATTCTTCGCCCGCTTGCTACTCAAAATGACAAAAAAGAGTGCTTCTTCTTTCATTGTCATCTTGAGCAAAACAGTAACGGAATCGAAGGGTAGGTCACCCTGAGAACGAAGTGAAGAATTTCTCCAAAAATTCTTTAAGATTCTTCACCCACTCGTTCCTCTGAATAACAAAAAAGGAATTTCTTAGGATGAAAAAAGGATATTTCTCATGGTATAACCTTTTAATTGCCATAATGAGTGAAAAAAACTTATTTTTAAATCCTAACAAATTCATTCCTTCTTTGGGAATTTTGCTTAGTGGAAAAATTCATAACAGAAAATTTCTTGCCAAATTTATATAATTAATAGTCTCTACTTTTGATTCAAGCATGAAAATTTAAATTAAAGGCGTCAGAAATCACCTAAAAATTTTCCAAAATTCTACCTACATACTTGAGCAATTTTTACTAAACACCGCTTCTCAATAAAAATACTAACATTTACTCTTCTCTCCAAATCTTAAGAAAGCTTACTATGTTATTTTCTACTCGTTATGGTTGTTTTAAAAGCCATCAACAAACCTTACTGTTGCAACTGCTCTATTCATTTTAAGATAAACCACACCATCTGAAACTTCTAATTTTTCTATATCACGTTCCCTTGCATCACAAAGGTATGCTTCTTTGAATTCAAAATTTGGTATTATCTTTAAAACCTCATTCACGCCAAAAGGAGCATAAAATCTTGCAATTATTCCATTTCCTTTGAAAGCTCTCTTTACAGAAACTGTTAAGACCTCATCCGGGTAAACTTTTATCAAAGAATCAAATTCTCTTTTTAGCTCTTTATAACCATCTTCCCAAGGAAATGATAATTCTTTTAGAGATTTTATTACTTTCTCTTCAACATCATCCTTTTTATCAACCAGCATCACACCATAATCTACCACTTCATGTTTATGTTTTTTCAAATTCACAGGATTGGCTGGAAGACCTATTATTCCAAAAGCTTTCTCCCTTTGAGCACTTCTCATAAGAGAAATTTCTATCCTTCCATTTTCCTCACACGAAATAGCCCCCGGAAAAGATTTAAATATAACAAGATGATAACTTTTTGCTTTAAAAAACGCAAACTCATTAAGCGGCCAGAAGGTGGGTGCATATATTTTTTTACATGGACGGTGTATAACGCCCCCTGGAGCATGCATGTATATACCATGAAAAGATGCATTAAAGTTAAAACGAACGCTAAGCGCGTAGTCTTTTTTCAATCTTCCTTCTACTCTGAAATATATTATTGGATCTTCATTCTCTATCCATATCTTTTTTTTGAAAACATTTCCTAATATGCTGATAACACTGACAATTTCCAAAGCATTATTATGTTCTATAACTTTTGTTTCGTAAACTTTTACTGGCTTTTTAAATTCTTTCCAAATACCCCCATTAAACTCATATCCCATTCTCCAAAGTCCACCAGAGTCGCGGTAAAGGGCACTATCATTTGAAGGTAAACTTAAAAGATTTTCCTTGTCTTTAAAACAAAGGCGTGTTATAAGAGAAGTCCTTTTGTTAATTTCAATTTCATAGCACGTCGTTCTTATGAAAATTTTCTGATTATTTTCTGAAAATTTTGGAAAAAATCTAAAGTTTTTTTCTTTTTTAGGGGTACGCTCATTGACTTTTGCAAAAACTTCTTCTAATTCACCTTCTGCGTCTTTTAACCATGGAAGCTGCTCCCTTTCAACAACTTCGTCAGTAGATGTCCCGGTTATAAAGTCGTGATGATTGGAAAGAGAAGCTATCCACCAAACCTTCTTCACCTTCTCCCAATCAGATCCATTATAGTTTTTTGAATAAATGAGCATTTTTTCAAAAAGAAGCGCTTTTTCCACAAGAGAATGGGTAAGTTTTTTAACCTCTGGTCTTGATACGTAAAAGCCGGTCCAGTAAGGATTTGGATCCACTTCAAGGACAGGTAATTTATCCTCATGAAACCCAACAAGGGTAAGATAATCATCAAGGCCTGCAACTACGGTCCATATTCCCGTCTTTGAATAATACTCTCTGTTGTAGCGCTCAAGTAGCTCTACAAGATCGGAAATTGGCTCTACAAAATCGAATCCTATTGGGCATAGCATGTATGGCGTTTTGCTGAAAGGTTCTAAGATCCTAACATAATGGTGAACTTTGCGGGCAATGTAACATCTTGCCCTTAAAGGAATTGCAAATCTTGCAAGATATACCCTGCTTATTCCTATGTATGAGAGCATGTCCCCCATACCATAGGTAAAAGCATTCCAGTGAGCAAGAACTTTTCCTCCATTTTTGTCTTTCCAGATAAAATCAAGAGTCTTTTCCTTCTTTAGCAAAATTTCTGCCGTTGAACCTTCTCTTGGAAAATGTTTCCTGCTTTCAAGATCACAACCTGGAAAGTACATTCCATCCACACGAGTTATAGCCGTCTTTTCAAACCCTGCAGCGTTTAAAAGGGATGGAAGAAAAGGTGATGCTCCAAAGCTATCGGGGAAATATGCAACTTTAGGTTTTTGAGTCATTTTGTTCTCTTCAAGCCAAAGCTGCCCAATCAAAAAATCTCTTAAAATAGACTCTACTTTTGGAAGAATGGTATCTGCCGAAGTTGGTGCGCTGCTCATAAGGCGAAGCCTTCCCTCGTTAACAAACCTTTTTACAACTTCTCTCTTTTCCGGATTTTTATCCCAATACATCTTCAAAAAGAAAATGTTTTCAAGTGAGTAAATCCTTCTTGGCTCTTTTTCTAGTTCCTTAAGTGCAAGATCAAGGTTCTTCTGGACAAATCTCCCAAAATACTCCTCTGATGTGTAGAGCCAGTTTGGATCCCAGTGGCTAGATTCGGTGAAAATAAGCAACCTCTCTGCGTCATTTGGAATTCCAAGGCGCCTCCTTACTTCAAGTTCTTGTGTCATATTTCACCTCTACGATTTTTTCAAAAGATTTTTTATACTTGGCTTTTTCTTTTTACTTCTAACTCCTGGAAGAAGTTCAACAAACGCATAACCAACGTGTTTTCCATATAAATCAATTACCTTTGCCATAAGCTCAAAATACGCTATATTAACTTGACCATCCATCATGGGAACTACTTTGTAAAATTCTTTCTTTACACCTGGAAGCATAACATCCCACCCAAATGAAAAAACATATCCATCCACCTCTACAAGTTCCTTCTCTTTAACCGTAAAATCGCAAATCCTCTTGCTCTTTCCATATTTGTCAACGTATGTTCCATCCTGATACGGATGTTGTGGAAAGGAAAAAAGCATAACTTCTTCATCATCAAAAAATCGAAGAGAAAACCACTCCCAGTGCGTTGCAGGATCAACAATGTTAAAAGGTCCCCATTGCCTGTCAAACCATGATTTTCCAAGAACATCAAATTTTCTTTTTTCTTCTTCAGACTTTATAATAATCCTTCCTTCTGTTGGCATATTCGTAAAAGAGTAATAAACAGTTCTTTGCTTTGAATCTTTTGGAACGCCCATTATCAAAACTCCATTATCTCCATGCCACACTCCGCCTTTCCCATAGCCAAGTTTAAGCTCAAAAGAGAATTCATCAGTATTCACCCAAAGATTCATTCCATCCTTTGATCTCTTTAAAACGGCATAAGGCAAAACATCTATGGTCCTTTCGTCTTTAAATACTTTTCTTTCAAAAAACAATGCCTTTTGTTTAAAATAGTGCTTCTTTCGTGAAATATCTGTGAGAGCAAGCTGGAGCACTTTCAGAGTAATACCATACACTCTGGCCCTAAGAAACGTGTATTGATACGAAAAGATTCTTTCTGAACTTTCTTTATCCATAAGATATCCTGTGATATACCACCATCCAGAAACCCCTTTATGAGGAAACCATTCTTCTTCAAAGTTTTTGTGATCTTCCTCTTTATATGGTATTAACAAACGCTTTCTCATACTTACCATCTCCCATGAAAGTTTATATTCTAAAAAACGTTCGGTAAACACTATATGAATTAGATAAATATCCGATAACTTTTTATTTTAATTATACACTTATTCACAACTAATACAAAAACATTTGCAGTATTGTTTAAAATGATTCTATTTTAATTATTTTTTTAATTAAAAAATGTTATAATAGATTAGCTAACTTTTTATGAAAGAAGGTGCTATCATGGCAAAAGTAACAAGGGAAATGGTGGAAATGGCAGGAGTTGATGTGGACCAATTACTTGAGCTTCTTGTAAAAAACGCGGCAGCAGAGCTTACAACTTACTATTATTATACGATTCTCAGGGCAAATCTCATTGGAATGGAAGGAGAAACTCTAAAAGAAATAGCAGAAGTTGCAAGGATAGAAGATAGAAACCACTTTGAAGCTCTTATTCCAAGAATTTATGAACTTGGTGGAAAGCTTCCCGATGATATGAAAGTCTTCCATGACATGTCAGCATGCCCGCCGGCAAGGCTTCCAGAAAACGTAACTGCAGAAAATATCTTAAAAGTGCTTGTGGAAGCTGAAAGGTGCGCCGTTCGTGGATACACCCAGATATGCAACATGACATTTGGGAAAGACCACAGAACCTATGATCTTGCCCTTGCAATACTAAACGAAGAGATAGAACACGAATCATGGTTTTCTGAGTTCCTTGGAGAGGGACCATCGGGACACTTCATGAGAAGAGGAGAAACATCACCGTTTGTTTCCAAATTCCTAAAATGAGAGTTTTTACAAAAAAAGATCTTTTAAAATATAATGGAAAGAACGGTCGCCCTGCTTATATAGCTTACGAAGGTCTCGTTTACGACGTTACGGAAAGCTTTTTGTGGAAAGATGGAAAACATCAGGCACTTCACAAAGCAGGACAGGACCTAACAGAAGCTTTAAAAAGCGCTCCTCATGGAAAAGAGTTTTTGAAAAAATTTCCAGTTGTTGGTATTTTGAAGGAATGAAACTTATCAAAATGGAAAAAGGTGGAATCTTCCACCTTTTTCTGATTTCAATTTTCTTTAATAAGATTTTCTATATCTGTAGCATGTATACCACTCCTTGGAAACTCTACAAGCCTAACCTTTCTACATTTGTAAAATGAAGAGGAATATGTTTCTTGGAATAACAAATAAAAAATAGTATTCTAAATAAAGTGAAGAATATGATTAAAACTCTCGAAAAAACGATAACTTCATGTTTTCATATATTATTAGAGTTAACTATTTCAAAGAATTTTTTGAGCTCGTCTATTTCCTCTTCTTCTAACAAATCACTTAAATTATTTACCAATCCAGCTAAATTTAAACTTTGTTCTTTAATCGTTTTAAATCGATTATCTTGTAGAAATGGAAAAATACTTTTCGACATATAATATAGGAAAAACTTTAACATTTTAACGCTTTCAAACTCCTGAAACCCTCCATAAGCTTTTCCAAATATCATTTTTTCTGAATCCACAAAGAAATATCTTTCTAAACAACTATCTAAAAACTCTCTAAAAGTTTTAAGGTCATCGCCGTTAACTATTTCAAGAAGCAAAGATAACATTTTCTCGTGATTTTCTTTACTTTCAAATATGATAGAATCCAAGACAGCCACAAGAGTTCTAAGTGCTTTATCTACATATTCATTCTTGCATAGTTTATTTTTATAACAATGTTTAATGATAAATCCTCCAAGCAATAATATACCGTATATAATCTTTTTAACAAACAAAGTTTTTAAACAAACTTTCTGCTCATCTTCTTCAATATTATTATCAAAAATAATTTCTAAAACCATTTTAAAAATATTTCCAGGCCAAATTCCAGTAAGATACTCCCAAATAAAATTATCTTCCTTTTTAAGGTATAGATTGAATATGAAATCTACAACTAAAGCCGCTGAATAGTTTTGAAGTTCATAATTTTTGGCTATTTTCTCTTTGAACTTGGTAAACATCACCATAATAAGTTCGTTGAACCTTCTTATATATTCATAATTTTCATCGACTTCGATAAATCCCCTATTATAACTTAACAAATTATTAACTAATGTTTTAAAAATTGCATCATCCTGTTTGTTAGTTAATCTGTAAATAGTGGAACTTAAAAATGAGAAATCCTTAAATAAGTATATTTGATAAAAACAAACTTCCAAAATTTCATCAAGTACTATTTTTTTATATTTACTTTCCAAATTTTGCTCGTTCTTTATGAATGAAGATATAATAATATCAAAGTACATTAACCGTTTATCTTCAAAAACTTTTGAGGCTATTTCCAAAATGTTTTCTATTTCCTAAACAAATCTTAATAAAATTTTGATCCTTAGTTTTAAATATATTATCCAGAACATATGAAAATAATTCCTTTTTATCATATTTAACCAAATTTTTTACTAAGTTTAAAACATCATCGAAATTTTTCTTAGAAATTATTCTATCAATTATCTTTTCAGGTTTATATTGCAAGATTGATACCCGATAATATAATAAAACTCCTATTATCATATAAGAAACTCCTATAAAATCAGAAAGTATAGGAAATTTATTATACAAAAAAATGGAAACTATCATCCACACCACAAAGAAAATAGAAAAAAGAGATAAATAAACCAGACTATTTCCCCCCATAAATCTTTGTACAAGCTTTTCTGGTAAACCCTTATCTACAATCCTATTGTAAGACCAAACACTTAAACTAATTAAAATAGATAAAACCGTTAGAAATACTCCAGCAAAATTTGCCGTAGATTTCATATATTCGTAAATATAATTATTACCAGACATTTCAAAAAACACTTCTGGAATTATTATTTCCGTATCTGTCGAAGAATTTAATGAACCAAATTGAATATTTACAGATGTTTGTGTATCTAAAGGTATCTTCAATACTGTCTGTGAATAACCAAAAGCAAATAATATAAATAAAAAAGTTAAAATTAAACCAAACTTTTTCACTATACTCTATCCTCCTTGTGATTTAATTTTCTAAATAAAAAGCAGAAAAGAAATTCATTTGAATATAAACACTAAGTATTAAGTAAGATGAAAATTTTAATAGGCGGGAACGAAAATAGTGGAAATTTTCTTAAGGACTTTAATGTCTAATCTTAATACCTTACACTAATTTTTTTGTGAATCATATCTTGTTTAAACCTTATAATTTTTCCTCTTTCAGTCTCTTTCCAGCACTTTTCTTTATGAGTTAATTCTGACAATTTTTTCGAACTTAAATTACCGTATTCTTTTAAAACTAAGTCTATTATCATGTCTTCTTCTTTTGAAAGATTTTTAATTGATTTATAATTTTCACAGTAATTTAGACAGTATTCTTTATCTGGATGTTCTGAAACCACACCTTTTTTCTTGAGATATGTAAGAATAAGATCGTAATTATAAGGTGTTGGACCATATTTATTAGATTTATATCGCAACCCAGTGATAGATTTATCAATCATCGTATAAGATACTGCATCTATATAAAAAATTAATTTGAATAACTTCATAATATCTAAGGTTTTTTTAATGGACATTATTCTTGATACAACACTACAAAATTTTTCTCCATCAAATACTGTATATCCATTCAAATCAGAAGGAATATTTCCATGTTCTGATAAAATTTCTTGTTCAAATATTACATCGATTGTGTTATTTGACAAAGCAATCCTTTTTAAAAATTCATCTCTTTCTTCTTTTGTAATCCTTCCCTCAATTAAAGCTTCATTAACAAGCTGTGCAAAATTTTCCCCGCCTGGAATTATGTAATCTAAATACAATTTAAGCAATGGCTCAGTCAATCTTCGGGTCCCATTTTCGAGCTTTGAAATTAATGATTTTGTTCTTCCTATTATTTTTGCAAGCTCTTCTCCTGTTAATTTAAGATTTTCCCGAGCCCTGCGTAAAATATCCGGAGAAGGTATATTGTTTCCTTTTTCATATTTATTCCATATATCTCTCCATGCTTTTTCTATTGAAGAGAAATCTATAAAACTTGACTTACATTGGGGACAAACAAAAACATCATAGGAAACTTCTACTTCTTTTCCTTTAAACATTTGTTTCTCTTTTCCTCTTCTTTTTTTCAATTCTGCTCCACATTTCGGACATTTCATTATTTCACCTCCCTTCAGAGATGTATTCAGGTAAATGCAACGAAAGACAAATAACATTTTCTGAAGCATTAAAACTCAATTTAAAATAAACAAATTCGTCTGATGCATAACCATTTGGAGGTTCAAATTCTTCAGGTAAAAGATCCAGATTTGAAAGAATTTCATCCAATGGCAAGAATTTCCATACAACCAACCAATTCCCATCTCTCATTTGATCTTCGTCTATTTCATCGGGTTCATATCTACACGCAACATTCCAAACAGATTCAAGAATATCGTATCTATCCAAAACACCAGCTTTGAAAAATGATTCTATTAAATCTTTATTTTTCTTTCTTTCATATAAAAATGATATATCAACTCTTTTCTCTTCTATTACCTTATTAATTAATTCTTTAAAATACTTGAAAATCTCTTTTCTAAATTTTTCCAATAAACTCACTCCTATTATACATCTTTTGTGTCAACTTTGTCAACTTTTTAATGGGCCTGTTTCAAAAATAGGAAGAGATTAATCCAAAAAGACAAATTAGATACAAAAATATAATGAAATACTTTTGAATAACCTTTGAATAGCCTTTTCTAACAATAAACAAAAAAATTGCTACATACAAATTGTAGATTAAAAACTTTAATAGAGCCAATATTCTTGCCATATCTTCTCTGTAGGCATAAACATATCCACCAAGTTTTGTTTTTATGTTTCCAAATAAATATTTCGTTTCTTTGTTTGTAATCTTTTTCCAAAGGTTGTTTTCTAAGAGAATTTTTCTTTCTTTTAACATCGTATAGTTTGTCAGCTATAAACTTTTTTCCTTTGAGTTTTATCTTACTCAAGATTTTTTTAAGAAGTTTTATCTCACTTGAGTATGCTTTATCTACTTCCACATACTGAAAAAGTTTATACTTTCCTTTTGTCAGAATCACTTCACATCTTACATGATTTTTTACTTGTCTTACATATGTACCTCTCATCCAGTGTAAAGAAGTTTGCTTCTTAAATCCTATTCCTGTACCATCTACAATAACACTTTGTATATCTTCTTGAAGTTCGTCGTGAATGAATTTTATAAGAAGTTTTATAACTTCTTCTAACTGAAGAAGTCTGTAATGAAAATCTCTAAGAGATGGAACTCTCTTAAAGTATAATGCACCCATTTCTAATGTCTCTCTAAACGAAAGAGCAAACAGTTCTTTTAAAACTGCTTAGGTCTACCTTTGGAGGTAAATTTTATCATTTCCTCTTTTATTTTTGAACCTCTTCCTCTTATTTTTGAAACAGTCCCGATTATAATTGAGTAGCTCCAACCTACAGTTCTATTATTTCACAATTATCAATTTTCTCTTTATACTTTTCAATAGTATTCTTATGCACAGCAATACAAAGTAATTTTTTAGGTCGACTCATACCCACATAAACTACTTTTAATGTTTTTAAGATGTCTTTATTCTTGTTTTTCTTCTCAATGAACAAGTATTCTAATACCCTTCCAATGTCAGTTTTTTTGTTAAAAAAAGTCTCCAAATATAACGTAGCAGTGTGAGTTTCACCTTTTACCCCATGAACAGTATCAATAACTATTCTTACGCCATTTCTAGTATATTCATTTTTTTCATTTTTCCTTGCAAATATTATTTTTTTCATGTGCTCTTCAAGTTTTTTTCTAAAACTCTCAACTTCTAAAACACCAAGTTGCTTAAAAAGTCCTTCATTGATAAAGTTATAAATTTCCTCAGTTATATTTTCGTTAGTGTTTCTGCATTTAAAATACCAACTTATGCATTTTGTCCTTAAGTTTACATAAAAATCATTATAGTTTTCTTTTAGAAAAGATATTACACTTTTTTTGTTATTACCGTTGGGAATACTACTTTTGTCTTTTAAAAAATCCATAATACTAATTATTATGACATCAAATAAGTTAATAACTTTGTTGCTTTTCATAATGGTGCTTTTGTTAAATTTAGGGTAATATGACTTTATTGACAATTTTTTATCATCACTAATACTTTTTCTCCAACCAATCGCTTTAAAAATTCCCTTTTCTTTTTCAAATTTATATTCCTCTATTAAATCGACAAATTTATCAAGAACCTTATCAATACTATTATCATCAAAAATAATAATATGTGGTTTAAAAGAATCAACTTTATCGTTTCCTTTTATTTCAATCCCATTGTTTGTTTTTAATTGATTTACAAAAAAAGCTATATTTTTACCAAATCTTTTACTCGATGATATATACATTAGCTTCTCTTTTACGTCCCAATCTATATCTATACTGTCATCTTCATCATTAAAAATAGACTGATTTGGATCACCAAATCTTTGAACAATGATTTTTTTATCATCAAATATCCTATTCAGCACATCAATTTGATAGCTTCTCGTATCCTGCATCTCATCAATAAAAACACACTTAAATCTACTCATAAAATAATTCTTCAACATTGGAAATTTATCTATATATGCGTTGGCAAAAGTATAAGCTAATTTGTATTTTAAAATCCCATCTTCTTTTATTACTTTCTCCCATATAATCTCTTTTGCTTCTTTGTATGCTTGCCTGCCCTTATCTTTTAAACCATTCTTTTTATTAAACCTAAACTCTATGTCATTATTTTCTTTTATTCTAATATCCATTTCTTTCAAAGTATTCTCTTTCTTCTGAAATTTATTTTTTCTTTTCTTTTCAAGAAACACCGATAATTTTTGATGTTTTTCTAATTTGAAATGTTTTTCTATTGCTCTTAAATACATTATATCATCTATAGCCCTTAAATTCTTTTTAAACATATGCTTATACATAGGTATTGTTAAAAATTTATCCACAAACTTTTGAATAGTTCCAAAAAAATTGGGATAATCAAATAATATTTTACTTCTCTCTCCCAATTTATTTCTAATTTCGTTAATAGCAACATTTGTATGAGTCAGCACACAAATACCTTTTCCCTCAGGAAATGGCATTCTATTTAATAATATTATTTAATAATATTATTAATTTTGCCAACAAAACTGTCGTTTTACCGCTTCCAGGCGCAGCCACTATATCAACAGACCTATCAAAACATTTTATTATTTTCCTTTCTTCCTCTCCAAAATATCCATCACGCGGAAGTAGTATTTTTTTAATATTATTTATTTCTTCATCACTAACAATAACAATTTTCCTATTAGTCATACATTTATTCACCTTCAGTTTTTGTAACAAAATTTATAGCATCAACAATGTACTTTATATAAGGATCTTTTTTAATGATTTCTTCTACTTCATTTCTATTTTTCAATAAATTTTTTGCGAGATATTGAGCTACAACTGCTTTTGAAGCTTGTGATTTAAAGAGAAGTTCATAAATCTTATAAGCAATTTTTTCATTGTCATATCCTTCTTCTTGCCATTCTTCAATTTCTTTTCTAGCTTCATCTAAAAATTTTTCGAATTCTTCTTCTTCAAATTTGTCGTTATTTTTTATATTTTTAGCAATCTTTATAGCTGCATACAATCTATCTCTTATTCCACTTAATCCTAAATCATATTCAAGTGTCCAATTATTTGTAAACGTTTTTATTATTTCACTTTTATCATATTTCTCCTTCTTTTTCTGTCTAGCTTCTTCCCTTTGTTTATTTATATCTATTTCATTACTATCTTCTTTGTTTATTTTGCCTCCTTTTAAGTCGTAATAACATTCAGGCTTTACATCAAGGTCTGTTATAATTGCAACCTTTACTCCTAGGCCTCCTCCTTTTTTTCTTAAAAATATTTTTGAGTATCTTAAAAAAGCAAGGTTACCAACATTAACAATAGAAACTCCATATTTATCCAAAGGTTTATTTATTATCTCTGCAATAGCGGGAACTAAAAGATTTTCAGCAATTCCTTCAACCATTATGACCCCTTTAGCAAAAAATAAATTTGCTTTTGTTGCATCAAGAAATCTTTCAAGAAATTCATAGTCTCCCTTTTCAAGTTTTGTATAATTACTTCCCATGGGATAACACTGATTATTGGAACATATGATCAATCTTTCAAGATTAACAACTGATGCCAAAGTTATGCTGTGGGTTGTTAAAATATATTGACTTTTTTCATTGCTCTGTTGTTGCAGATATTTTATAAGTCTCAACTGTGCCTGTGGATGTAAATGGGCTTCAATTTCCTCTATTAAAATAATCTTCGAAACCTCACTTTTTTTGGAGAGTAATAATTCCATTGCTATATACAATTGATTTAAAGAACCCAATCCTGTTTTATTTTCTTCAATACTCAATCCCAATTTTGATAATATAGAATACAAATCTCCACCGGATATATTCACTTTAACTTTATAATTCTTATTTTTATAATCTATTCCCATAAAGCTTTTCAGAGTATTGTTGATAAATTCTGTAACTTCTTTTGCGCCTTTTTCTCCTTTTTTTATATCAAATTCTTTATTTTCTTCTAAAATCTCTGTTTCAAAGTAATTTTCTATGAGAAGGTTTGTTTTATCCATATATCTTTCTAAAACATGATTTTTTTCATCATTTTTAAAAAACAAATCATAGCTTTTCAATATTTGATAAAATCTAGATCTATATCCAGGAGTTAATTCATTTTCTGCATCTCTTAATGGCTTAAGATACGTTGTTCTCAATAAATCTCTGGCTTCAAAACTAATATCAAGATATTCTTCTCCAGCAGTAATTTTTGTTGTAATCTTATTATCTTTCATCTTAGCTACGAGTCTAACTTTTAATTGTGGAATATTATCTTCGTCAAATGTAATCCACTCTAAAAATCTTCCCCCTTCATCTTCTGTTAAATCTCTAAATATACATTCAATTTTTAGTTCTTTTTTTATCGAATCTTTATAAAAATCTCTTTCATCAATCCAAATTCTTTCGTAACTTTGAGTTCCTAGAACTAATTTTATTGCGTCAATTATTGTAGTTTTACCACTATCATTTTCCCCAACGATCAGGTTTAGACCTTTTTTAAAATCTATAGACACTTTTGGTGGCCCGTCTAATTCAGCATAACCAAACTTTCTAAAGTTCCATATGTTCAACTTAGCTAAATACATAAAATCAGCTCCTTGCATATTTAAAAATTTTATCGTATTTTTTATTCTGTTGTTTCTTTGTACTTGATAGAAACTTTTATTTTAAACTGGTTTAAACACTTTTTATAAAATTTCTTCCCTTTCGGAGAACCCTCATACCCTTGGCAAACTTCTAATGTTTCCAACTCTGTTTGTCTGTTTTTGACCATGTTTCGTAGTATCGCTCCCATAGAAAATCCTCCATTATAACAAAGAGGATTCCTGCAATCAATATATTCTCCGGGAAAGTTTTGTTTTGTATAAGTACGTTTATAATTCCACTTATTAATCCACCGACCTGATTCCTCGACATTTATTACTATATCTTCTATTTCCAGAAATGCTTCTTCAAAACTTACTTTTTCACCAAATACGTACTTACTATTTTGAAAAACATCTGAAGCTTTTAATCTTTTTCTATGATTTGACATTTTTTCACCTCAAATTTTATAGAAGTTTATTTGTTGCCTTTGCCATTCTGACCAGAGATCTCAATCCTTATAAATTCCACCAAAATTTTTTATTTATCACAACCTACATATTTCTCCAAAAATTGACTTAGAATTTGTAGCAGTTACTAAGTTACTACTAAAACTCTAAAACGTTGCTATACTTCCTTGTATTCTTATCCAAGAGAAAATGCCTCAAATTCCTAATTTTCAAACCTTTCATTCAATCGTGATACCACTTTTTTGTAATCTTGAGCGCAAAACTTTCCTTACGTTTCAAATGTTCATTCTTTTTAATATCTGGCAGTACAAATTTTAGATATTCAATATAACCGTTACTCATTTCCTTTGTCCATGAAAAAATTAATTTGTTTAACATTCATATCAAACAGTTGATTTGTTTACAATCTTTTAAATTTATAACACTTTTAATTATTGCTTTTATTTTTCAAAACACATTTTTAAAAAGTGTTCTTTACATACATTTTCTGGATCTACCGAAAATTTTTCACAATAATAATTGATAAATTTTTCGACTATTGTTCTATTCTTAATTGAGGTATCTTTTGACAGGTTAGTAAAAATTGTTTTAAGATTGTATGCTGATTGGCCAGATGCAAGTATTTGATTTATGTTTGCTTTTCCCACTCCTTTATTTTCCTTTACTTTTTCAAATAATAATTTCAAATCTTCTCCTTTTTCGATAAGATATAGTAAAGGCGCAAGAACCTTTTTTATAAATCTTGCAGAATAATCAAAAGAACTAAGCTCGGGAAGTTTGAATATGGCTGTTTTTAAGAGTATTTCTCTAAGTTTTTTAGAAAAATACTCAGAATGATAAATTTTATAGTTCCTTAGTCTTTCTAGGTTTATATAATCGATATGTTCTTTAATAAAATTTATAAGTTCTTCATTAACTCCTTTATTTAGTTCTTCAAGTATTATTCTTAAAAATATCAAGTTTTCAATTTTCTCCACAGAAAAGTCACCAAAAATTTCAATAAAAGGATCTTCTTCATGTTCTCTAATTAGTTCTTTTATAGTTTCGTCTAAGTATTTTACAATCTTACTAAAGCTCAATTCTAAATATCTAATTACGTTAGGTACGTCCATTATAAGCAATGTTAATTTTTCTATCTCCTCTTTAGAGCTTATATTACTAAAATATTTTCTCACTTTTTCTTCATTAAAATATTCTGATTTATACCTTAATAAAACCACTAATAAATTTCTAAGTTTTTTTATATCATTGTTTTCGTTAAAGTATTTCTTAATAGTTTCCCATAAAAGATTTTTAATAAAATATTTTCCACCCTTACTAATGTATTTTTCTAAAATAATTCTTTCAAAATCCTCATAAAGTTCCGGAAAATATTTACTAAATATATCATCAAACACATACTCAATTGCTTTTATTTAAAATAGGAGGTTGAGACAATAGTATCTCTATAGCATTTCTAATACACATTCTTGCATCCTCGGCAGTAGGTGCAAAATATTTTTCTTTTATTATATACATTGACATATGTGCAGACATATTTCTAAGGTTTTTAAGACAGTTTCTTGAGTTCTAAATTATCAATTAAATCAAGTTTTTTATAAATATATTCTTCTATCAAGTCCCATTCTCTTTTAATATTTCCGCTTTTTAGATTTGTTTCAATTTTTGAAACAAGATCTTTAGCTTGATTATCTTCGAAATTTTCTGCTAAATACTTGTCTTTTTTATAAAAATCATACAAAACAGTATTCCAAGTAAGTATAATAGCAGCCCTATATGCTCCTATGTTATAGCAATCTATTGCTTCTTTCATAAGTTCTTTGACTTCTGTATCGTAAATTGTAAGCAATGATTCTTCTAAATCTACTATTCCCTGGTTATAAGTCATTAAAAATCACATCCAAATAGAGAGACTACTAATTAGCAATTCCTTCCACATAAATTTTGTAATTTATCTCCTTGTCTTTTATAAAGTTATCCCACCACAAAATTTTAAGCTTTAAAATAAATGAGCCTAAATCATTAAGATTAAATTCATTGTTTTTAATTTTATCTGAGTATGTCTTTTGTTTAAAGCCTAATAAGAGTGCATAAGTTTTTGCGTTCAAAATTTCTTTTATTTTCTCCATACCAATGTTATCTAATTTTCCCTTAAGTTTTTCTGATAAAACTGCTTTACTATCTTCGTTCAAGCAATAAACTCCTTGATAAGCTTGATCAAATGCATAGCAAAAAGCTGAATTATCATCTCCTAATTTTATTGTTATCAATTCTCTATTTTTATATAAATCAGCTAATTCGATGTTTTTAACTTTGGTTTCATTGAAAGAAAAGTTAATAAATACCTTATGAAGTTTGATAGCATCTGGAAATTTATCATTTATCTTTTTTATATATTCATTTTCATCTTTAAAGTCTTTTATCCCAAATTTGTTTAAAAATACTTTTTCTCGAGTAATTTCATTTAACTTTTTTTCAACTAATTCTATAAAGGAATTGTTATATTCACCCCAAAAACTTTCATTTAAAATATACCTTTTTTTATCATTCTCTAAATGAACCAAAAGCAAATCTTTTAATTTCAATACCTTTTCCTCTGACTCTTGCCCTTCAACAACTACTTCCACATTTTTTAGTTCTTCAACATCAAATTCACTTAAAAATTCGCAAATGTTTTTAAGAGTTAGTCCTTCATATTTTTTTGAATGTTTTTTGTATTTAATAATACACATTTCATTTGTTGGTAAAGTTCCGTATTGAAGAAAATTCGGAAGAGAATCTATGATAATTTCAGCTTTTTTAAAATCATTATTTTTTAATCTCTCTAAAAGAATATTATCAAGCTTTTCAGTAATAGAATCGGACTTTTTATATCTAAAAATTCTTGGGAAATTAAGCGTTGTAGTTGTTGACAAAATTGTCCTTACTTTCGCTACAAATTCAGTAATGTTTACCAAAGAATTTCTATCTTCTAAAACAAGTGGTTTTGAAAATTCCACGGAGAGACCACATTTTATTCTTTTTCCAAAATACATATCTTTAGGTTTTCCAGAAACAAGATAAAAACTTTCCCCTGGTTCATACCGAAGATTACTTCCATGCCTGTAACTAATCAACTCCTTTATTTTTGTGCTTTGAATGAAAAATGAACTTTTTAAGTCAACACTTGAAGGCTCTATTTGTACTTCAGCAAACTTCATTGCAAATTCTGGTTCACATATTTCGCGCAATATATGAAATGCATATCCAAATGGGATTCCAAAAAAGTCTTCATTAACACTAACAATCAGTATGGCATTATATATTTCTCCAAAATTGAAATTCACTTCTTTCAAGTCAAATATTTTAATCAACCTATCTAACCATTCTTTTTGTTGTCTATTCTTTTTATTAATATACAGATAAACAATTCCACTACTAGTTTCCACTTTACTAGCTAATTTATAACCACTCTTTTTTAATCTTTTAGAAAGTTCTTCAACACTTTTGGAATCAATTTTGTAAAGGTTGATTTTCATACAACCTTCACCTTTTGATCAAAATTTTATTTAAAAAATTTTTAAATATATTTATTCTTTCACCATTTTTAAAAATCTTTCAACATTTTCTGGAACAGTACTCAGATTTTCAAGTGTTCTTATAAACTCATCATTTATTTCTTTTTCTAAAATTTCACGCTTGTTTTGAACAAGTTTCTCAAAAATAAAATTGAATTTTTCAAAAATAAAATCAATCTCCTTTTCAGATTGCTCTATATTATCAGTTGAATGAGCTTTAGTTTTAATTGATTGCTTAAAATCTTCTATAAAATCTTTTATAAATGAATTACTCTGAATAATTAAAAAATCAGCTATTTTTTCAATATTATCTTTACTAAAATTTTCTAAATTATCCAAAATTGCTTTAAATACGTTTTTGTGCAAATTCCCTATTAATTTAACTTGATAATTAGCACAGCATTCATAAAAAACAGGTTGAGTAAATAATTCTTCTCTGATATTTTTATCTATTTCTTTGTTTATAATTTTTTCAAATTCCTCAATTAATTTTTCTTCATTCCTTATACCAAATAAATAGTTTAATAATTCGATACTATGTTTATCGATTCTTACATTATCAAATGAGAATTTACTACTTAATCTTTTTACACAGTTTTTGATTTTTTCCAAAGAAACTTCTAAATCTTTTAAAAGTTTGTAAAGATTAAAAACCCAGCTTAAATCATATTCTTCTATTTCTAATAAATATTCGTATATATTTCTATATAAATTCGTTATCTTGTTCTTTTGTGAAGATACATTTTCAATGAGATAACTATAAGTTTCAAAGATTTCTTCTTTTTTAAAAAATTCTTCCATTTCATATTCTTTTTCTTTTATAAAATCAAAAATACCTTCAATATCTGCTGAACTAAATATCGAATTTAAAAAATTAATATTTATGTTCTTTATGTCGTTATAAACCAGAAAAAACGTGGCAAGACTTGAAGGCAAAACTTTGTTTTGATCTTGAGGTAAGTTAGAAATAATTCTTTGATAATTATTGATTGAATTAATTAGCTTACGTATTTCATTAGCCGTTTCTAACGAATAAAAATAGCTATAAAAAGTTAGAAGGAACCGTATGTAAATAAAATCCCTGCTAAAATTATTTACTGATAAAATCTTACTTAAAAAGATGGAAGAAAACTTATTTAAAACCAGTGTTTGAATTTTCCCTTTTTGTTCAGCAAATTTACCAAAAAGCAGTATTCTCCCGAGACCTTTCAAGAAATCTATGATTTGCGAAAAATAATCATCGTTTGTGGGGGCTTTGTTGATTTTATTGCTAAATATTTTCAAACATTTGTCAATCATATCATCGGTGACAACTATGCATTTGCTTATTATACTCTTAATTAACTCATCCGTCTTTTTATCAAATGTTTTTCCAATATAATCCAGTAATTCAATCAAATATTGAGCATCTCGTTCTAAATCATAGAATGTTTCTCTTAGCATTTCTATATCTAAATCAATCTTATTCTTATTTTCTATTAAGCTTTTTAAAATTTCTACTTTGTATCTTGAAAACTCTAACATTTGATTTATCAAATCAAAATTTTCTTCTTTTTGAATAAACAAAACAGATTCAATTACATTTAATAAGTTAGACGTTTTATCATTTAATATTTTTTCGTCTAAATTTGAAATAAATGATTCAGTGTTGGCAACGTTACTTTTTAATACATCAAAAAGTTTATCTTTGATGGATTCATAGACCCCATTAAAGTGTTTTTTTAATTCTTTTAAGTAAATTCCTATTCCAATAATTAACTGAGGCTCTTTACTATATATTGTGTCAGTAATTCCAATAATGAGATCCCTCAACCTATCTTCAAAGATATTTTTAAATGAATCTGGAATATTTGAAATAATAAGATCAAATTCTTTGTTATACGATGGTTCAGATAGAATCTTTCTAAGCGTTGGAATTTGCAAAACAACAAATCCAACTTGAGGTTCTTTAGCGTAATATAATGCTTATATTTTGTAAACAATCTCTTTAGAATTTATAAAACTATATGTATTATATCCCCTCTCAGTAAGATACAATTCAAAAACTGATTTGTTTTCAATGCTTTTTTCTATAAACAACTTTTCTAATTCATTTGAAGAATTAATCATTCCATAAGTTTTTAAAACAGCAAAAAGAATATAAGGAAAAACTTCTTTTTCTTCTTTTTTAATTAAATTTTTAATTTCAGGATACTGCTGAATAATAGTTATGTAATTATTTAAAAATTTCTTTATCTCTCTTGGAGTAGGTGGAATAAAAATTTTTTCAATCTCGGAAAAGGATTTTTCATCTTCTGAATTTCCTTCAAAATTTTTATCTTTTTCAAAAGTGTTTTTTGATTTTAAATTCTGATCTCTTTCTTTGACCTCTATATAATTTTTAAATCCAATAACTATCTGGAATGCTATCTCAAACAGATAGGTAGGTATATTTATTCCTATTTCTTTTGAGATTTGTTCGAAATACTTTTGCCAATTACCATATATCGGTTCAGGAACATAAAACTCCTTTTTAAATAGTTTATTAAAGTAATCATATCCACCTTTATCTGTTCCTATTCTAATTCCATCTGGATCAAATGGTATGATATAAAATACATTTTTTAGAACATTATCCTTTTCACTTTCATCGGATACCATAAACGGTTTTAAAGCAGCGAAAACTTCATCAACTTTTTCTTCCGGAATTCTATCAACATTGTCAATTACAATTACAATTTTTCCCTTATAATTCTTAGTTGCTTTCATTAAAATATCTACAAATTCGTTTCTAAAATCCAAAGAATTATCATTTAAAGATTTTGTTTCTTCACTATCTTTAATCTTTCCAATTAAAAGACCATTATACATGGATACAATTGGAATCATATCTTTGCTATCTTTCATAAACATCGCAAAAAGCCATACAAAAATAGAAAATGAAAAGTAAATAATAAACGCGGTTTTCCAAAACAAGAAGAGTGAGAAAGAAACATAAACTAGATACTCAATAGAAAAAAACAACCATACACCATAGGAAAACAACCATATTATAAAAATTGTACGCAAAAAGATTTTTATTAATTTTTTTGAAACTTCATTTTCTATACTTATAAAATAATATACAAGCAAAATTGTTAATGGAAATGAAAGAATCGAAAGCAAGCTCAAACTTTTTATAATCCCACCCGACAAATTGCTTAAGAAAAAAACCAACATGTTAGGAATAATAGTTATCATTAAAATGAATATAAATAAATGCAGCAAAGCAGTTCTTCTGGTAGGACTAACTTCTCTATAAATTGTTTTCTTTTTTCCTAAAATTTCCAATCTTTTACTCATGTAACTATTATTGTCTTTTTTTAAAATTTCTTCTTTCGCACTCCAATCTAAAAAATTTAGCAAAAATGCTTGTCTAAAGTTATGCCCGAGTTCCGCCCAAACATCAAAAACAAACACTTTATAACTATTATTTTTACTTTTTTCTTTAAGCATTTCAATAATACTTGATTTCCCACTCCCCCATTTTCCTTTCAAGGCAATTGTTGTTCCTTCATTTAAATCTTCAATAAAATTTGACATTTGCTCGGCTGTTTTTTCATGAATTTTAAAATAATCATCAGTTGTTGGATTATCTGGTATAAAAAGTTGTTTGTTTTTTCCACTCATATAATTCACCTCATTTTATAGCATCTTTTATTGCACTGAACCATTCTTTAATTTCATTGTAAGCTTGTAGTTCTTCGAAGAGCTCTATTGTCATTTTTTCAACTCCCTCCGTACATATTTTCTCCTTTATTTTTGATTCTCTTAAATTATTAACCATATTTTTTATTTTTTTAGCTACATCTAATTCATTCCACTCAACTATCCAATCATCTTGCGCTCTATTAATTAATGTGTTTTCACTTAACTCCCTAAAAATTTTCTCCGGGATTTGCGGGTGTACATAGTTCTCTATTTCTCTTTTTTTAGTAACAAAACCTTTATTTTTTCCCCCTCTACTGTTTACTTCCTCAACTTTTTTCTTATTCTCAATCTTGTCTCCGTCATAAATATGTATTTCAGGTTTCCCCAATTTTCTTAAGTAATTATTATCAACCCAATGTTTTAGAATTGATCTTCCTAAAGGGATAATTACAACTCTTTCGTCATTTTCCAAGTCAACTGGGAGTGTTTCAAAAATAAGAGGAAGTGGTTCAAAAATAAAAGGGGAGATGATATAATCTCCCCTGATATGAGAAGAACTAACATAAAGAAAATACTCAAACTTGTTAAAAAATTTTACAACAATATTTTACCACAACTTCCTCAAAAATCTACCTCCAAAGGTAGACCTAAGAAATACCCAGACGCACTAATTCTTTCCTTAGCAGTTTTAAAAGAACTGTTTGCTCTTTCGTTTAGAGAGACATTAGAAATGGGTGCATTATACTTTAAGAGAGTTCCATCTCTTAGAGATTTT
>NZ_LNGA01000012.1:0-262704 GCF_018588215.1 Thermosipho sp. 1244
AAAATCTCTAAGAGATGGAACTCTCTTAAAGTATAATGCACCCATTTCTAATGTCTCTCTAAACGAAAGAGCAAACAGTTCTTTTAAAACTGCTAAGGAAAGAATTAGTGCGTCTGGGTATTTCTTAGGTCTACCTTTGGAGGTAGATTTTTGAGGAAGTTGTGGTAAAATATTGTTGTAAAATTTTTTAACAAGTTTGAGTATTTTCTTTATGTTAGTTCTTCTCATATCAGGGGAGATTATATCATCTCCCCTTTTATTTTTGAACCACTTCCTCTTATTTTTGAAACACTCCCTAATATACTTGACAAGTTAAAAAAATTGTGTTTAATCTTTAATGTAATCAATCTGCTAAGGAGGGATAAAATGAAGAGAGAAGAACTTTTAAGACAAGTAAGTAAAATTTTAGCCGAAAAGCTTGACGTTCCCATTGAAGATATAGATGAATCTTCTAATATAATCGACGATCTGGGTGCAGATTCACTCGACGTAGTCGACCTTGTAATGATTTTAGAAGATGAGTATGGAGTAAAGATAGAAGACGATGAACTTGAAAGAATTGCCACAATCGAAGATCTTTTAAATATTCTTGAACCTAAATTAAAAGATAGAGAGAATTAATATGAAATCAATCAGTAAGTGTTTAACTTGCCATGTCGAGCAAGCACAAAGGATACTTGATAAATTTGTTTCTTCAGAACAAGAAAAATTTGAATTTCTAAAAGAAATTCTAAAAGAGCTCTCCAAAACAAGGTTTGGATTAAAGCCTATCGAAATTGCGGAAATTTTATACAAAAAACTTGAAGAGTTATTAGATAAAGAAGATTTATACAAAACAGAAAAGGAAAAGTCAAATAAAATTGCGCTATCCTTGTACGAAAATTTTAAGTTTAAAGTACTTGATTGTACGGATCCTTTGTACGAAGCAGCAAAGCTTGCTGTAGCTGGAAATTTAATCGACTTTGGTGCTTTAAGTAACTCTCCCGAGGAACTATTTGATAGAATTAACGAAATTTGGCAACAACCATTCTCGATTGATGATTTCGAACTCTTTAAAAGTAATATCTCAAATTCCAATACATTGCTTTATATCGCTGATAATACAGGGGAAATAGTTTTTGATATGTTATTTATTGAAATTTTAAAAAAATTTTATCCCAAATTAAATATTTCAATTGCACTAAAAGGACATCCTATTATTAACGATGCAACTGTTGAGGACGGTTATGCCATTGGGTTAGATAAATTTGCTACATTAATAAATACCGAATTAAAAACGGCAGGAACCTGTCTAGAAAAATCCTCACAGTTGTTTAGGGAAGCATTTTTTATGCACGATATTGTAATTGCAAAAGGACAAGGAAACTTTGAAGGTTTGTCTGAAGTTTCCAGAAAAAACCTTTATTTTGCACTTGTTGCAAAATGCCAAGTTATATCCGATTACATAGGAGTAGAAAAAGGCTCTAAAATATTTATGAATTCAAAAAGAATTCACCAAGTCTGATTACTATAGAATCATATATATCTTCTTTGAAGCCTCTTGGAATTATTGAGGCTCCAAAGTTTTTATCTATTTTTTTTGGCACAACTATACTAAATCCATTTATTTTACAATTCTTAACTACATCCATTTTAAAATATTTTGTATCAATCCTATCAAAAAATAAATCTTTAAATTTAACAGATTTTGCAACTTCTAAAGCTTTTTTTAAATGCGTCTCTCTAGGTCTACCCCAATCGTATATTCTATATGTAAGGTCTGATGATTGTTGAACTTCAATCACCGTTGAGTTAGGGCCAAGTGCATGGATTACACCTGCTGGGATGTTAACAAAAGTTCCTTTTTTTACTTTTAAAATTTTTAAAATGCCCTGCCAATTTCCTTCTTTTACGGCTCTTGGTATAAGTGATGGTTCTTCACAAATTGCTATTTCTCCATCACTTAAAAAATACCACGCTTCATTTTTTCCCCAAGGTTCATCTTCCACCATCTTTGCATATTCATCGTCGGGATGAACTTGAAGAGAAAGCCAATCAGAAGTGGAAATAAGTTTTACCAAAAGTGGGAATCTTTCAAATTTTTCTCCACACAAACTCTCTGAAATCTCATTAATATCTTTTCCATCTACTAACGTTGTAAAAAGTGGATGCCCGGAAACTAACCAAATTTCACCAATTTTTCCTTCTTTTATTCCAAAGATCTCATTTATCTTTTTATTTCCCCAAATCTGGTTTCTAAATTGCGGTCTAACTTTTATCATTCACTATAACCTCCTACAACTACTTTTCCTTCTGAAAGTTTCAAAATAACCTTAGGCATTCCTTTATTAATATAATACTTTATTCCTTGTATAGAAACTTCTACACCTGGATGTACAATCCTTTTTATAACTATCCTAGCATTTACCTTAGTTTTGTTTATTTTTTCTTCTATTTCATGAAACCTTTTTGTGTTTTTTTCAAGTTGCTCTTTGATTACCATCAAAGTATTAGAGGTCTTCAAAAACAATTTCTTTTTATCTTCAGGTATTTTTACACCTTTTTCCTTTAGTATTTTATACTGCTTTAATATTTGCAGTAATTTTTCTGCATTTTGTTTATCAAGCATTATTTGAGTTTTTAATAAATTTCTTTCTTCGATAAGTTCAGGTGAAATTCCCACCTCAAGATGTGTAGGAGTTGCAATTTCTGAACCTGCTTCTTCAACTACAATTTCAAATTCAGCTACATAATCTCCTCCAACTATTACCCCTTTCCCATTTTCTGAAGTAATTGATTTTCTAGCCTTTATTTTACAATTGCTCAATTGCTCGTTAAAGACAACCACTCCAGCTTCAATAGTGGCATTTTCCGCAAATTTTATCTTCAAAGTACCTTTACATTTTACAATACCTTTTTCACGTCCTTTAATACCTGTTGCAGTAATATTCCCTTCTAATGAAATTACAGTAGCTGCTTCAATTAATCCTCCAACTTCAATATCTCCTTTGGCCCTTATAACAAATCCAGATTTAACATCTCCTTTAACTATAACAGTTCCTGGAAAATCAATATTTCCAACGGAATAGTCCACATTACCATCTATTTCCAAAGTCTCTTCAACGTCTATAAAATTCGTATCATTGTCTACTTTTAAAATTCCATCAACTTTTGCATATATTTCATTATCAATTTTTTCAACATTTTTCCCTAACTTAAGCTCAATTTCTTTTCCATTTCTTCCAAAAACAGTTTCTCCTAAAACGTTCATCCCATCTTCTCCTTTAGTAGGAGGAAAGATCGTAGCTATTTTTTGACCTTTCTTAACAATAATCCTTCTGTGTGTTGGAAATTCCCTAAAATCCACTTTATCACTTTTATTTTCCACACCTTTTTCGAAATCTACAAATTCTATACTTCCATCTAATCCAATACCAGCTGGTTTTCCAAAGGCAACTTTTATAGGTACATTAAATTCTGGATTTTCACATATTCTATTTATTACATCAGTATCAATTCCAAAAACTACCCCATTTTCCTTTAATGCATCCATTATATCTTTTTGATTAACTTTTTCATTATCTGAAGTTTCTTCAAGTATAACACTAGCACTCATTTTATCTTCAGAAATCTTCACATTTATTAACATAAATCCCCCCCTCTTACTTTGTAAATACCACTACCAATGATAAAACGGAAATAATCACAGAAACAATGGAAACAATTTGAAGAGTATTAATTTTATTTTCCGCTTCTAGGATCTTATCCGTCATTACGTTTAAAACTTTTTCAGATTCACCTTTGTATTTTTTTAAGTCTTCCACATCATTGGAAATCTTTGAAATATTGTCTAAAGCAATTTTTTTATTTTCTATTTCAGATAATTTCGCCTCAAATTCTTTAATTTTCTGGTCATATACATCAAATTTCCCGAAAGAATCCTCCAAATTTTGTACCCTTACTTCCAATTGTTGGTACCTATTTTCAATAATTCCAAATTTATTTACCACATTTCTAACCGTTAAAATATCTATACCTTCCAACCTTTGTCTTAAAGTATCTAAATCACCAGAAAAAGATTTCAAATCAGATAACATAGCGTATAATTCATTAATTTTTGATTCCATTTCCGAAATCTTGGATAGTTTTTCAAAATCGCTAGGTTTTAAATCTCCTAATTTATTATACAAATCTTCAATAGCCGTTATTTTTTTTGAAAGCTGCGAAACCATTAGATTCAAATTAGTTACATCAGAAGGTATATTCCCCAATTGCTCGTTTAATTTTGAAAACTTTGCTAAATTTCTCGCCTGTTCTTCTAAAAAATTAGTCTTTAACTCATCTAGTTCGTTATTCAAAATATTTACTTTTTTTTCAAGTTCTCCAATTTTTTCAATAGATGCAATTTTTTCATCAAACTTTTTTATCTGAGTATTGAATATTTCAGATATCATAGAAATTTGTGCAGAAAGTGTGTTTAAATCTTCCTTTTTTGCATATTCTTTATCTAAATTATTTAACTTTTCATAAATTTTTTTAATTGCTCCTTCGGATAAAACAGTTTCAGATGCTTTTTTTACAAAACGTTCTATCTCTTCAAACCTCACTTTTGTTTCGGAAAAAGAATTTTCAAGTAGCGACACCCTTTTATCTACTCCATTTAAAGCTGCTTTATATGTTTTTAAATCTTCGTTAATATTCAAAAGAACATTTTCTAATTCAGATAACTTATCCAAACTGTATTTTTGTATAACGGTATACAATATTTTCGCAATATCAAGTCTTGTAATAAGCAATGAAGGTTTAAAATTACCATTAATATCTAATTCCATTATTTGGTTTCTAACCAAAAATTCAACTGCAGAATATTCTGGCACAATTGGAGACAAATCCGTTATAGTTATCTCAGCAGAAAACGCTATACTGAAAAATAATATTAAACCTAATACTAATTTTTTCATTTAATCCCCTCCAAACACCTCATTTAATATACCATTTTGAATTATCACTTTATTTTCAGACACAATAATACCTTCTTTTTGAAATCTAAACCTATGCATCCCCTTTGGCAAAACCAAAAAATAAATGGGAGTCCTACCAATAAACTTATCATCAACATAAACATCTAATTTATCCTTAGAATAGACATTTACTACACAATGTTCTTCATCATCAATAATCAAGTTATTTACAACTGTAAAATTTGTAGAATCATCATCTGAAATAAAGGTTAAAATCTCACCAAATCTTGCATTTATAATCGCTGGAGAGTTATACCTTATCCCTTTATATTCTATTGCACCCTCTCTACCTAAAATTATACTATAACTCTCTGGCATCTTTTCAATAGATCCATCTGTAAAACCATACCACTCTCTGTTTTTTCCTACTATCTTTGTAAAATACAACCTTTTTGCGACAAAAAGATTAGATGCTTTTATACCGTCAAGAAATACCAATAAATTTTCGTTTATTTTTGAAATTACATTTCTCTTCAAGTTATAAACATAAGTATTATTTCCAGACTTTAAATTTATTTTCTTTTTTAACTCCTTATAACCTTCGCTTCTAATTGTAATTTCATAATCTCCTGGCATTGCTTTAAAATTTGCCGGGCTTACCTTTGAAATGCTGTTAAAAATAATTTCGGCATTTTCTGGAAAACCATAAACGTAAAGCTTGGAAAATTTCGTCTCATCTACGTTAAACTCATATTCTTCTGCATTTGGAACATCTATTTCTTGTTTCAATTTAACAAATTCGGGATCTAGTAATTCTAAAACATATTTTCCAGGTAAAATTTCCAATTCTGTAGGAATAGTTAAATATTTTCCATTAAAAATCACATTTAACTTTTCAGAAGCATTAATCCTCAATTTGACAAATCTTTTAAGTTTTACATTTATTTTCTCAATTTTTGAAACTCCCACATGCAAATTTAAAGTTTTCGAAATAAACCCTTCCTTTTCCAAGTGAATTTCCAAAAAACCAGCCGGAACTTCAAAAACAGAAGGTGATAAACCGTAAAATTTACCGTTGATATAAACCTTGACATTTTCAGGATCTGTGGTTATTTCAACGTAAGAAGGCAATGATAATGAAACGTTTAAAGTGCTTTCTGTTGAAACCAGTGTTTCATATATTGAATAACCGGGTTTAACAATCTTTAATTTTCCTGGATAAGTCAAATTGGAAATCTTTAAAACACCATTTAACGGAACAACATCAATTAATTTATCATTCCAATACACCATTGCACTTGGCTCAGTTATAATTACCAACTCAGAAAAAAACATACTTGTAAAAAGTAAAATCAAAATAACAAAAGTTTTTCTCATAACTATCACCTGTAATCTTTCATTGATTCATTCAATTTCACCAAAAGAACAATAAGCTGTTTCTTGGACTTATCATCAAAATCCTCTATTACTTTTTCCACAAATTCTATCCTTTTTAAAATAACCTTATCAATTACCGCTTTACCTTTTTCTGTTAAGTCCACAGTAATAACCCTTTTATCATCATTTTTTCTCTTTCTTTCTGCAAAACCTTCAGCTTCCAATCTTGAGACTAAACCTGTAGTTGTACTTTTAGCTATTCCTAACATTTTACTTAAATCTGTCATTGTTTTTTCACCGGTAAAATAAAGCTTTTGCATCAAATCAAATTGCGCGGGAGTTATAGGAAAATCCTTTAATACTTCTCTTCCTTTTATTTTAATTCTAAAACAAATCTCCCTCAAAAGATTTTCAACATTTTTCGACACAATTTCACCTCTTTGAAACCAATTCTTTGTACGCTAGATATGTTTCAAATAAATCAATCTTTGACACAATTTCATACGGTGAATGCATACTTAATAATCCTGGACCCATATCAATAACATTAAAACCTTCTTGAGCCAAAAATTTTGCAACTGTTCCTCCACCACCTACTCCAATTCTTCCCAAAGTTCCAACTTGCCACCTTATTTTCGCACTGTTTAATACTCTTCTTACGTGCAACAATGTTTCCGCATGTGCTTCACTTGCACCAGCTTTACCGCGTACTCCAGTATACTTTACTACAACAACTCCATTCCCAATCTTTGGAGCGTTGAATTTATCATGTACGTCTTTAAAGTTAGGATTTATTAATGCAGCAACATCTGCAGAAACAACAAAAGAATTTTCAAATAATTCATCTAATGCAAATTCTACATCGCTTTCTCCCTTGGCTTTTAAAATACTTCTAAAAAATTTCTTGTAAAATCTTGCTTTGGCACCTGCATTACCCTCACTTCCAATTTCTTCCCTATCAAATAAAATAACCGCTGCAGATTTTTCCAATTTTTTTGCGTCAATCAATGCCATAATAGCTTGATATGAACAAATTCTATCATCTTGCCCATATGCCGCAATCATGCTTCTATCAAATCCCACTTCTCTTGACTTAATTGCAGGAACAACTTCAATATCAGCGCTTACAAAATCTTCTTCCTCAATATCGTACTTTTCCTTTAAAATCTTTAATATATTTTTCTTTATTGCATCTTTCTCAGAGCCATCTAAAGGAATAGATCCAACGATTAAATTCATTTTTTCTCCCTGAAATTTTTCACTTACTTTTTTATCTTCCTTATCTAAATGTGGTAATAAGTCAGCAAATAAAAACACAGGATCTTCTTCACTTAAACCTATATTTATATCAATTTTTGTACCATCTAATTTATAAACCACTCCAACAAGTGCTAAAGGAATATTGTACCATTGGTAAAGCTTTACTCCACCATAATAATGTGTCTTTAACATTGCAATAGATTCGTCCTCAAATAATGGATTAGGTTTAAGATCAAAACGCGGCGCATCAATATGAGCAGCTATAATGTTAAATCCATCTCTTGGTTCACCGACAATTCTTGCGGCAACCAAAGACTTGTTTGCATTGATATAGTATATTTTTTCTTCATTTCCAGTATATTTTTCCAATGGTATAAATCCATTTTTAAGAAGCATTTTTTCAAAAAATTCCACCGCAAGTCTTTCGGTTACAGCAGTATCTATAAATTCTCTATAACTTTTTCCAAAACTTTCTACCTCGTTAATGTCCCTCAATTTCCAAAGATTTTTCATAACTTTTCCTCCTTTACCAAATTTCTATTTCAGTTTCCAAATTAACTTTATATGCTTCATAAACTTTATTTTTTACGTGATTAATAATATCTTTTACATCTTTTGATGTTGCATTGTTGTAATTTATTATAAATCCTGCATGTTTCTCAGATATCATAGCTCCTCCTATCTTAAAACCTTTCAATCCAATTTTTTCTATAGCGCTACCAACATAAAAGTTCTCCTTTGGTCTTTTAAATACACTACCTGCGCTTGGGAACTCTAATGGTTGCTTTTCAACTCTTTTTTTTATAATATTGTTCATTTCCAAAAATATTTTTTGCTTATCTCCTTCAAATATTTTAAATCCCACTCTCAAAATAAATAATCCTTTATTTTTTTTGAAAATACTATTTCTGTATGAAAAATCCAATTCTGATTTACTTAATCTTCTGATCTTATTTCCATCATATACATCAACAAATTCAACCAAATTTGCTGTTTCCCAACCAAAAGCTCCTGCATTCATATATACAGCTCCACCAACACTTCCCGGTATCCCATATGCTTTTTCAAATCCAGAAAAACCATGTTGTAATGCATAAAGACACAATCTCTTTAAATTCAAACCACTTTCACATACCAGCAAATCTTTTTCAAAAATAATCCCCGTCAAATTTTCTGTGGAAAGAACGTTATAATCCATAAACTCATCTTTGGGTAAAACATTAGTACCATTTCCAAGAATTCTAACATTACCTTTAAATAGTTCTACTGTTTTAACAAATGATTCCAATGAATAAGGAACTACAAATAACCTAACTGGCCCACCTATTCTAAAACTTACATGGCATTTTAATTTTTCATTGGTATATACATCATTTCCCAATTCCAATAATATATTAATTATTTTCTTTAAATACTTCAAATACTACCACCCTATTTCTTCCTAAATCTTTTGCCTTATACAATGCATCATCGGCATAACCAACAAGCTCGTCAGAAGTATTTACTTCCACTTCAGGATAGCACGCTACCCCAAAACTCATCGTTATTTTAAATGGAAATTTATCAATCAATTCAATTTCACTTCTCAATCTCTCTGCAATCTGTTCAGCCTCTTTGGAAGAAGTATTTGAAAGCAAAATTATAAATTCTTCACCACCATATCTTCCAACTATATCATTTTTATGTCGTAACCCACCTTTTAAGATATGAGCCACTTCCTTTAGAACTTTATCCCCTACTAAATGTCCATATTTATCATTTATCTGTTTGAAGTAATCCAAATCACACATTATTATAGACATTTTTTCTCTAAATTTTTTGGCTCTTATAAAATATTGATCTATCTTTTCTGCAAAATAATATCTTGTATATAGTTTTGTTAAAGGATCTAAAAGACTTCTAATTCTTAATATAGATGACTTAAGTGCTGTAACAAAACCATATTCTACAATCTTTAATAAATCTAAGATATATAATAATTCCTCGTCACTAATCCTCAAATTTTTATTTGAAATGTATATATAATATTCTAAGTATTTATCTATCCTATCTGAAATTCTAATTCTCAATGGTGACTTTTTTATAAAATCTTCTTTTAACATATCATCTTTTAATATATCATCTGTGTTAGAAAATTCAAACTTTTCCTCAATTTGCCTATCTTCAACATAAATAACAACTTCATTGACAGGTAATATTTGAATAATTTTACTTGCAAAATAATTTATGATATTTTGCGGTTCTTCTATTTCTTCAATAGCTTTTAGTTCTTCTAAAATCTCCAATGCAAAATTAGACTTAAAAAAATAATCTTTCAATCCCTTAGAAATATTTTGCCTTTGAAGCATATCGGAAATATTTTGCCCTTTTTTGAGATAAGAATTTATACCTGCACTTTCGTTTTTCTCCAAAATTCTCACGTAATTTTCCAACCCAATTTCTCTATACAATGAATATGCTTTTGAAATATACAGGCTATACCTATAACTCTTTCCTAAAACCTTGTAATATTTAGCAAATCCTTCATACAAAAGCGCCAATGACAATTTCAAATCCTGACTTGCATAATCTTTTTCAAAAAATCTTAATTGTTCAAAGAAACCTTCAGGATCAACTTTGGCTATTTTCTCTCCAAATAACGAGAAAATTTCCTCCCTCCACAAAAATACATTTGAATCTTTATACTCATCCCAAACTCTTTTAAATTTACCTTCATCTGTTGCAAGACTTAATTCAACAAAATAGTTAAATCCCCATTCCAAAAATGACTTTTCATTTTTATGTTCTTCGTATAGTGCTCTTGCAAGTTCAACTTTTCCAGTAAAAATATATAACACAAACAAAGATTTAAGATAAGAATCACTAGTTTCAAACTTTTGTGAAATCTTATTTATTATCATCAAATCTTTGTACCCTTCTTCAAATTCTCTATTGTAGATATGATATAATACTTCCAATTTATAAGTCTCAGCAAGTTCATAATCCATATTTTTTAATTTAATTATTTTCCTTAATCTTGAAAGTTCCATAAAAAACTCTCTAATATTTCCTATATATAGCATTGTATAAATCTTATTTATCTTGGAAACTATGGAAAGATTAGTCAATCCAACCTTCTCAGAATAATAAATAGATTTATCAAACAATTGTCTTAATATGACAAAATTACCAATGTTAAACGATTTATTGTTATATATCGTAGGTAAAAAGTGGTATAATTCCTTTTCTTTTGCTATCATCTCTGCTGTATTATAAAAATAATCCGAAGAAAGATTATCTCTACGAGATAAGAGATTCCCCAATAAAATAAGAGCCCTTATTTTTAAATCCATGACAAATTTCGAATCTACGTCTTTAATTGATGAGATTTCTTTTAAAACAGAAATATCTATTTTATCGTATAATCCTAAATTATAAAGTGCCGAATAATATAACAATATCCTCCTATAAGTCCCTATCTTTCCAAATCCTTGTAATTTTTCTTTATTTTCCTCAAAAAATTCCACAATTTCTCTATTTTTTTGATTAACAAATTTTGCAGCCATCCTCCAATACAAAAAGATTTCCTTATCTGAAACTTCAAAGTTAATCTTTTTAAATGTACGGTAATATACTTCTATTTTAAATCTAATCAAAGAATACAAAATCTTTCCCGAGGCAAGATCTTCCACTTCAGAAATCATTTTAAGTAATATGTTAGGTGAATAGTATTTTTCAAGTCCCCTTCTTATTGCTTTTAGGTAAAAAATTACGGCTTTTCTTTCCTCTCCTAACATTTTAAAATGCCACGCCACTTTTTGGTAAACTCCAAAAAAATCAAACTTCAAATACTCACAGATAAGTTTTTGATGAATTTCTTTTTTTCTTTCCGCCTGAGAATACAACTTCTGCCAATATTGTTTCAGTGTAAATCTCCAAATAGAATACTCTCTATACAAAATTCCCTTTTTTTCAGATAACTCTATAATTTTCGAAAAATCTTTATTTAATATTTTCTCAAGTAATTTTATTTCTTCTACAGTAAACTTCTGTCCCAAAACAGATAAACACCTCAAAGAATATACATCTTTTGCATTTAGCGTAGATAGAACATCAAAAATATTTTCAAAACTAAAATTTTCTAGTCTTTCAAAATCGCAAATCCAACAATTTTTTTCTATATCTCTTCTTAATATTTTTTTCTCAACAAGGGAACCCAAAACTTCAACTAAGATTCCAGGAAGTCCACTACTTACCTTATGCAAAAAATCAACCAAAATATCTAACTTCTCAATTTTCCCAAATGATTTTTCCACTAATTCTCTTACCTTTTCTACACTAAAAGGATTCAACGTTATTACTTTTTCAAAATCTTCAAATTTTTCCGTCGAAAAAGCTACAATCTTATGATTTCCAGAAAAACTCAACTTAGATAATTCTTTCAAAAAAACTTTAAAATTATCGAATTTTTCTTGATAATCATCAACTAATATTATAATCTGATCAAATTCTTCCATTACACTTCCAACTAAGGGTACAAGCGTATCTACTTTCCCGCCATTTTTTATAATATCACTGATCTCACTCAGTACATTTTCTGAACCTTTATCTGCTGCCAATTGCAAAAGTTGCAATCCAAATTGTTTAATATTATTTGCACGGATAACATTTTTCCCTTCCACCATAAACCTGTCTTGCAATATATTAATTAAGGTGGTTTTACCCATTCTTTGTTCTCCTACTACTCCAATAAATCTTTCAGGATAATCTACAACTTTTAAAATAACATCAAGTTCAGGTCTTTGGATAGTAGGAACAACAAAATTCATTTCCAAGAAACTCTTATAAACACTGGGCATTCCAAAATGAAAATTTCTTTTGGTAACATCCTCACTTACCATTTCTTTTATTACTTTATTTATCTCGGCATTTTCCAAGTTTAGTTTTTCTAAAAATTTTCCAATAACGTAAACCGTAGATTTTTCAACAATTTGCTGTTTTTTCAAAAATTCAGGTGCAACAAAAACTCTGTCTTTTATCTCAGGAACCATGTTTCTGGATAACCAAATTGGTGGCTGTACAACAAAAGTATTTTCCTGTAACAAAATATCGTCAACAGAAAAAATTGGAAAAAATAAATTTGGTATATGATAAATTTCTTGAAGCAAATTTAGCAAAATCAAAAAAAGCGCTCTCTTAGAGCTTAAAGAGAGATTTTCAATTTCAACGGGTTGCTCATTGTTATATGCAAAATACAAAACTACTTTTTCATTTTCTATTTCGTATCTTTCAGGCTTTAAAAAAACCATTACATAATTTAACAAACTCAAATAGTTGGAAAATTCCATAAAATTCCCAACTAAATCTTTGTCTATAACTTTCATTCTTTTTATATTTCCTTCTTCTTCAATAATATATTCCTCTCCATTATAAGTCTTTCTAAAAAATTTCAAAATTTTCATATATTTCCCCCTTGGAAATTACTTGGCTACCTTTGCGATGAAAAAGTAGCCTTAGTTAACTTAATTACCTCCTTAATTATATCTTCTATATTCCCATTCATGGTCACACCAGCCGCCCTTGGATGGCCTCCTCCCCCGAGGGAAAACGCAATCTTGCTTACATCAAACCACTCTTTCGACCGAAAACTTATATGAATTTCTCCCTTTACATATTCATAGAAAAATATGGCAATTTCTACTCCTTTAATAGCCCTGATCTCACTCACAAATCCTCCACTATCTTCATCAGTACAATTGAACTCTTCATAATCTTCTTTTGATAAAAACGAATATGCAACTTTTCCATCACATTCTACTCTTAAATTATCAATCATTCTAGATAATAATTTAAACTGTTCAAGTCTTTTGTTTTCCAATATCATTCTTGCAATAACATCAGGTCTTGCACCTAGTGAGATCAAATATGCCGCATCATTAAAAACCCTTTCATCTGCATTTGAATATCTAAAAAATCCCGTATCAGTTTCTATTCCCATTAAATTTACTAATGCAAGTTTTTCATCATATTCAACTTGAAGTTCCTTGTTAATCCTTAAAACCATTTGGGCAGTAGCTCCAAAAGAAGGATCCACCCAATTTATATCTCCAAAATAAGTGTTAGTAGCATGATGATCAATAACTATGACTTTAAAATCTTTTAACACTTCTGAAAATCTTCCAACTCTATCCGGACTAGAGGCATCAACTACTACTATAACATCTGGATTAAACCCATATATATCTATTTCATCATAATTTCTAATATACTTTACTTCATCAATCTCGTGAAAATAACCTGGAATTTTCCAATCAATTGAAGATAGAATTTCTTTCCCTAATTTTTTTAGCCCTAATGAAAGAGATAACACTGAGCTTATATCATCACCATCTGGCATTATATGACCAATTACAACTATTTTTTTTGCTTCATTTAAGGTTCCAACAATATTCAAAAACTCATTCGCAACCAATCAAGCCACCTCCAAAGACTTTAAAACTATTTTTGAGAATTTATCTTTTACTCTATTTGCAACTTCTACAACTTCTTTATGTGATAATGGCTGATCCAAAACACCTGCTGCCATATTTGTTACACAAGACAACACAAGACAATCTATTCCACAGTGCTTTGCAGCAATTATTTCAGGAACCGTTGACATTCCCACTACATCAGCCCCTAATTTTCTAAATCCTCTTATCTCAGCAGGTGTTTCATAGCTTGGGCCTAAAACGGCCATATAAACTCCTTGTGGCAAATCAAAACTTTCTTTTAACCTTTCAGCCCATTCTTTATCTAAAATAGTCGACATATCTGGAAATCTCGGTCCAAACTCTTCGTAATTTGGACCACGCAACGGATTTTTAAATTGGAAATTGATAATATCTTTTACCAAAACAATATCTCCAGGTTTTAATAACTTATTTATTCCTCCTGCTGCGTTTGTAATTATTAATTTCTTTACACCTAATTTGTTTAAAACATAAATCACAAATTTTATTACTTCAGGAGACCATCCTTCATACAAATGGAACCTTCCCTTTAGTACAACTACACGTTTCCCGGATAATTTACCAAAAACCAATTTTCCTTCATGACCTGCAACCGTAGAATGTGGAAAATTTGGAATTTCTTCATATGCTATTTCATTTGAATCTTCTATTTTATCCGCTAAAAAACCAAGACCGGATCCTAAAATTAATCCTATATCCGGTTTAAAATCAACTTTTGCTCTAATATATTCAACTGTTTGCAAAATTTTTTCCTTCACTATTTCCACCTCCTCGTGTTATAATTATTATAACATAAATTTGTTAGGGGGAATGAAAAATGACTAAATTAAGTGGTTCAATCCTTGCGGCAGATTTTTCAAATTTGAAGTCTGAAATAAAAAGAGTGGAAAATTACATTGACGAACTCCATATAGACGTTATGGACGGTCATTTTGTTCCAAATTTAACCTTTGGTTTTCCATTGCTCAAAGCAGTTAAAAATATTACGAATTTACCCATAGACGTACATTTAATGGTTACAAATCCAGAATTTCACATTGATAAACTATTAGATTTCGATATTCAAAGAATCACAGTCCACATTGAAAGCACTGTGCACATCCATAGGGCAATTACAAAAATAAAAGAAAATAACATCGAGGCCTTTGTCACACTAAATCCAGGAACTCCCCTTGTATTAATAGAAGAAGTTATTCCTTATGTGGATGGCGTACTGGTAATGAGTGTAAACCCAGGGTTTTCCGGTCAAAAATTTATAGCAAAATCTATCGAAAAAATTAAAACTCTAAACAACTGGAAACAAAAATACGGAATGAACTATTCAATTGCAGTAGATGGTGGGGTAAACTCCTCAAATGCCGATGTTGTAGTATCCGCTGGTGCGAACATTTTAATAATGGGCTATGGTATTTTCAAAAATCCTGATCTTGAAAATCTGAGCAACCAATTAAGGGGAAAATGATCACCGCAATAGTTTCTCCTTATTCTTTTAAAGGATCTATTCTAAAAATTGAAGACACTGTAAGATATGCTTCAAGTCAAGAGGCAAAGGTTTTGGTATTGTGTGATAATAACTTTCATGCAACTGTAAAATTTATAGAAACTTGCAAAAAATACCACATTAAACCTATAATTGCGTATCCATACAATGACAAGGTATTTTATGCGAAAAACACGGATGAGTTGTATTCGTTATTTAATGCATATTCCAACAATTCTTTTCAAAAATTAAATCTTAATTACATAGATAAAGATCAAGTTTATTTTGCATATTACTTGCCCGGAAAAAGAAAGGTCTATGAAACATTTTCTAAATTCTTGGGTATCTTACCCGTCGAAAAAGGTGTATTAAAAAAAATTTATTGCAATTTAGATGTTTCAGATTACAAAATTACATCTTTTCAAACACTTCCAAAAGCACCATCAAATTTTATAAACCCGGAAAAAATCAAAAATCCCACATATAAAAAAAGATTAAAATATGAGTTAGAAATCATAAAAGCCAAAAATTTCTTAGATTACTTCTACACAGTCCACAAAATAACAAATATTGCAAAAAAAAATAATATTAAAATTGGTCCTGGAAGGGGAAGTGCTGTAGGCTCTTTGCTGTCGTACATGCTTGGAATAACAAAAATTGACCCTCTAAAATACAATCTGTTATTTGAAAGATTTCTAAACAAAGGAAGAAAAGAACCACCGGATATAGATTTAGATGTTGAAGATGAAAAACGGAAAAAACTTATAGAACTACTTAAAGAAGAATTCAAATATGTGTACCACATAAGTACGTTCTCTAATATTGGATTAAAAACACTAAAAAAAATTGCATTCGAAACCAATGTATCTTATTTAGAACTAAATGATCTTTTGGGGTTACCTATTCATAAAAGTATTCACGCTGCAGGCATAATTATATCTACATCACCTTTAAAACTTCCAATAAAAGATAATATAATTGAATGGGATATGGACTCTTTACAAAAAATTGGATATATAAAATTTGATATTCTAGGCTTAAAAACTTTGACAATTCTTTCTGAACTTGAAAATGTACTTGGAAAGCCAAAATTGGATAGTGAAACGTTCAATTTCATATCTAAAGGCTATACCAACGGAATTTTTCAACTTGAAAGTAATATCGCAAAAAAAATTATTAGATTGATTAAACCAAAATCCATAAACGAACTTTCAATAGTTATTTCCCTTAACAGGCCCGGACCTTTAAAATCTAATCTAGATAAAAAATTGGCAAGTGCCAAATGGAAAAATCAAAAAGGCAAATTAGATATACTTGATGAGACATATGGAATATTGATATTTCAAGAACAAATAATGAAAATTGCAAAAAACTATGCGGAATTTTCCGACGAAGAAGCAGACATTTTGAGAAAAGCAGTTTCAAAAAAAGATAAAAACATAATGAAACCTTTAATGGAAAAATTTAGAAATAACCTTCTAAAAAAATTCTCCGAAAATGAAGTAAACGAATTAGTTGAAATTATTTTAGAATTTTCAGAATATGCATTTAACAAATCTCACGCCGTTGCATATTCTCATATATCGTATTATCTTTCATATTTCAAAAAACACTATCCAAAAGAATTTTATACAATACTTTTAAAATACGATACTTCAAAAATAGAAAAGATAATTTTTGAAATTCAATCAAGGGGATTCAAAATTTCTTCCCCTAATATCGAAAATAGAAAAGATAAAAATACTTTTTATATCCCTCTATTTTTAATAAAAGGTATAAACGAAAATCTTGAAAGAAAAATACTTGAAAACTCTCCATACAATTCTTTAGAAGAGTTTATTCAAAAAAATCCAAATTTAAATTACTCGGTAATTGAATCCTTAATCAAAGTTGGAAGTTTTGATTATCTTTCAAATAATAGAAGGGAACTTTTATTTAAATTAAAAGAAATTAGGAATGGAATAAATGAAAAAATTTTGGAATTATCTAATAAACTATTTGGTAAAAAGATTAGTGAAGAAATAAAAGAAGAAAAAGCATGGGAACGCTGCGATATGGAATACAATACTTTGGGATTTTGTATTTCAAAACCATTTACAGATAACGAATTAGAAAACCAACTTGCCCCACTTTCAATAGCTTTTTCAAGGGATCAAAAATTAGCAATTAATGTTAAATCAATTGCCGGATATGCAAGTGATGGTATCTCCACAATTAAACTAAATATCCCCGACGGAATTTATACATTGATATATGATAGGGAATTAAAAATAATTCCAGGTTATAGAAAAGTAACTTACAGTGTAAACAATCTACCACCAAAAAACTTTTTAGAAAAAGGAAACACCAATGAATACCTCTACGTTAAAAATAATAATCTAAAAATAAAAGGTGCAAGGCCTCTATTTGACGATTATAAAATAATGATAGAAGGTGAAAGAGATGTATATTAATTTTGAAATTTGTAGTAAATGCAAAGGTAAATGTTGCAAGAATTATCCAGGACTTGCCCTTCCAAATGACTTTGGTAATACAAAAGAAGAAATTTACAAAAATCTAATTGATGCTTTCAAATCCGGAAATTGGTGCATAGATTGGGAGAAAAAAGAGGAATATTTTGTGAGACCTTCGATAAAAGGAAAAGAATTTCAAGTTTTTGATCATTCCATATCCGGTGAATGCACTTTTTTAACGGAGAGGGGATGTAAACTTACAAAAGAAAAACGTCCCAGTGGATGTTTACTTTTAGAACCAAAGGAAAATGAAAAATGCGTCCAACATTTAAAAAAACAAAAAGTCATGAATGAATGGAAAAAATTTCACAATATTTTAATTAATGCTGCTATTGAAGCAGAAAAATTTGAAGGTGATAAATTATGAAAAAACTTATAATTTTTTCTATCGTTATTTTACTATCTATCTTAATAATAATCTTTAAAGGAAAGGTATATACAGGTCCAGAAGTATTTCTTCCTGGTTTTAAACATGGACAAAATATAGAAGAAATAAACAATGAAAATATTAAAAATTTTATAAGACTTGGCAAAGACTTTAATGATGGTAACACAATCTTTGTTATACTTTATTCTGAAAAAACATTTTTTAACAGTGAACAAACAACAAAATTAATAAAGTTAGAAAAAGCTCTCTTAAAAATGAAAAACATAACTACAATCTTAAGTCCTACAAACATTCCAAAAGCAAATTTTTCATCACAAAACTATGTAAAAAATAACACTCTACAAAAAGATATTCTAAAAGACAAAATGGCACAAAATTTAATAAGCAAAGATGGAAAATACTGCATAATTAACGTAATTTTCAGACCAAATGTAGATTCAAGAAAAGATATCTCAAAAATTGAAAACATAGTAACAAATTACTTTAAAAACTTTTATTTATTTGGGGAACCAGTTATTGATAGCTATCTTTTTAAAGAATTACTAAAACAAATGTATTTCTATCCTGTTATAATGTTCTCTTTAATACTATTGTTTTTTTACTACCAAACAAAATCATTCAAATCTTCACTATTTATACTTTTATCTCCCATACTTTCTACGTTAATAACAATTGCTATGCTCTTCCTCACGGGAAGACCTTTAAATACGCTAACTGTAATGATTTTTTCATTTCTTTTGATAATAGGTTCCGGGTATGGTTTACACTATTATAATTCTTTTTACAAAAACAAGGATTTCAAAAAGACAAAATCTCATATTTTAGCTCCTATTCTGTTTTCAATGTTAACAACCGCTGCTGGATTCTTATCTTTCATTTTTGTAAAGATTGAATCTTTTAAAGAACTAGGTGTTTTGGTCTCTATAGGGCTTGCAATAAATGTAATAATAATTTTTGAGCTTTCACCATTAATTCTATCACTCGGAAAAAAAGAACCTGAAAAATTTGGTATAAAATACTTGGGAGACAAAGTTGCTATCTTCTCTCTAATAACTTTTGTTGTTTTAATAATATTTTCCCCATTAATTCTTAAAAATATCTCAATAAAATCTGACATGTTGTCGTATTTTTCAGAAAACTCACAACTTGGAAAGGCAACAAAAATTATGCAAAATGTTTTTAACTTTAGAGAACCTATATCATTGGTTATAGAAAATGAGAAAGTATTCCTTGCCTCTGACAATACAAAATTAAAGAAATTTACAAGAGAACTTGAAAAGGCTGAACTTATCTCCAATGTCAATTTTCCACTCAATATTCCTATACCACTACTATACAATTTTTCAAAGACAAATCCCGTTTTAAAATATTACATTGCCAATAAAAATAAGATCAGATTATTAATCTACCTAACTCAAGATGGTTATAACAACGTCGACAAAGTAGTCAAATTAATAAAAAAATACATACCTTATGATAACTTCTATGTGGCCGGTTCTTCTTTAATATGGCATGATATAAATAACAGTATATTAAATGCACAATTACAGACTATCTTATTTGCAAGTATCATAATCTTTCTCATGGTTTTAATTACTTTTAAATCAATCAAAATAACCTTAAGTGTAATAATCCCAATAAGCTTTACCACAATTTTCAATTTTATCTTTATGGCAATTTTTAAAATTAACCTAGATATTTCAACATCCATAACTTCTAGTATTTTAATGGGCTTAGTTATCGACTATTCGATACATCTTGCAAATGACAGAAATTTAACAAAATCTTCAAAACAGTCGATAATAAACGTCGGTCCTCCAATTCTTGCAAATGGTATAGGATTGATACTGGGATTTTCCGTTCTACTTTTCTCTTCTTTAAAACTTTTCAAATCAATAGCGTTATTGTTAATACTTGGTATATCTACCGGTCTTTACTTTACACTGATAATACAGCCATTTCTATTAAATTTCACAAAAAATAAAAAAAGACCTCTCTGATTTATCAGAGAGGTCTTTTTCTTAAAACGCCGTCAATCCACCTATAAACAAACTCTTTGTCCATTCGTTTTCTTCCCAGCTATAAACAATTCCCGCAACGAAACTTTCACCGAGTATAGGATATGAAATTTTTAAATATACTTCTGTATTTTCATCTAAGAAACCATTCTCAAATGGTGTGGAATCGTAATAATATCCATCAACAAACAATCCCGGAAAGCTAGCTATTTCTGGTAATATAATTCTTACGTTTCCCTCAGCAACTGGTGTAACACCATCTAAAGTACCATAAACGTAAAATTCACCATTACCATATGGCATCAAATCCACTGACATACCTAACAAATATCCAGATCTATCCTCTAAATTTTCTAAACCATCTAAACTTTGATTTGATTTTAAATAATTATAGTTTTTATCAAACAAAAATGGAACATAGCCATTTCTAAAATAATATACTCCACCAACTGGCTCTAAAACTCCAAAATCTCCATAAACTCCTACAAAGACACCATTTCCTATAGAAGAAAAACTCTCATCTGATTGTAAAGCAAATTCAACTCCCAATTTTACAACATTAACTAATGGTACGTATATTGCAACACCACCTGCATATTTAACAGGTGTAGAATTGTCAATTACAAAAGTATCCGTTGCCTCAGTGTCAGTTATACCGTATACTTGTAATTCCACAAATCCTGCTTTATACACAAAGTCACCAAAAAATACAGTATCAGATTGTAAAACTTCAAAAGGTACAAATTTGGTAATCTCGTATGGTATATGTGTATAAAGCCCAAAATCAGATAAATTAAATTTTAAATCAAATGCCCTAGTATTTTTGTTAATGTACTTCCTCATATTAAACCCTAAAGCCAAAGTAGTAGGTTTAACTAAACCGTACCTAAACTCAAAATTATCCGTTTTTATTCCCAGAGTATTTAAAACAAATGCATTAATTATGTTAGTACTCGGTGTAGAAGAAGGAATTCCATAATAAAACTCTCCATAAACTACATCAGTGGCATAAGCTGTAAATCCAATTCCCAAAGTCAAAGGTCCAAAAGAAAATTCAGGGGTTAATTCATACACAAAATACTTTTCATTATTTTTTTCAATTGTACCAATACTAAGAGGAATATTTGAAAATACAAACAATGTAAACGTAAAAATTAATAACGTAATTAAAAATTTTCTCATAATATCACCTCCACATAATTCTTCGTAATTTTATTATACCACAGTTATGGTATAATTTATTTTGAATCTAGGGGGGATTTTATGTTTGATTTTTCCAAAACAGAAAAGTTGCTTGTATTCTCACTTGCAAACCTTGCTATAATCTCAAAATACAAAGTTAAATTTAACAAAAATGAAATACTATTCTCTGCAGATCGCATAGTTACTAAATTTCTTAAAGATGTCGATTTTAAAATATTAAAAGCAGATAATAAGATTGATTCCCCTGTAATTGAAAATGCAACAATTTTATTTTATAATATTCCAGATGAATCGCTCGACAAGTTAAAATCTATGTTTTTAAATAACGTAACGGTACTAGAGTCAAACAGCGAAGGTGAAGTCTTTCTAAACGAAAATAACAATTCAAAAATTTATATAAATGGTTTTTTAGTTGCCACAGAAAAGAATTTTCTATTTAGCTATAATATAAAAAAACCAACAAAAACTATTATAAAAAAAATCGAAAAATTAGAATTGCCATTTAAAAGAACAGCGTATGTTCATAAGATAAAGACTATCTTATTAAATTGCGAAAAAGCGGAAATTGCAATGTACCTCGCAAAAGATTTAGAAAAACTTGATGGAGGACAAGCACATGATGAGATAAACTGGAAAGATGTACAATTACACGCGGTAAAATTGCTTAATGCCCTCAACAAATACTTGTTTATAACAAAAAGTGACTATGTAAAATATTATTACTTAATAGATACGGCAATTGAAAGTGGATATAAACCAGTTTATATTTCGCAAAACATAAAAGATATAGTAGAAAGTGAAAAAGATTTTTTAGGAAAAAATATAAACACTATTAATGTTTTTCTTGAAAAATACTCAAAAAATTTTGAATTTGCCTACATAAATAAAGATCAGCTAACCGATGTAGAAAGAGAAAACTTAAAAATAGTCGAAAAACTACTCAAAGACTTAGCAGTAGAATTAGAAATAAAAATATCAACAAATATGTTGGAAACAAAAAATAAAAAGTATCATGTCAAAAACAGAATTCTTATATTAAAAAAAGAAATTTTATCCAACATTGACCTTACTTTAGAAAATGCAATCGAAGGTATTGGAAGAATACTATATCCAAAAGTAGATGCTAATCGAGCAATCTTAAACCTATTTGTCAAATTTTTAAAAGATAAGCAAAATAAATTTACACATGTCTCTAAAATAAATCAAAAAGAATCAATTATCAATAAATTTCTTAACAAATTCAAAAAAAAAGATGGTGAAAGAAATGTTAGATAGTTTTATACTCTTATTTTATTTCGTTATATTCCTAATCATATTAAAAATTTCACCATTTGTTTTAGGAGCAGTAGTAATTGGTTTTTATATTTCTATTGTACTTGACGTTCCTGCAAAATATCTTTCAAGAAAGTTAAATCCAAAACTTTCAAAGGTTATCTCGTACTCATTACTCTTATCTTTGATTTTTTACTCTTCTATAAATTTTTTTCCAATAATCTTCTTAGAGGGGAAAAAAATATTTTCAGAATTAACCAAACTTTCTATTCCAAACAATACAACACTTCCAAAATGGCTCCTAGATTTTATAAACAACTCTAATCGACAAATTTCAAATTTCGCGTTAAATATTTTTAATAAAATCATCAGTTTTACTCCATCTTTAATAACAATGGTAATTTTAATAACAATCACCACAGTTGCAGTTGCAAATTTAAAAGAATATTTAAAAAAACGCGTAAAAAATTTTTTCATAAAAGATCCAGAAAAAGGATACAATTTTATAAAGAAATTTTACAAAGACTTTGAAAAATTTGTAAGTGGACAGGTAATTATTGCAATGCTTGTAGGGCTTATAGTTGGAATTCTTGCATGGGTCTTTAAAATTAAGGGGGCGTTTTTTCTTGGAGTAATTTCATTTATAACGGATTTTATACCGTTTCTAGGAGTTGTAATTGTATCAATTCCCATGTTAATGCTTGGATATTCATCATTAGGTATAAAAGGTATAATAATTAGTATCTTAATTTTGGTATTGGCAAATCAATTAGAAAGTTGGGTATTTGCCCCCAAAATCCAAAGCGAGAATTTTAACATACATTGGTTTATATTAATAATTTCTCTGCTCATTTTTGGGGATATACTTGGATTCATAGGAATACTAATAGCTATTCCTTCTCTTTTGTTTATAAAAAGATATTGGCTTGAATACATTTTGGGAGGTAATTATGGGAAAAATAGGTGAAAAGTTTGAAGAATTACTCCAAATTATGGAAACCCTTAGGGGAACAAATGGTTGTTCGTGGGATAGAAAACAAACCCATGAATCTCTAATTCCATATTTAATTGAAGAAACCTACGAATTTGTTGAAGAAGTTAAAAATCAAAATTACGAAAATATGGTTGAAGAATTAGGGGATATTCTCTTACAAGTAATCTTTCATGCACAAATTGGAAAAGAAAAAAAAGAATTTACAATCGAAGATATAATCAACACTCTGATTAACAAATTAATTAGAAGGCATCCACATGTCTTTGGAAACGAAAAAGATTTTTCATATGAACGCTGGGAAAAAATAAAAGCACTTGAAAAGGGAGAAAAACACTTCTCAAAAATTGGAAAAGTAAACAATTCACTCCCTGCCCTTTCACTTGCAAGAAGAATACAAGAAAACGCTGCAAACGTTGGTTTTGACTGGGATAATATAGAAGATGTATACGAAAAAGTATACGAAGAACTTGAAGAACTTAAAAACTCCAAAAACGCAAATGAAATAGAAGAAGAATTTGGTGATTTATTATTTTCAATAGTAAATCTTTCAAGATTTTTAAAAGTTGATCCAGAAGTCTCATTAAGAAACGCAACACAAAAATTTGTAAATAGGTTTAAAAAGATGGAAGAATTAATCGAAAAGGATGGAGGAAAAATGGAGGATCTATCAATTAACGAACTAGAACAATATTGGAAGGAGTCAAAAAAGTGAAAGTGTATGGTAGAAATGTTCTAAAAGAAATATTGGAAAATGATGTATCTGTAAAAATGGTTTACTTTTCAAATTCAAAATCAAGAGATTTAGAAAAATTAATCGAAAGTGTCAAACAAAAAAACATGCCATATACAATAGCTAATGATAAAATACTAGAAAGGATTTCAAATGAAAAAAAACACCAAGGGGTTGTAATCGACATTGGAAAGTTTGAATATAAAGATGAATTAATAATTGAAGAAATAACCAACCCATTTATTGTTATTCTAGATCAAATACAAGATCCACATAATTTTGGTGCAATCATTAGGACTTCTGTTGCAACTGGTGTTGATGCAATAGTAATCCCAAAAAACAACTCAGTAAAGGTAACACCAGCTGTCGTGAAAGTTTCTGTAGGGACAATATTTAAAACAAATATAGTTCAAGTAACAAACCTCTCAAGATTTATAGAAAAAATAAAAAAGTTAGGTGTATGGGTATATGGTGCTGCAATGGAAGGAAAAGCGTATCATAAAGTAGATCTAAAAAAACCCGTGGCTTTAGTATTGGGAAACGAAGGAAGTGGTATTAGAGAAAATGTAAAAAATAAATGTGACGATTTAATTTCAATTCCCATGAAAAATAAAGTGGAATCTTTAAATGTATCTGTAAGTGCTGGAATACTACTATACGAGGTGTTTAGAAAAAATGAAAATACTAATAGTTGAAGATGATGAAAAATTAAGAAGATTATTAGAATTAGAATATAAACACGAAAATTGTACAGTTGAAACTTGTGAATTTGGTGAAGATGCCATACTTTTGTATGATAAATTCAAACCTGATGTCGTAATTTTGGACGTTATGCTGCCAGATATAGATGGTACAGAAGTTGCCAAAAAAATAAGAAAAATGGATCCAACAGCTGGTATAATAATGCTAACAGCTCTTTCTCAAAAAAAAGATAAATTAGAAGGATTCGAAAGTGGTGCAGACGATTATGTAGTAAAACCTTTCGATTTTGAAGAATTGTTTGCAAGAACCAAAGCACTTGCAAGGAGAAAAGGAATAACTTTTGAAAAAGAAATTAACATAGGAGAACTAAAAATAAATTTACAAAAGCGAGAAGTATTACACAAATCAAAACCTGTAAATCTTTCTAAAACAGAGTTTGATTTACTTTTTTATCTTGTTAAAAATTCAAATAGAACAGTTCCAAAAGAAGAAATTTTAAACGCAGTCTGGGGAATTTCGTATGAAGGTTCTGAAAATATAGTTGAAGTATATATAAACTATCTAAGAAAAAAAATATCACCGGATTTAATAAAAACTATTAGAGGAGTGGGCTATACAATAAATTGGAGGTGAAAAGGTGTTTTTCTTTGACCCAACCTTTATAATTCTAATACCTGGTATCCTTTTGGCACTTATTGCGCAAATGTACGTTCAAGAAAGATTTTCAAAATACTCTAGAATTCCATCTAGCCTAAATATGACAGGTGCTGAACTTGCAAAATTTATGTTGGAATCTTCAGGAATTTATAATGTAAAAGTAGAAAGAGTTCCTGGAAATTTAACAGATCACTATGATCCAATAAAAAAAGTTGTTAGACTATCCGATGCCACATACAATTCAAATTCTGTAGCTGCACTCGGAGTAGTTGCACATGAAATTGGTCATGCAATCCAACACGCAAGAAAATATGTGCCATTAATTTTGAGAAATAGTATTGCTCCAGTTGTATCCTTTTCTTCAAATCTTTCATGGATCTTATTTATACTTGGATTTATCTTTATGAACATAGCATTGGTAAGAATTGGAATTCTCTTATTCTCATTAGCAGTTATATTCTCATTAATTACTCTTCCTGTAGAATTTGACGCAAGCAGAAGGGCCATTAAGATTTTGGAAAGCAACTTAATGATGCCAAAAAATGAACTATCTGGTGTAAAAAGTGTACTAGGTGCAGCAGCTATGACTTATATTGCAAGTACGCTAATGGCATTTTTACAACTTTTAAGAATGTTGCTAATTGCAGGATTTCTAGGAGGAAACAGAGATTGAAAAGTGATTTAATCATTGCATACAGACTATTAAGAAAAAAGTTTAAGTCGGGAATATTCTCCACTGAATTTTATAGTGCTTTCTCCTATGTGGAGGAGAAAGCTTTTTTTAAAAACTTGATATTTGGCGTTTTAAGATATCAAGATTATCTAGATTGGGTAATAAATTCTTTTTTGAAAAACAAAGAGATACCTCCGTCAATTCGAACTATCTTAAGAATGGGAACTTTTCAAATATTATTCACAAATAAACCGAATTATTTAATTGTAAATGAAATGGTAGATTTAGTTGAAAAAAAGTCATTCAAAGGACTTGTCAATGCTGTTTTAAGAAAAATATCAAAAATTGGATATATAGAACCAAAAGAAATACACTTAAAATTCTCCCATCCAAAATGGTTAGTTGAATATTGGAAAAGTTTTTTGCCAACAGATTATATAATTAAAATGTTAGAATTAAATCAAAAACCCATCAAAACTACTGCAAGGGTAAATATTAGAAAGATAGAAAGAGACAATATAAAAATAAGCAATTCATCATTTACCACCCATTCTCCTGTAGGAATAGTCTTTGAAAAAATTGAAACAAATCCATGGGAATTTGAAGAATACAAGAAAGGTCTAATTACATACCAAAGTGAATCATCACAGATAATACCTTTACTTGTAGATTTCAAAAAAGATGAATATGTTTTAGATGCATGTGCTGCTCCAGGTGGAAAAGCCACACATATTTTAGAACTGCAAGATGTAAACTTATATGTAAACGATATCGAAAAAGAAAGGATAAAAATCACAGAAGAACAATTCAAAAGATTAAATCTAAAACCAAAAAAAATCTTAAATTGCGATGCTCAAAAAATAAAATTAAATGATTTTTTTGATAAAATCTTTGTTGATGTACCCTGCAGCAGTCTAGGAACAGCAAGAAGAAATCCAGAGGTTTTAAGAAGACAATCTAAGGAAAATTTCCAGAAACTTTCTAAAATTCAACAAAAGATCATATCAAATTTATGGAAAAATCTAAAAAAACATGGATTAATGGTTTATTCTACATGTACAGTAACTATCGAGGAAAACAAAAATACTGTAAATCAACTAAAATCTCTCGGTGAATTTTTGGATATAAGAAACCAATTAGAACAATTTGGGATAAAATATATATGGGATGGCTATGGAGCGCTATTTTATCCAGATGAAACTCTAACACCATTTTATGTTTCAATCATTAGAAAGATAAAGGAGTGAAGAAATGATTACCAAAAGAAAAGTATTAAATTTTATAAATTCAAAAAATTATAAACCTATGCTTCAAAAAGAATTATATAAAGCACTAGGCTTAAAAAATAAAACCGAAAAAAAAGAACTAAGAAAAATACTAAATGATCTTTTATACGAAGGAAAATTATTCAAAGACAGTAAAGGAAGATACAAACCAATAAGCAAAAATATGGTCATTGGTACTATAGAATTCACAAGAAATGGTACAATGGCATTTGTTTGGACAGAATCCGGAGAAGAAATTGCTATTCCCGCCGAAAAAGCAGGAAGAGCTATACATAAAGACAAGGTAATAGTAGAAATAGAGGGAAAATGGTATGACATACCTGAAGGAAGAGTAATAAAAATAATTGATCACGGGTTAAAAAAGGTAGTGGGAACATTTCAACCTATTGGAAGAGCTGCATTTTTAATCCCAGATGATCCAAAAATTCAATATGATTTTTATATCCCCATAGAATTTTTCAATAATGCAAAACCTGGTCAAAAAGTAGTAGGGAAGATTTTAAAATATCCTACCCCTACGAAAAATCCCGTTGCAAAAATTGTAGAAGTATTAGGTTATGCCGATGATCCTGCAACTGATTTTCCAACTGTAATCGTAAAACACGATATAAATATATCTTTTCCAAACGAAGTTATGCAAGAAGCATCAAAAATTCCTGATAAAGTCTTTTCAAGAGACATTAAAAATAGAAAAGATTTTAGAAATGAATTAGTAGTAACAATTGATGGACCAGATGCAAAGGATTTTGATGATGCTGTAAGTGTAAAAAAATTAAAAAATGGAAACTACCTACTTGGAGTACATATTGCAGATGTTTCACACTATGTAAAAAAAGATAGCTTTCTAGACAAAGAAGCGTTTAAACGCGGAACAAGTATTTATTTAATCGATAGAGTCATTCCAATGTTACCTTTTAAATTATCACATGGAATTTGTAGTTTGGTTCAAGGTGAAGATCGTTTGGTAATGTCGTTAACAATGGAAATCAACAAAGATGGTAAAGTAGTTGATTTTGAAGTTACAAAGGGAGTAATAAGAAGCAATAGAAGACTTGTATACGACGATGTAAACGCTCTTTTTGAAGGAAAAGAAGAAGCAATAAAAAAGATTGGAGACTTAAGAAAAGAATTATTGCTAATGAAGGAATTAAAAGATATTTTAAGAAAAGCTCGAAAAGAAAGAGGGGCAATTTTAGACATAGAAGGTGGAGAAGTTAAGATCATTCTAGATGAAAAAGGGCACGCAGTCGATATTATCCCAAGGAAAAGGGGAGAAGCAGAGGTTATCATAGAAGAATTTATGATAAAAGCAAATGAAACCATCGCAGAAATTTTTCATCATCTTGATTTGCCATTTGTATATAGAGTACATGAACAACCTGATCCAGATACAATTATCCAATTAAAAAATTATTTAGCAGCTTTAGGGATAGAATTTAAAGTTCCAAAAAAGATACAACCCAAAGTATTACAAACATTACTCGAAAAAACCGAAGGACATCCATTAAGGGGGAGTATAGAAAAACTCCTTGTCCGTTCAATGAAACGTGCAATCTATTCAGCTACAAACATTGGACATTTTGGACTTGCCTCATATGCATACACACATTTTACCTCTCCGATAAGGAGATATCCAGATCTTATTGTCCACAGACTTATTAAAAAATTCTTAACTGACAACAAAAAAATATCAAAAAAGCAACTCAAAAAATTAAATGAGAATCTATCAAAAGTTGCCATACATTCAAGTAAAAGAGAGAGAATAGCAGATGAAGCTGAGTGGGATTATATTGCCTTGAAAAAAATTGACTATATATCAAATCACATTGGTGAAGTTTTCGATGTAGTTGTGACTTCCGTCACAAAATTTGGAATGTTCGTAGAAATAATAGATAAAAACATATCAGGATTAATCCATATTTCTACACTGGATGATTATTTCTTATACGATCCCGAAAAAAGTATCTTGATTGGTCAACATACAGGGAAAGTGTACAAAATAGGAGATAAATTAAGGGCAAAAGTTGTAAATGCTAACAAAACTAGAATGCAAATTGATTTTGAAATAAGTGAGGCATAAGCCTCACCTTTTGTTTGTTAAATATCTGACACCTTTTACGATAAGAGCAATTGCTATTAAAACAAGAACTACTGGAAGTACTATTGTTACTAATCCAATAAAAATCAAAACAATTAAAAGAACGCCAAGAACTATAGATAAAATAGGAGATAAAAACGGAAAAAATAAAATCCCTAAAATTATTAAAAATATAACACCTAAAATAGCAAGAAAGTTTATCATATTTATACCTCCCCCAAAAAAATATATTAATTACCGAAAAATATTTTATCATACAATCAAATTTTTTGCAAATTTACAAAAATAATTTGGAGGAAAGTAATATGGATAAAATCAAAGATGAAATTGAAAAATTACGAAAAGAAATTGAATATCATAATTACAGATATTATGTTTTGGCCGATCCGGTAATAAGTGATGAAGAATACGACAAACTTTTAAAAAAATTAATAGATCTAGAAAAAAAATATCCGGAATACTATTCATCAAATTCTCCAACACAAAAAGTGGGAGGAGGATTAATTCAAGGATTTAAAAAAGTGGAACATTCAATTCCCATGCTAAGTTTGGACAATACATACAACGAACTAGAAATGAGAGAATTTGATAATAGAATAAAAAAAATGTTAAAGACAAGCATAGTACAATATGTATGTGAATTAAAAATAGATGGTATTTCCGTTGCAATAAGGTATGAAAATGGGTATTTTAAAACCGCAATCAGTCGTGGCAATGGAATAATTGGCGATGACATTTCAGAAAATGTAAAAAAAATAAAATCAATACCTTTGCGATTATTCAAAAATATTGATATAGAAGTTCGAGGCGAAATTTATATGCCTATTAAAGAATTTGAAAAATACAACAAATCAGCCGAAAAGGAAGGTTTGCAACCTTTTGCAAATCCACGTAATGCAGCAGCTGGGACAATTCGCCAATTGAATTCTTCAATTGTTGCAAGAAGAAACCTTGATTCATTTATTTATCATATAGTAAATCCTGAAAAATACGGATTAACTACTCAATGGGAAGCTTTAAACTTCTTGAAAGAAATAGGGTTTAAAGTTAATCCGCACTCAAAACTGTGCCAAGATATAGAATGTGTTGTAAATTTTTGGAAAAAATGGACCGATGGTAGGAAAAAATTAGATTATTGGATCGATGGATTGGTAATAAAGGTTAATAACTTTGAGTATCAAAAAATTTTGGGAGAAACCACAAAATCACCAAGATGGGCTATTGCTTTTAAATTCCCTGCTATTCAAAAAGAAACCAAAATATTAGACGTAGAATTAAACGTTGGAAAAAGCGGAGTTATTACTCCTGTTGCAATCTTTGAACCAATAGATTTAGATGGCAGCATCGTAAAACGCGCATCATTACATAACTTTGATTACATAAGAGAAAAAGACATTAAAATCGGTGATCACGTCCTCGTTGAAAAAGCGGGAGGTATAATTCCACAAGTTGTAAGCATAATCAAAGAAAAAAGAACAGGTTCCGAAAAAGATATTGAAATTCCAAAAAAATGTCCCATTTGCAATGGCGAAATTGGAAAATTATCTGATGATGAAACCGCCATTAGATGTCTCAATCCGCATTGTCCTCAGAAACTTAAAAGACATTTAGAAATATTTGTATCTAAATCTGCTTTTGATATTTCTGGTATCGGTGAAAAAATTATCGATAAAATAGTTGACGCAAAATTGGTAGATGATGTAGCCGATATATTTTACCTAACTCCCTTTGAGCTAGCACAAATAAGCGGATTAGGTCAAAAATCCATCGCAAAAATTCTAGAACAAATAAATAAAGCAAAACATACTCCACTAAACAGAGTCATTATTGGTCTTGGCATACCATTAGTTGGTGAAAAAACTGCAAAAATACTAGCAAAAAGATTTAAAAGCTTAGAAAACCTATCCAATGCTTCCTATGAAGAGCTAGTTGAAATTGAAAATATAGGTCCTGAAATTGCCAAAAGTATAATAAATTATTTTAAAAACGAAAAAACAAAAGAAATTATTGAAAAATTGAAAAAGGCTGAAGTAAATCTTGAAGAAAAGGAAATGAAAAAATCGGATATATTAAAAGGACTAACATTTGTAATTACAGGTAAATTAAACTCTCTCTCAAGGGATAAAGCTATAGAACTAATAGAATTAAACGGTGGCAAAGTATCAAATTCCGTAAGTACCAAAACAAACTACCTGATAGTCGGTGAAAATCCAGGCTCAAAGTTAAAAAAAGCACAACAGTTAGGTGTAAAAATTCTATCGGAAGAAGACTTTCTAAAAATGATTACTTAATTTCCAAATCTTTCTTGAAAAATCATCCTCATATATAGGGACAAATCTCTTTAAAGATGGAATAAAAAATAAAATTGTATGTATTTCATAAAAATTTCCGCGATTTCTTCTAAAAACAATATATTCCAAAGATCTATTCAAAAGATAGATTAAGTCATACGATAGATGCTTTATATCACCATAATTTAAGGTGATTTCTCCATTTTCCGACTTAATATCTATTCCTAAAAAATCTTTCATTTTTAAAGCTGCATCTATTCTAGCCAAAATTAATGCTTTTTCCAAATCAATCCCACCAGTTTGAGAAATTCCTTCAAAATATAACAAGTCACTATTCTTAAGTAAAACATTATAATATCCTGTATTTATACTGATAATTTCATCATTAGGTTGTAGACAAATTTTATTTTTTCCAATAAAAATACAATTTTCATCGGTATTATTACACCCAAAAAACAATAAAAGTAGAAAAAATAAAATAAATACTTTCTTCACGAACATCACTCCTCAATAAACTTTAAAACAGTATCGGAACCTAACATTCTTTTTATCTCTTGCGCTCTTTTTTCTTCATCCAATTCACAAATTTTCCCTCCGTTATCTGTTTTATTCACAACAAAGTGTTTATCAGCCTTAATTGCAATTTGTGGTAAGTGTGTCACTACAATTACTTGATAATTTTTAGAAACTTCTTTCAACTTCTCTGCAAGTTTATTCCCAGTAATACCACTAATTCCCGCATCAATTTCGTCAAAAATCAAAATTCCCTCTGAAACAACAGAAAGTTCCAAAGCAAGCATAAGCCTCGATAACTCTCCACCCGATGCTATACTCTTTACCGGTTTTAATTTTTCTCCCTTTATTGCATTACCAAGTAATTCTACTTTATCCATTCCAAAATAATTAAAATCTACGGCTTCAAATTGAAATTTCAATTCAAAAGACAAATTCAAATCTCTTGAATGTCTATAAAACCTTTCCAAAACTTTCTTTGCAGCATTTTTTCTACTTTCCGACAACAAACTTGCATATTTCCTCATTTTATTTAAAACTTGCTCAAGTTCATTATTTGAATTTTCTAAAATTTTAATTCTTTCTTTTAATTTTTTAGAATCTTTTATAAAGTTCTCATAATTATCTATTACATCTTCTATTGTAGGTCCATACTTTCTCTTTAAAAGGTTATAATCCCATATTCTTTCTTCCAGTTCCTTTATATCGTAGCTTTCTATTTCATCAATTTCTTTCTGCAAATCCAACTTTAAAGTTTCTATTATATCTAACGCGGTATTCAAAGATTCTTCATGTTTTTCACTCAACATCTTTTTTATTGCCCAGAGCTTTTCCGTAATTTCCTCACTTGAATTTAATATATAATTATACTTTTCAATAGTTTCTTGTGCTTTCAAAGCAATATCATATTCTCTCTTCAACTTCTCTTCTTCTTCTATTGAAGGACTGATCTTTTCAATTTCAATTATTTTTTCTTCTAATTCCGCCAAGTTTTCCCTTAAATCACTTAACGATTCTTCGGTTAATAATTTTCGAATTTTTTTATATCTTTCAAAATACTCTCTATATTTCTTCAAATCTTCAAAATTATCTGAAGTTTCATCTAGAAAATTTAAAATAAAATTTGGTTCTAAAATCTTTATATGTGAATTTTGCCTGTGCAAAGTTATAAATTCTGAGAGTAATTTACTTACAACCTTCTTTGGAAAAACTTTTCCATTAATTTTAAAAACAGTTCTATTCCCTTTCTTTGTTATAGAAAAAACATTCTCTCCGGAAAAAACGTCATATTCAGGATAATCTACAGGAATATCCATTACCATCTCTGCGTTATAACTATCCACTCTTCCATTAGAAATCCCCAACAAAATCCCAAATACATCTAATATTAAACTTTTTCCAACACCAGTCTCCCCAGTTATAACATTCAGTCCTGAATCAAAAAATATATCAATATCTCTAAAATACAAATAATCATGTAAATGCACGGAGACAATTTGTGCCCTGTTCATTTGTTCAAATGCTCCTTTTTAAAATAATCGGGTAACAATTCCCCCACAGTTGTTTCCTTTACTGCACCATTTTTTCCAACTAAAATAACTTTGAAGTCTCCAAATTCAGCCATAACCTGTCTACAAGCACCACATGGTGATATTGGATCTTCTGTATCTCCAACTACAACTAATGTATCAAATTCTTTTTCACCTTCACTTACAGCTTTAAAAATGGCTATACGCTCAGCGCAACACGTTAATCCATAAGAAGCGTTTTCCACATTTGAACCTGTAAAGACTTTACCAGTTTTTGTCAATAGTGCTGCTCCTACCTTAAAATTGGAATAAGGTGCATAAGCTCTTCTCATTGCATCTTTTGCCAATGCAATTAACTTATTACTCATTTTTTTCCACCACCTTTACTAAAACTTTTTCAATTCGGTTCTTAGATGCTGCAATAATCTTAAACGAAAAACCATCGATAAGAATTTCTTCACCAACCTTTGGAATTCTTTGAAGATGCTCTAATATATAACCGGCCAGTGTTTCGTAATCCGTTTCAGGAAAGTCAACGCCCAATTCCCTTTCCAAATCATTTATTGGCACTGTCGCATCAACTATATACGCCCCATTTTCAAGCCTTTTTATACCAATATTTTCATTTTGATCATATTCATCCATTATTTCACCAAAAATCTCTTCTAATATATCTTCCATTGTTACAAGACCTGCTGTTCCTCCGTACTCATCTACCACTATTGCCATATGTATTTTCTGTTCCTTAAAAATTTTCAAAAGTTCAGAAACTTTCATTGTTTCTGGAACAAACAAAGGTTCCCTCATAAGCTCTTTTGCCTTTACTTTGGTTGAAACATCCGTTCCTCTCTCACTAATAAAAACAAGAACATCCTTTGCATAACAAATTCCTACAATATTATCTATAGTTTCTTTATAAACAGGAATTCTTGAATATTCTTCTTCCTTTATAATCTCCATTACTTTATCCAATGTCTCAGATTCCTCAATTGCTATGATATCCACTCGGGGAATCATAATTTCTTTAACCATTGACTCTTCCATTTCCAAAGTCCTTTTTAACATAAAACTTTCCTCATGGCGTAAAGTTCCTTCTTCCATTCCAACTTCCACATACATTAAAATATCTTCAGTAGTAATAAATGGCGCTTCTTCTACCAATTTTCCACCAATTAACTTTATAACAAAATTTGAAATTCCCACTAACATTTTAATTATAGGAGAAAAAACTTTTGAAAGGAATAAAAGTACTTTAATCATCTTATTAAAAATTTTCTCATTGTTTTGTCGTGCGTATATCTTAGGAGTAATTTCACCAAAGATAAGTATAAAAAAGGTTAAGACTAAAGTACTTAAAAGTGCAGAAATACTACTCGGAAGTATATTTTCAAATAGACCAACAACCAACAAAGTTGCAACGGATGAAGCCAAAATATTTACCAAATTATTCATAATCAAAATAACGGTAAGTAACTTATTAAAAAGATGTAATTCATTTTCTTCCTCTTTCATATCACCTTTTCTCAAAGACTCTCTTAATTTCAATCTACTTACAGATGTTAAAGCTGTTTCTGAAGCCGAAAAAACAGACGACAAATACAACAAAAATATCAAAAATATAAATGACCAAAAATAACTTAAAGGATCTTCCATTCTATAACCCACCTCCACAAAAGATTATATCACATGTGAATAATATTTTTCTTCATCTGATTACGTTTACTCAATTTCCTTTCAACAAATATTTTTTCATTTGTATACGGATCAACACCAGTAAAATATATAGCCGTGCTTAAGGTACCAGGTGTAGGTGTAAAGATTTGAATTTGCTGAGGTTTATATCCCAATTTTTCTCTAATAAATCTTTTCAAATGACTATTTTCTTTAAAAGATTCTCCAGGATGACCAACAATAAAATAAGCAACTACATATTTTTTCTTGGAGTTACTTTCATATTTCCTTTTAAATTCCAAAAACTTATTAATATTCGGTTTTCTCATAATCTTTAAAACATTTTCATGAGAGTGTTCCGGTGCCAGCTTCAATTGCCCGGGGGTGAATTTTGGAAGCTCTCTAATAAAAATTTCACCGTATTTTTTATCTTCCAAAACCAAATCATGCCTTATTCCAGATGAAATAAAAACATTTTTCACTCCATCTACCTCTTTTATAGTATATAACAAATCCAACAATTTACTATGATCAACTAATGAGTTTTTACAAGGTTCTTTAAAAAGACAAAATCTATTACACTGTCCTTTTAAGGCACGAATATTACACTGAGCTCCATACATATTTGCTGTAGGACCACCAACATCAAAAATTGTTCCCCTAAAATTTTTCATTTTTCTTAAAATCTTCACCTCTTCCAAAATTGACTCTTTACTTCTAGAAATAACATGCGTTGTTTGATGCTGGGTTAGTGCGCAAAATGCACACATACCATAACAACCTCTAACAGTAGTAATGGAAAATCTAACTGTTTCAATAGCTTTGACCTTCCCATTCTTTAAATAAAAAGGATGAACTTCCCTTTCAAAAGGTAACAAATACAAATTATCAAATTCATTTCTATCTAAAGGAAACTGAGGTGGATTTTGCACAACATATCTATTGTCTTGCTTTTGAACAATTAAAATATCCCTATTTGGATCAGTTAAAAAACTAACCTTTTTAAATGCCTCATTATATTTCAATTTATCATTCAATATTTCCTCATAAGAGGGAATTTCAATTGCTTTTTCAACCCTTTTTGACGTCCACCAAACTACACCTCTGATATCATTACATTTACTTGTATCTCCATATTTTTGCAAACACTTTGCAATCTCCAAAATCGCTTTTTCGCCCATTCCGTATACCAAAAGATCCGCTTTTGCATCTAACAATATAGATTTTCTAAGTTTATCAGACCACCAGTCATAATGTGCAAATCTTCTTAAACTTGCTTCAATACCACCAATTACAATTGGCACACCCTTAAAAAATCTTCTAACTAAATTTGAATACACTATTACTGCCCTATCTGGTCTTTTATTGCCAAGTTTTTCTGGAGTATAATCATCTTTTTTTCTTTTCTTCATAGATGCCGTATAATTTGCAACCATTGAATCAACATTTCCGCCGGTTATTCCAAAAAATAAACGAGGTCTTCCCAACCTCGTTACATCTTTTCCATTTCTTACATCAGGTTGTCCAATAATCCCTACTTTAAATCCTTTTGAAACAAGATAATGCCCCAACAAAGAAACACCTATTGAGGGATGGTCAATATAAGCATCCCCTGTAATTAATATTATATCTAAATATTTCCACCCTAATTTTTCCATATCATATCTTGTAGTGGGTAAAAACATCTAATTTCCCTCCAAAAGCTCATGAAACATTTCAAAATAACTTTCATATCGTGACTTTGCAATTAATCCATCTTCAACCGCTCTTTTGATTCCACATTCTGGTTCGTGTATATGATTACAATCAGGATACAAACATAAAAAATTACTAAATTCCGGGAAATAATTTTTAAGTTCTTCACTTTCAACTTCACTAATATCTAAACTGGCAAATCCAGGTGTATCAGCAATCCATCCACCAAAATCAAATTTCAACAATTCAATAACAGTAGTTGTATGTTTACCTCTATCTAACTTTTTTGAAATTTCACCTACTTTTAACGATAAACCAGGATTAATAGCGTTTAATATACTACTCTTTCCTACTCCAGACATACCTGCCATAGTAGACACTTTATCTTTAAAGACTTCTACAAGCTTATCAATTCCCATTCTATTTTTAGCACTCACCAAAAAAACAGGATACATTTTACTATAAATACTTAAAAACACATCAATTTCCTCTCTACTTAACAAATCACATTTATTTAAAACGATGACAGCGGGTATTTTTACATTTTCTACCAAAACTAAATACCTATCCAATATTTTTAGAGGCACTTCAGGTCTTTTTAAAGAAGTAACAATCACTACTTGATCAATATTTGCAATCCTCGGACGTTTTAATTCGTTCTTCCTATTTAAAATGTTTTCTATAACCCCTTCATTACCTACTATATGGCGATATTCTACAAAATCACCAACTATTGGCCTAATTCCTTGTTCCTTAAATTTTCCCCTAAGCTTACAAATGAATACTTTCCCTGTTTCTATATCTTCAACCAACGCCATATTTGACATAAATTTTAATACCAAACCTTTTTTTCTCATTCCATACCTCCTGTTTCACCAAAATCAACTAATAATCTTATTTTGGAATTCTTAGAAATCTCACTTCCAAAACTTGGATAAGATGCCAATATCCTTCCATCTGGGCCGGGAAATTTTATTTTTACTATTTCAACATCAACTCCACGTTTTTTCAAAAAGCTTATACCTTCAAGATAAAAAACACCATACAAATTAGGTAATTTAAATTTTTCATCTCTCAATATTATTTTTATAGTTCTTCCCTTTTTTAACACACTAAACTTTGGAATAACATCAACAATTTGTCCTTTGTTAAAAAACTCCACCTTAAATCCAGAACTACTTAGATCTTTTTCTATATCTTCAATTTTTTTACCCTTCAATTCATCAATTGAAAACGTCAAGAAATTTGTTCTTTGGAAATAATAATTTATACCTATAAATGCCAACGCCCCAAAATATATTCCAAATAAAAATATTATCAAAGATTTTAAAAACCTTATTTTATATTCCTCCTTCTTAGTTGCCCACAAGCAGCATCTATATCTGTACCTTTTTCTTGCCTAATTTCACACTCTATACCATTTTTCTCTAATACCTCTTTAAACCTCTCAATTGCCCATTTGCTTGGTCTATGAAATTCAGGATTTACTGGATTAACCGGAATGAGATTGACAAATACGCTCAACCTTCTTAATAATTCTGCTAATTTAACAGCATCATCTGGATAATCATTAAACTCTCTTATTAAAATATACTCAATTGTAATTCTATTACCTGTGATTTCTTGATACTTTTTTAATGCATATATTAACTCTTCAACACTGTATTTTTTATTTAACGGAATTATCTGATCTCTTTTAAAATCTGTGGGAGCATGTAAAGATAATGCCAATTTCACATCTAAACCTGATTTTGCAAGTTCTACGATTTTTTCTGGAATTCCAACGGTAGAAATAGTAATTCTTCTAATCCCTATATTCAACATCTTTTTGTGATTTAATATTTTAATACTATCCAGCACATTTCCAAAATTTAATAGTGGTTCACCCATTCCCATATAAACTACATTTCCCACTTTAACTTTTCTATTCAATTCAATAGCCAAAATTTGACCTACAATTTCACCAACAGTTAAATTTCTCACAAAACCACTTTGTCCCGTTGCACAAAAACTACATTTTACCGGACATCCTACTTGCGTAGATATACAAGAAGTAACCCTACCTGCATGAAATAACGCAACAGACTCAATTGTGTTACCATCTTTTAATTTCCACAGAAACTTTGTAGTTTTATCAATTTTAGAAACCTGCATATCTAATAGTTCTGGAATATCTATTGTAAATCTTTCTGAAAGTATCCTTCGGTGTTCCTTAGAAAGATTTGTCATATCGTTAAAATCAAAAATTTTCTTCTTATAGATCCAATCCAAAACTTGATCCACCCTATATCTTTCTAAATTTATCTTTTTAAATTCTCCAACCAATTTATCATACTTAAAGTCCAAAATATTCTTCATATTATTCCCCTCCAAATTTTTTCTAATATTATTCTAACACAAATGTCCAAAAATTAATACTATACTTTGAAAAACAAAGAATTATTAATTTAACATAGTATTATCACACCAAACAACTTAATATAACCAATTAATGTTATATTATTTTTATATAGTAAAGTGATATGATATATTTAGGAGGTGATTAAAATGAAAAGAATAACATTATTGATACTTCTTTTCTTGTTTTCGAGTATTTATTTTTCCATGTTTTTAGGAGCAAGCATTGGAAAAGAAATGAGTGGAAAAAACCGATTTGTTTTAGGAGCAGAATTAGGTACTTACTCAAGCATTATAGGTTTTTCCTTAAACATTTACTATCCAATCTCAGGAACTAATTTGGATTTAGAAAACACCAATTTCTCAGAAATAAAATTAGTTGAATTTGATCCATACTTGCTTTTCAATCTAAAAATCTCTAGCACTTCTATTTACGTTGGAGTTGCACCAATTCTTATTGTAGAATTGCAAAACACAGAAATTGGACTTTATTCGCAAGAAATATTCCATGGAAAATTGGGATTAAAAACTGGAGCACCAATAACGCTATCACTCGAAGCAATTACTACATTTAATCTTCAATTTTTAAGCACCGGAATCTATACCCTAAATCTTGGTATAGGTTTTACATTCTAAAGGAGGGATAATTATGAAAAAAATTATACTTTTATCATTTATAGTCTTAATATTTATATTTGGATGTGTTAACATTCCAACGTTGCCCAAATTAATTCCAAAAGATCCAGAAGGAGCGCTTAAACCTTCAACAAGTTTGTACACTGATCTTACGTTATACCTTACAACTGATAAAACACCGTTTTTAGTACCAATTTCCGTTCCAGATTATGTAAGGTTAAAATTAAGTGTTCCCGATATTTCAAATCTTTCTGATAGCGAAATAAAAGTCTTCGAAGACAATAAAGCTCAAGGATTTCTTTTATTTAAAGAAGCTGAAAAAAGAACACAAATTGATATAATGATTGTATTAGACACAACAGGAAGCATGTATAATGCAATTGAAGGGGTTAAAAACAGTATTCAAAATTTAATTATCACTCTAGAAGCAAGTGGCTTAGATGCAAGAATAGGAATTGTTCCATTTGATGATGCTGCACCTTCTAAAAATATAACGGTATCACCCACCTGGTTGGATCTTTCAGATGCAAGTAGCGCTAAAAATTTTGTTGCTGGTTTATCTGCACTCGGTGGAGGAGATTCCCCTGAAAATCCATATGCAGGTATCATGTACGCATTTAATAATGCATCTTGGAGAACTTCTTCACAAAAAATTATGATACTCATTACAGATGCATCTGCACATTATAAATCAGAATTATATCCTGGAGATGCCGAAGGTGAAACTTTATACGATAAAAGTGAAGTAATTAGCGCTATAACAGGATACGTAACAATATATGGTGCTTTTGTACCATCATATTACTACAATATCACTGATACTGATTTTAGCAATCCTGAAGATCCAAGAGAAATTATAGAAAAAACAGGAGGAATTGTAAATTATACTAATTCATCTGGCAATGTTGATTTGACAAATATAGGTCTTTTAGAATACATTTCTTCAAGTTGGATAATTGCATTTGAAAGCGACTCTCCAAATGCAACGCACACAATAGAAGTATTTATAGATCATGAAAGCCTAAAAGGTTACAAAAAACTTGAAAATGTAAGTTATTAAAGAAATCTTTGGCTTGCAGTGAACCTCAAAAATGAAACAATAAAAAGGCACCCCCTAAGTGGTAAAATAAAACCAACAGGGGGTGTTTTAGGTAAATAAAGGTCAGAAAAAGAAAATATGCCATTTGATGAAAGTCCAGCTAGAGCAGTTTCTAAAACACTCAAAATTTATAAAGAACTTGTCTTTGAAACTTTATAAATATGGAGTATTTGCTCATTTTAAAGAAAAAACATATTAGACAATTTTAATCTTGCAGTAACGCGTGATGAAAAAGTGACCACTATAAGTTCAATTAAAGAATGGGGAAAGCTTTTATAAGGCTTGTTTTTAAGTATATATCACTACACAACGGAAAATTTTGGCCGGTTTGAAAAAATTTATAAAAGAAATCTAGATACATTTCTCGTGAGTAATGGAAACAATATTTCTGGCAATGAGAAAACAAGAATAGCACTTGCAAAATTATTACTCAAAAATAGTTGAATATAATTTTTTAGAAAGGGTATAGAGTAAATACAATTGTTTGAGGTTCATAACTTTGAAATAAATCTTTATAGAAAAGAGACTGATTCATTTTGAAAATACAAAAAGAGATTATATTTTAACGATTTTATCCTTAGTTTTATGTTCCACTACTTAATTTCAATAATATTTTATCTCTTTGTTATATACCGCGGAATAGTATTAAGTGACCCCGGAGTATTATGTGCACTTTTGAATTTATTTACATTAATAAGATATCAATTATTTATATTAATGGGTGTATGAGACATTGTTCGTACAGGAATTACTGCCAAAAGGCAAAGCTTGAAGAAATTAAATAGGAAAATAACTATTCAAGAACACAAAAAAAGAGAAATACTCTTTTGACTATGCTCAAGAGATACAAAAAAGACTAAATAACATGGCTTTGGTATTTTACCAAAGCCATGCATTCAAAAGAATTAATAAATTAATTTTTTTGTTTGCCACACACCAAAAAGCAAGCCTATTTCACCTGCTTTTTCATCTTTTTGAAAGTGCCTGTGCAATATACATACCTTGAGAATTTAATTTTGCAAGCGCTTCTTCCATTGCAGAAAATTTCGCCCACAAATCTTGTTCCTTTTTCTGCAAAATTTCAATCCAATTTGCCATTTCTTTTGCAAGGACTCTCTTTTCTCTCCCTAACCTTCCACTTACTCCTGCAACTTGATCTATTTCTCCATTGAATTTTGTTAAATCATAAAGATAATCTTTCACTTGACTTGCAAAACTTGTTTCAGAACCTCCAAAAAATTTCCAAACAGAATCTACACCATTTTTCGAAATATACTCTTTTAATTTATCTTCATCTAATTCAATATGACCTTTCATCGTATTTTCAAAACCTATACCGCTATCTCCTGAAGTTATTCCAAGTTCCCATAAATAATTACCATTGTACGAATCATATAAAAATCCTCTCATTTTGTCAAAAATTCTTCTTAAATATTGATCATTTTTTAAATAACCTTGTATCTTTTCTTCTTCAGACATTTCACTTTCATCTTTACCTTTAACCTTATCTTCAGTTAATTTAGTGTATAGATAATCGGTCATTTCATTCCATTTATCGACAAATTCTTTAACTTTTTCCACTATAGCATCAGTATCAGTATTAACACTTATAGTTACATTTCCTAAATTGTATGCAGTAAATTCTAAACCATTGTAAGTAAACGTATTATTATCAGAATAAAGATCATAAGTTAGACCAGAATCAGTTGTTAACGTTGCATGGGCTACATCTCCCAATGTAAATGTCCCAGTATCAAGTCCAAGCCCAGAAGGTGCTCCAGATATATTTATAATAACATCACCCATTTCATTTGCTATTATAACTATTTTGTTATTATTCTCATCATACGATGCTGTAACATCACTAACATTATTGTTAATTCTTGAAATTAGATCAAAAATTGTGTCAGTATCTGAATAAGAGATTGAAACATCATTTATTGTAAAAGTTCCACTTCCAGATATTCCTAAATCTGCTAAAGTTTTGCTTGTTGAATATGCACCAATATCTCCCGAACTTTGCAACGTATAAGTTCCTGAATTGTTTATCAAATTTGCATCATCTAACCTAAAAATACTTAAAAAATTACCACTTGATTGTGAAATTGAAAAAATATCAGAAGATTGTATCACCAATTTATTTTCTACATCATCAAAAGTAACGGTGGCAGAAGCACCCGCAGTTGTAAAAGCACTTGAAATTTTATTTACAATATCATTAATCGTATCCGTTGAAGATATACTAATATTTACATCTGTATTATTAACAGTTAAAACTAATGTCGAATCTTGTGGTGCATATTTATGGTTCAAACTAGAATATGTATCTGTAGAAGTTATATCGACACCAACTCTTCCACCATTATAAATGCTTCTTGAAGCCAATTTATCGACAGAAATCGAATAATTACCATCCAAAACAGTAGCACTAGCATTAGCAGTTAAAACCGTTGCATCAGAAACCGTTGCACTCTTTGGAATTAGATTAGATTGTAACTTAAAATCTGTTAAATAATTCATAAAATCTCGCAATTTATCAGAAACGTTATTATATGCTTTCTGTTGATAATCTAAAATCTTAAACTTCTCATTAAGCCTATTTAAAGGCCGGGATTCTACTTCCATTATTTTATCAATTATAGAAGCTGTATCTAACCCAGAAGATAAACCACCAAATTGAAACATTGGAGCATTGGAGGTATATCTATAGTTGATATTCTGAGCAATAGAGCTATAATCCATAATATTACCTCCTTAAGCTCTTTCATCAAATATAACACCAATCAATTCTTCAAGATTCTTTGCAAGTCTCAATGCAACCTCGGGAGGAATTTGTCTAATAATTTCTCCTGTATCCTTATCTTTTATTTTTACAACTATCATCCCTGTATCCTTGTCAATATTAAATTCCGCTTCACCTCTAAAAATTTTCTTTAATTTTTCTAAATTTTCTTTAAACTCTTTCGCAACGACATTCAAATCAACATTTCTATTTTGTTGATCTATCTCTTTTTTTTGATCTAAATTTGGATTTTTTAGGTTATTTTCAAAAATTTCTATTTTGCCATTACTCACCCCTTTAACACCATCCATGGTTATCCCTCCTAAAAAAAGCTACCTATATTAATTATCGGAAGTATTTTCATTATTTTTAGATGAAATTTCATCTAAAAGTTTATTTATTTTTACACTTTCTTCTATACCTATATCTTCCTTAAATCTAAGCTCTGGTGTAGTATAGATTCTTAGATTTTTTGCAATATATTTTCTAAAGAAACCTTTATACTTTACCAAAAGCTCAACTGCCTTTTTTCTATCTTCTGCATTACCAATATAACTTACATAAACATCTGCATATTTTTTATCTTTTGAAATAATAACCCTTGAAATTACTATGTAACTTCTTATTGCATCAAACTCCGGAACCTTAATTTTTCGTAACCCTTCAGAAATAAGTTCTCTTATACGATTTTCTATTTTCATATTTCTATACTCAGGATTCATTTTCTTCTCCTCCTTCTAAAAGAGCTTTCGCTTTTGCCAAAGCGTTTCTTATTTTAATTGAGATATCAATCAAATCCGACGGTTTTATACCTAAAACTTTAAACGTTTTGGCAGATAATGTAGGTTCACAATATGAACCAGAATATCCGTTGTACATCAAATTCGAAAAATAATTTGCAAGATGCACAATGTATAAAATCGTATCAAAAGCTTCTTGATCGTTATTTTCTGGTTCATCATGGTAAAGAGAAACTATTTGAAACAATTCCGGAAGTTTCCATTGTTCAATTAAAAATGCCCCAAGTTCACCATGAGTCTCTTCACCTAACTTCTTTTCCAAAGTGTAAAAACACACCTTATTAGACTTTGATTTTTCAACCAAACTAGTAATATACTTTGGAAATGCAATATCTAATACAATTTTCCCAATATCATGCAAAAGCCCCGCCATAAATGCTTCTTCCTGTTCAGGATAACCGATAATTTTTGAAACCACCTCTGAAATTATAGCAGTTGACATAAAATGTTGCCAAAGTTTCTTCTTATCAACATTTGAAGCCCCTTTATTTAAAGAAGAATACGTAAAAATCGATAATGCCAAATTTCTTACAGTTTTAAATCCTAAAATCATTACAGCTTCACTTATCTTTGTTATTTTTCTCGGAAGCCCATAATACGCAGAATTTACCAATTTTAAAACCTTTAGAGATAATGAAGCATCCATTGAAATAGCCTTTTCAAGATCTTTTATAGACGAATCCGGATTAGATGCTATATTTATTATCTGCTGAACTTGAAAATCTGGCGTTGGAATTTCCTCTATTTCTTTTATAAATTTTACCAACATTTACTCACTTCCCTAATGGAATTCTCACTATAAATCTTGTCCCCTTCTTTACTTCAGATTCTACATCAATATTTCCTCCGTGCAATCTTACAATTTCTTTTACAATTGCAAGGCCTAACCCGGTACCAGAAACTTCATAAGTTAAACTTCTATCCCCTTTGTAAAACTTCTCAAAAATTTTATTTTTCTCTTCTTCAGAAATTCCTATACCGTTATCCTCCACTTCAATAATTAATTCATTGTCTTCATTTTTTATGTTAACCTTCGCAAATCTTTCATCTTTCTCTTTATCGTTGAACTTTATCGCATTATCGAGTAAATTGTACACCACCTGAAAAATTCTTTTTCTATCCGCAAATATAGTAACTTCACTACAACTATGTTCTAATTTTACCCCAAATTTTTCCGCAAATGGAGATACTTTCTCCAAAACACTTTGTAAAACCTCACAAATATTAAACTCACTATATTCTAACTCCATTGTACCTGATTCTATTAATGTAAAGTCCAACAAGTCATTTAATAGAGCTTCTAGTCTCTCGCTTTGTTCGTATATAATAGAAAGGAATTCTCTTTGACTTTCAGGATCAACCTCCATATTCAATAAGGTCTCGGTATACGCCTTTACAGCAGATAGAGGAGTTCGAAGCTCGTGAGAAATATTTGCAACAAATTCCGTCTTCATCTTATCTAATTGTTTTAGTTTTTCCAATTCCATTTCATATGTAACATTGTTGAAAGTGATAATATACTTGGTACTACCTAAAAAATCAAATTTTGTTTTTACAATAGTAAAATAATTTTCACCAAATTCCTTAGAATGTATATTTGCATCATCTAAAATTAAAAAATTAAAATAATCCTTTATATCATACTTCTCTATTATTTCTTTACCAAACTTGTTTGAAAACTCTAGTTCACCTTTTTCATCCAAAACAAAAATACCTTCGCTAATAGAATTTAAAACCTCAAACATAAACTTTTCAGAATTCTTTATTTTTTCAATTAATACCAAATTTTCTAAAGTAATTCCCGTTAAAAAAGAAAAAATTTGTAAAAAAACCATTAATTCGTTATTAGGTTCTTTATTAGTTCTTACAATTATACTTCCCAACATTTTCCCTTGTTTAACTATGGGAATTATTCCAATAAATTCATCTGATTCCAAAAAAAACGAAGGCAATAATCTTTCTTCAATCCAGGCCATATAATCAGAATATTTTGAAATATCAAACACTTCTGGATCAAAAAAAACCACTTTATTTTGCTTTAAAACCAAAGCACCGTTATACTTTAACATTGCCTTTAATGATTTTAAAAGTGTTCTGTAAACTTCTTCCTCAGTTTTTGCTTTACCTATTTCATGAATAAAACTAGAAAATAACGTATCAATATTCAAATTCTCACCTTCTACATTCTTTCTGGTGCTTTAACTCCCAAAAGATTGAACACTATCTCATAAACATTTTTAATAACACTCAATAAACCTAATCTTGCCAAACTTAGAGAAATATTTGTTTCATCAACTATTTTATATTTTGAATAATAACTGTGGAATTTTTCGGAAACTAAATAAATATAATTTGTTAAAAAGTGAGGTGATAATTTTTCTTCAACTTGTTTAAGGGAATTAACAAATTCATCCAACAATTTAATTATACTCATTTCTTCCGGATTTTCCAAAAGTTCTATATTATCCAAATAATCGCCTTTTATCCCTTTTTCAGAGGCTTTCTCAAAAATGCTATTTATCCTCGCATATGCATATTGTACATAATACACAGGATTTTCATTAGTTTTAGACTTTGCAAGTTCTAAATCGAAAACTAAATGTGTATTTACATCATTCATAACAAAGAAATATCTTGTGGCATCTTTTCCTGCTTCATCTAAAAGTTCTTCCAAAGTTACAAAATTACCTGCCCTCGTACTCATTTTTACAACTTCTTTTCCACGTTTTAAAGTAACAAATTGATGGAGTATGAAATTTAAAAATTCATCAGAAATATCAAGAGCGCTCATAGCAGCTTTCATTCTAGGAATATGCCCATGATGGTCGCTGCCAAAAATATCATAAACTTTGTTATATTCTCTTTCAAATTTATATAAATGATACGCAATATCCGTCAAAAAATAAGTATAAGTACCATCACTCCTAATTAAAACTTTATCATCTTCGTTGAGAAACTTTGACACTTTAAACCAAAGCGCGTTATCCTTTTCATATACTAAATTTTTCACTTTAAAAATTTCCAATACCCTGTCAACATATCCTTTTTCTATTACAAAACTTTCCCTTATTTTACTATCAAATTTACAACCTATTTTGTTAAGTGTCCTTTCCATACTATCTAATATACTAGATACGGCTTCCTCCATGAAAAACTTCTCCACTTTCTCATCCCATTTATCTACAAACTTATTTCCTTCCCTTTCACTCAAACTTCTTGCGATATTTATTAAATACGTACCTTTATAACCATCCTCAGGTAAATCATATTCTTTTCCGAATAACTCATTGTACCTCACCCATAAAGAACGCGCCAAAAGTCTTATTTGTCTTCCTGCATCGTTTAAATACATTTCTTTTTCAACATCATACCCCAAAAACCTCAAAACATTACCTAGAACATCACCTATCACTAGCTGTCTTCCGTGTCCTACTGTAAAAGGACCTGTAGGATTTGCACTACCATATTCCAGCTGTACTTTCAATTGTTTCGGTTTTGGTCTCCAATAATTTGCACCCTTTTTTAACATTTCTTCCAAAATACTGATATAAAATGCCTTTGAAATTCTAAAATTTATAAAACCCGGCCCAGCAATATTAACTTCTAAGAATAAAGGGTCACTTTCCAATTTTGCAACGAATATCTTTGCTATCTCAAGAGGAGGTTTCCTGAAATACTTAGCTCCAATTAAAGCTACATTCGTCGAAAAATCCCCAAATCGTTCATCTGGAATTTCTATGTTATAAGAATAATCAAAACCCTCTTCCAAAAGTATACTTTTTATTCTTTCATCAATTATATCTCGTATCAAACCTTTGCACCTCCAAGATCCTCAACTAATTTTAAAATTTCCGATATACCTTCTTTAGTCACAGCTGAATAAGGTATAACAATATAGTTTTCACCAAATAAATTTCTGTAATACCTAATCATTTTAGATTTTTCAGACATCTTTAACTTGTCTATTTTAGTTAAAACAATGGAAAAAGGTAAATCCATTTCTTTTAACCAATCAATCATCATTTCATCGTTTTTTTGCAATTCATGTCTTCCATCAACAAGCAAAAAAATCATCTTTATATTCCAAAATCTACTTTCAAAATAAAATTCTATTATTTTCTTCCACCTAAGCCTTTCTTTTTCAGAAACTTTGGCAAAACCATAACCAGGTAAATCTACAAAATAAAGTAAATCATTTATTTTATAGAAATTAACAGAAGCAGTTTTCCCTGGCTTTTTACTTGTCTTTGCAATGTTTCTCTCTGTTAATGTATTCAATAATGTTGACTTTCCAACATTCGATCTTCCAACAAAAACAAACTCACCATTTAACGGCTCAGGATATCTTTCTTTTTTACTATATATAGTTTTTACCAATTCAACACTCTTTATCTTCACAAATCAATGCCTCCCTTAACACTTCGTCAATTGTATTTACGAAAACAAATTTGATATCTTTTCTAACTTCTTCTGGTATTTTTTCAATATCATATCTATTTTGATATGGTAAAATAATTTTCTTTATTCCCTTTCTATACGCAGCTAAAACTTTTTCCTTTATTCCCCCAACGGGCAAAACTCTTCCCCTCAATGTTATTTCACCTGTCATTGCAATATTGTTATCAACAGGAACTTTCTTAACAGATGAAAACAAACTAGTTACCAAAGTAACACCTGCGCTTGGTCCATCTTTTGGCACTGCACCTTCTGGGACATGGATATGTACATCATTCTTTTCAAAAAATTCTGTAAACTTCTCCCCACAAAGCTTTTTTACTAAACTAAAGGCAATTTGTGCAGATTCTTTCATCACTTCTCCCAATTTACCCGTTAATATTAATCTTCCCTTTCCCGGAAATAATATGCTTTCTATAAACAAAGTCGTCCCGCCATATGCCGTCCAAGCAAGTCCAGTTGATACACCAATTGTTGGTTTTTTTAATCTGTTTTCTTCTTTTATCCTTGGAGCCCCAAGGTAATCCTTTACTTTTTTGGTAGTTATGATTACTTTTTCTTTCCCTTCCACAATTTCCAAAATAGATTTTCTAACAATAGTTCTCAACTTTCGTTCAAGTTCCCTAACTCCTGGTTCAAGCGTATATTCTAAAATAATTTGCTTAATTGAATCATTCCTAAATATTATCTTTTTTCTTTCAAAATTTAACTCATTGAATATTTTAGGGAGAATATAATCTTTTGCTATATGAAATTTTTCAACGTTAGTATAACTTGGAATTTCAATAATTTCCATTCTATCCTTTAGTGGTTCTGGTATGTTGTACAAAGTATTTGCTGTAGTAATGAATAAAACCTCTGACAAATCAAAAGGTAACTCCAGATACAGATCAACAAAATCTTTATTCTGCTCTGGATCCAAGACCTCAAGCAATGCAGATGCAGGATCACCTTGAAAACTTATTCCCATTTTATCAATTTCATCTAATAACAATACCGGATTTTTAACACCTGCTTTTCTAATAAGTTGAATAATTCTTCCAGGTAATGCCCCAACATAAGTCCGTCTGTGGCCTCTAATTTCTGCTTCATCTCTTAAACCTCCTAAAGACATCCTCAAAAATTTCCTTCCCAAAGCCTCTGCAATAGAACGTCCCAAAGAAGTTTTCCCCACACCTGGCGGCCCAACAAAACAAATAATAGGCGCTTTCATCGACTTTGAAACACTACGTGTAGCCAAAAATTCCAAAATTCTTTGCTTGGGTTCTTCAAGACCAAAATGATGCTTTTCCAAAACATTTTTAGCAATTTTCAAATCAGATAATTCCTCTGTTTTTTTATTCCAAGGTAAATTTAAAATCCAATCTAAATAATTCCTTATAACATTTGCCTCAGGTGAATAGGGAGACATCTTTTCAAGTCTTTTCAATTCAAATCTTGCTTTTTCTTTAACATAATCCGGCAAATCATCATTTTCTATTTTTTCTTCTAATTCCCTAATTTCAGCATCTTCTTCTCCACCAAGCTCTTCTCTAATAACCCTTAGTTTTTCTCTTAAAAAGTATTCTTTTTGCGATTTTTCAATTCTTTTCTTTACCTTTTGATCTAATTGGTGTTCTATTTCAAGTAATTCCGTTTCTTTAGATATTAATTCCAAAATTTTCTCTAAACGTCTTGCAGGATGTAATATTTCAAGTAATTCTTGCTTTTCTTCTAAACTTCCAGGGCAAATTGATGCAGCTAAATCTGCAAATACATCGGGATCTTCCATATCCTCCAAAAACATTAAAGCTTCTGTGGGGAACTTTCTAGAATATTGTATGTATTTTTGCATTTCATCTCTCACAACTCTCATTAAAGCAATTAATTTTTTTGTCTTCCGATATTTTGATTTTAAAAGCTTTATCTTAAATTTAAAGTATTTTTTTTCAATTGATTTAATCCATTCCGCCCGCGAAATTCCCTCTACCAAAACCTTAAAAGTTCCATCTGGAAGTTTACCAATTTGCATTATTTTTACAACTGTTCCAATTTTAAATAAATCAATCTCTTTGGGTTCTTCAATCTTTGGGTCTTTCTGATTAACTACAAACAACAATTGGTTGTAATTTTCCATTGAATCCTCTAAAGCATATAACGACTTTTCACGCCCTACATAAAATGGTACAACAGTGTTTGGATATACAACAACATTACTTCTCATTGCAATGACGGGTAACTCTCCCGGAATTTCTATTTCTTCCTCGTTTAATTTTGCAACCTTTTGTTCTAACTTCTCAAACTTTTTCTCTTTCATTCATCCACCTCCTTAGACTAATAGTTAGTTTCTCCAAGTCAGTAAAAAATTCAAGATCTCTTGTCTTTTCATCCCTGTGATAAAAGTTTATTTTAAGCCCTTCTTCAGTAAAATAATCCTTAAATAAATCACTCCATTCTATTATAAAAATTCCTTCTTTATCTTCAAAATTCTCTTCTAAAACGTAAAAAACTTCGTCAAAATCAGATATTCTATAGAGATCCACATGATAAATCGTTCTTTTTCCTTCATAAACGTTAATTATAGAAAACGTAGGACTACTTACTTGTAACAAATCCACTCCAAGATAGTAACATAAATACTTCGTAAAAGTGGTTTTTCCTGAACCCAAATCTCCATTTAGATATATAAAATTTAAATCATCAATATTTTCGGAAATTATTTTAGTTAAACTTTTTAAATCCTCTAATGATACATTTTTTATCTTCACAATATCACCTTTTAAAGATAAGATTTAACATAAGAGTCAGCACTAAACTAAATAAAATCATAGAAGTTATAGGAATAATTATCACAAAATTACCTTTCTTTATAACAATATCTCCAGGTAATGGAAATATTTTAATTTTCTCTAAAATCATTGTTATTATCCCAATTATTATCAGAAGAATTCCCATCCAAATTAGTACTTTCCACATCTTTATCACCTCTAAAATATTCAAAAGGCAAAGCGACAGTTTCTCCATCCCTTGTATATATAGTCACCCTCGATAAAAATACATTAACCGTTATTACTTTTGCATCTTTCCCTTCATACTTAATAGTACTTCCTTCATCTGGTATATTTTTCAATGCATCGATATAAAAATCATATTCGAATTTCAAACAACATAGCAATCTACCACAAGGACCTGTTATTTTGGCAGTATTAATCATCATTTGTTGTCTTTTGGCATGTTTTAACGTAATACTATCAAAATTCCTCAACCAGTACGTACAGCAAGCTTTTTTTCCACATAATCCAAGCCCTTTAACAAATTTCATTTCATCTCTCGCACCTACTTGCCTCAACTCAATTCTCGTCTTAAACTCTTTTGCAATATCCTTTACAAGTTCTCTAAAGTCTACCCTATTTTTTGAGCTAAAATAAATAACCAATCTTGAATCATCCAGCATCAATCTTGCATCAAGTATTTTCATATTTAATCCATGCTTTTTTACCAATTTCTTAGTAACATTAATAGCTTCATCGGCAATTTTTCTGTTTTCCTCTATTTTTACCAAATCTTCAGAAGTTGCCTTTCTAAATATTGGTTTTAAGTCGTATCCTATTTCATCTATACTCATTTGCCTTTTTCCAATTCGTACAATTCCATAATCTAAACCAAATTCACTCATCACAACTACTTTGTCACCAAGCTTTATATCTTCCCCATTATCTGTATAATAAATTATCGGACCAATAGGCATCAATTCCACACCATATACTTCTGCAACTAATCCCATATTTATTCCTCCTTTTTTTCTCTCAAATAATTATACCATGAAATAAAATATGAAGAATTCAAAAAATATTTTGTATTACAAACAAAATATCGTATAATTACCTTAAAGTTGATACAGGTTTAGAAAAAAGAAATGAAAAACAATAAAAGTGAAATAATATATTACTTTCCAAAAAGAATTTAGTGTTATCAATAATCATATTTTTGGTCGTTCTTTAGACGATAAATTTAAAGGGTTTGTTCTTGAAAAAGTCATTTTCCAAATTTTAACTATCAAACTTTCAACAGTACAAGAAAAAGAGTAATTGACAACAACTTTAAATATTGGTTATATTACCCCCAATAGATCAAACATGAAAAAAGAACAATAATCAGATCTTTCGACAATTCAGGCACTGATTTGTTAATTTTGAATCCAAAAAAATTATACAAAACACATTACTTCTATTCAATCTGCATCACTTGGATTTGAAAAGAATAAAAGCAGTTTTTTGAAGAATTTTATTAGTGGATCTATCAAAGGAGGGATTATAATGCTGTATATACTACTTTTTTCGTCGGGTATTGGTGCAGGTTTTGTAAATATTCTTGCAGGTGGTGGTTCTATGCTAACACTACCTATCCTTACACTTCTTGGGCTAGATATTTCAGTAGCTAATGGTACAAATAGAATAGGCATACTTTTGCAGAATATAATTGCAACTACAAATTTTAAGAAAAACAAGGCCTTTTCAGTTAAAGAAGGTTTGTTACTTTCCATTCCAACTACAATAGGTGCTATCTTTGGAACTTTCACCGTGTTAAATATAGATAAACACATTCTAGAAAAAATAATTGGAATTATTTTTTTTATAATGAGTGTCTTTATCTTATACAAACCAAAAGTTTGGGAAGAAGGAAAAAAAGTTAAAAAAAACTATCTTTTAAGTTTTTTAATCTTTCTAATAATAGGCTTTTATGGTGGATTTATACAAGCAGGTGTTGGTTTTTTTCTAATTACAAGTCTAATTTTCATAGAAGGGAATAATATTAAAAAAGCAAATGCTTTAAAAGTATTTATAGTCTTATGTTATACTTCTTTCTCATTTCTCATATTTTTACTAAATGGAAAGATAGATATATTAAAGGGCACAATTCTAGCATTTGGAACAATGATTGGTGCAAAGCTTGGAACAACTACTGCACTAAAAAGTAGTACAAAATTTGTAAGGTTAATAGTATTTGTAATGATAGTAATTTCATCAATAAGATATCTACTTTAAAATAAAGCTCCACATGGTAATGACTTAAATTTTATCGTCTCCTATTTTATTTTTTAACACTTTCATTTTTATTCATTTTTGTCAAGAAAATTAGGCTACATATGATATAATATTTTCGGAGGTGAGATAGATGGAAGTAAAAATAAAAAGGCCTTCCAAAAAAGAATTAGAAGAGTTAAATGTTTTCCAATGGCCTATTTGGACAAAGGAGATTTCTGAATTTGATTGGTACTATGATGAAACAGAAATTTGTTATTTTTTAGAAGGGGAAGTTGAAGTTGAAACAAAAGATGGCAAAGTTTACAAAATTGGAAAAGGTGATCTCGTTGAATTTCCAAAGGGATTATCTTGCATCTGGAGAGTAAAAGTTCCAGTAAAAAAACATTATAATTTCAAATAAAAATTCAAAAGGGGGAGTTTCTTATGAATGTTGAAAAGACCACCTTAAAGGAATTTTGTGATATGGTTTCTGATAAATCACCAGTACCTGGTGGAGGAGCAGTGGGGGCAATTGTTGCAGCTTTTTCTGCTGCATTGAATCAAATGGTTGCAAATTTAACCATTGGTAAGAAAAAATACGCTGAATACGAAGAAAGCATGGAAGAAGTTTTAGAACACATGGAATATTCAAGAAATAAATTACAAGATATAGCCACAAAAGACATGGAAGCATTCAACGAAGTTATGAAAGCAATTAAAATCCCAAGAGATAATCCGGAAAGAGGAAAGATTTTACAAGAAGCATTAAAAAAAGCAGCCGATGTTCCATTTGAACTTGCAAGAGAAACTAGGAATATATTAAAATATTCACAAATTACAAGTAAATTTGGAAATAAAAATGCCATATCAGATGCATATTCTTCAGCAGAACTTGCTTATTCTTCTTTCAGAATAGCTATGTACAACGTGTTAATTAATCTTTCAAGTATAAAGGATGAAAAATTTGTAAAAAAATATAAAGAAGAACTGGAAGATCTAAAGAATGAAGTCGATGGATTATACAAAAGTATTAGGGAGTTGATAAAGGAAAATGGGTTTGAAATTTGAGCTTTTAAAAACAACAAAAAATGCTAGAAGAGGTAGAATATATCTACCACACGGAGTTGTAGAAACTCCAACTTTTATGCCAGTGGGCACTAATGCAAATGTAAAATTAATGACACCTGAAAACTTAAAGAATGTAGGTGCGCAAATTATACTTGCCAACGCATTCCATTTGTATTTAAAACCAGGTATAGAAGTTTTAAAACATCATGATGGAATACACAATTTTATGAATTGGGATAGACCGGTTTTAACTGATAGTGGAGGGTTTCAAGTATTTAGTTTAAGAAAGGGTAGAAAGATAACAAAAGATGGAGTATTAATAAAGTCTCCACTAGATGGAAGTATGCATATGATTACTCCAGAACTTTCTATGGAAATTCAAAATGCCATTGGTTCAGATATAGTTATGGCCTTTGATTATTGTGCTGAACCTGGAATTACTCATCAAGAAGCAGTATATGCACTGGAACTTACAACTCAGTGGGCTGAAAGGAGTTTAAAAAAAATAAGGAGTTTGTCGGATCAAGCAATATTTGGTATAGTTCAAGGAGCATTTTTTAAAGACTTGAGGGAAAGAAGCGCAAAAGAAATTACCAGCATGAATTTTGATGGATTTGCCATAGGCGGATTAAGCGTTGGTGAAGAATATGACTTAACTTTAGAAATGACTGAATTTACAGTCCCTCTTTTACCTGAAAATAAACCTAGGTATTTTATGGGAGCAGGAGCACCAAGATTAATAGTTGATCTAGTTAATCTTGGCGTGGATGTTTTTGACAGTGTACTACCAACAAGGGTAGCAAGACATGGTCAGGCTTTGACGTGGAAAGGGAAAATAAATATAAGAGCTGCAAAACATAAATTTGATAAGACGCCTATTGACAAAGAATGTAAGTGCTACACATGTAGAAATTATTCTAGATCTTATTTGAGACATCTTTTTGATAGAGGTGAAGCTTTAGGGCAAATACTTCTAACAATACATAATTTGCATTTTATGATGGATTTAAGTAAAAGGATTCGTGAAAGTATTGATAACGATACCTTTGAGGATCTAAGGGGGGAGGTTTTAAAATATTATGCTTAAAAAAAATTTGGTAATTTTATTAAGTATTTTAAGTGTTTTTTTATTTTCCATGAGAAATATTGAAAACCCTGCAAATTTTAGAGAAAATTATACAAGCTTGGGGTTTACATATTCTACTTATTTTTCAGATATATGGGTTACCAAGTTTGGACTGTTTTATAGTGAAAAAGAAGATAATTTGATCGGCAAATTATATCTTTTTACCGAAAATGCAAGCCCAGAAAATCTCAATAGGATTGGTTATATCTTGAAATCAGTGGGCGATGAATTTCAGTGGGGTATAAACTTTCTCGTTAAAAAATATACTAATAGCACAAATGAGGGATATTCTTTTTGCTTAGGCGTAGGTTTTATGAGTAAAATCATAAATTACGTAAAGTTGGGAGCTTTTGTTGAAGAACTGACACTTTTTGCCCAAAGTCCATTTGAATTTTTTAAACCAGATGTTGGTGTAGATTTGATAATTGGGAATGAAACATATAGTCTTGTTGCAAATTTTCAATTTATAAAACAAGAGTACTTTCAGTTTAATGTAGGTCCTGTACTTAACTTTAAAACATTGGAATTAGGTGCTTTCTGGAATCCAGGATATACTATTAACAAATCGTTTTTCAATAAAATCAGTGGTTATTTTGCATTAAGAATAGAAAAACTTATGGTATTACTTGATGCATTTTATGCAATTGACAGAGATACAGTTTCTGATCTACCAATGCATTATGAAAACACACTGTACGGTTACAATCTATTATTTGAGGTGGGGTTTTAAATGAAAAAAATTTTGGAAAAAGACGATATTAGAAGGTCCCTAATGAGAATTTCGCATGAAATACTTGAAAAAAATAAAGGCGCAAAGGATATTGTTTTAATTGGTATATTTACAAGAGGATATTATTTAGCTAAAAGAATAGCTGAAAATATAAAGAAAATAGAAAATGTTGAGGTAAATGTAGGAGGATTAGATGTAGGACCATTTAGAGATGATGATAAAAAAACAAACACAGATAAAAGTGAAATAAACTTTGATGTAAAAGATAAAATAGTTATACTAGTAGATGATGTGTTATTTACCGGTAGAACAGCAAGAGCAGCTATGGATGCAGTAACACATAGAGGAAGACCAAAACTTATACAATTATCCGTCCTTGTGGATAGAGGACATAGAGAATTTCCAATAAGACCTGATTATGTAGGAAAAAACATTCCTAGCTCGAAGGATAGGGAAATAGTAAAAGTAAAAATAAAAGAAATTGACGACGAAGATGCAGTATATATTTTCAATAAGGAGGCGTAATGGTGAAACTTTTTGGGACCGATGGAATCAGAGGAGTTGTAAATGAATTCTTGACTCCAGAACTTGCATTCAAATTAGGAAATGTATTGGGAAATATGGTAGATAAAAAAATATTTATCGCAAAAGATACAAGGGCATCTGGTGATATGTTAGAAGAAGCTTTGGTTGCAGGAATTACATCTGCTGGTGTAGATGCGTATAAATGCGGAATTCTACCAACTCCTGCTCTTGCACTTATTACTAGAATAGAAAATGCCGCTGGTGTTATGATATCCGCTTCACATAATCCACCAAAGTACAATGGTTTAAAAGTTTTAATGAAAGGTTATAAGCTTCCAGATGAAATTGAAGAAAGAATAGAATTTGAAATGAAAAATATAAAATATTGTAATTATAAAAATATTGGAAGAGTAATAAACTACAGTTTTGCACATGAGGAGTATTTTGAATACATAAAAAAGACATACAAAGGTTTAGATTTACAAGGAATAAAATTAATAGTTGATGTAGCAAATGGTGCCACATATGATTTAAATCCTAAAATTTTAGAATTTTTCGGAGCAAAAGTAGAGGTAATTAATGATCAACCAGATGGGTTTAACATAAACAGAGAATGTGGTTCTACACATCCTGAAGAGGTAAAAAAATATATCACAGGTGGTAAAATTTCGGTTTTGTATGATGGTGATGGAGATAGATGTATATTTGTAGATGAAAATGGAAATGAATTTCACGGCGATAAAATTTTAGGCGTTACAGCACTCAAATTGAAAAGAGAACAAAGATTGGCAAATGACACAGTTGTGTTAACAATCCTTTCAAATATGGGAGTTGAAGAGTTTTTAAAAAACAATAAAATTAATACTGTAAGAACCAAAGTGGGAGATAGATATGTCTTAGAAGAAATGTTAAAAAATAATTACGTTTTAGGCGGAGAAAGAAGTGGGCATATAATTTATAAAGATAGAAACACAACTGGTGACGGATTAATAACAACATTGGAAGTTTTATCTTATCTTGTATGGCAACAAAGTACTTTATCTGAGTTATCAAAATTGGTGCCTGATTATCCACAAGTTATGATAAACGTAGAAGTAAAAAATAAAGAAGTTTATAAAAATAAGAGTGTTTTTGATCTTATGAAAGAAACAAAGAATTGTAGAGTTATTATTAGACCATCTGGTACAGAACCAGTTATTAGGATTTTAGTTGAAGGTCCTGAATTTGATGAAATTAACCATGTAGCAAATAACTTTTCAAACTTAATTGAAAAATTGGATAAGGAGTGAAAAGCATGGCAAATATAACTGAAGAAATGGTTTGGAATAAGCTTAAAGAGGTTATTGATTTCGAAATAGGTTTAGACGTTGTTTCTTTGGGATTAGTATATGAAGTTAAAGTGGATGATAAAAATAATATATTTGTATTGATGACTATGACAACACCAATGTGTCCACTCGCTGGTATGATTTTGCAAGATGCAGAAGCAAAATTAAGAGAATTAGATGGGGTAAATGATGTAAAAGTGGAATTGACCTTTGACCCACCTTGGACACCTGAAAGGGTAGATCCAAACGTCAGGTCACAACTTGGTATATGAAAGTTTTAGACGTAATTGATATCTTTAGAAAAAAAAGGCTTCCAGAATTGGAAGCCTATATTCTATTGAAATATTTTACCAAAAAATCAAAAGAATATCTTATCGCACATCCAGATTATGAATTTGATGGAACTGAATTTGAAAAATGGATAAATTTGAGATTAAAAGGTTATCCTTTAGCTTATATAGTTAAAGAAAAGGAATTTTTCAAATACAAATTTTATATTGAAGAAGGAGTTTTAATTCCAAGACCTGAAACTGAACTTTTAGTAGAGATTGCAATCGATATAATAGAAAAAAATAAAATAAAAAAGATTGCAGAAGTTGGTGTTGGAAGTGGTGCGTTAATTATTTCAATTCTTTTAAACACAAATTGTATTGGTTATGCAACTGACATATCTGATAAAGCAATAAAAGTAGCAACTATAAACTTAAAAAGGTACAACCTTGAAAAAAGGTTAAAAATACAAAAGGGAAAATATCTTGAGCCTTTCAACAAAAAATTTAGTGAAATTGAACTTATTGTATCTAATCCACCTTATGTAAGAAAAGACGCAATTCTTTCTTCGGAAATCCACTATGAACCAAAAGAAGCTTTGTTTTCAGGTGAAGATGGACTAGATTTTTACAGAAAATTCTTAGATTTGTATGATTTTTCTGATAAAATTGTAGTAATGGAAATAGGTCATGATCAAGGAGAATTTTTCAGGAAAAAAGATTGGACTGTTATAAAAGATTATTCGGGGAACGACAGAATAGTAATGAAAGATTTTCGGAGGTGAAATTTTATGAAAGTAGTCTTGTTAAGAGATGTTCCAAAAATTGGGAAAAAGGGAGAAATTAAAAATGTCTCAGATGGATATGCAAGAAATTTTCTTATACCAAAGGGATTAGCCCTTGAAGCAACTCCAAAAGTTTTAAAAAGATTAGAAGACGAAAGAAAAAAAGCAGAAGAGGAAAAAGCAAAGAAAAAGAAAGAAAATGAAGAAATTTTAAAAAATTTACAAAAGTATTTCTATAAAATTCTGGTAAAAGCAGGAGAAAGTGGTAAGTTATTTGGCGCTTTAACTAGTTCAGATATTGCGGATGCTATTTTAAAATTTTCGGGTATAAAAATAGATAAAAAGCATATAATATTAGACAAACCTATAAAAAATGTTGGAATTTACGATATTTTAATAAAATTTCCAGAAGGAGTTTCTGGAAAAATTAAAGTTGAAGTTGTTCAGGAGGGTAAAAATTGAATATAATCGCTTATTCGAAAGCTTTATATACAACTTGGATTTATTATTCTCCTGAACGGATACTTTTTGATTCAGGAGAGTCTGTTTCTACGCTCCTAAATAATAAAATCTATGCTATAAAACACATTTTTTTGACACATGGTCATGTGGATCATATATCCGGATTATGGTCCTTGATTAACACAAGAAATAATGCAATGGGAGATAGAGAAAAGGCATTAAATATTTATTATCCAAAGGGAAACAAAGGAATAAAAGAATATTTAGAATTTATTAAAAAGATGAATTCTGACTTAAAATTTAAATTGGGTATATTTCCTTTAGAAGAAGGTGAAAAAATAATTTTAAGGGAAAAGAGCCCTAAAAAATATATAGTACCATTTAGAGTAACACATACATATAGTGAAAAAAGTTTTGGATATCATATCTTTGAAGTAAGAAAAAAATTAAAAAGAGAATTTCTGGGCTTGAGACAATCTAAATTAGCAGAACTTGCAAAAAAATATGGTGGAGACTATATCTCAGAAAATTTTGAAAAGAAAATACTAACAGTTTCTGGAGACACATATCTTCTGAAAAAAGAAGATATAAAAGATACGGAGATATTATTTCACGAATGTACTTTTCTCAAAAAAGAAGATAGAAAGTATAAAAATCATGCTGTTTTAGAAGATGTTTTAGAACTTGTAAAAGACACCAATGTAAAAAAATTGATTTTATACCATATTTCAGGAAGATACGGTAGAAGACCGGAAAAGTATTTGGAAGAGTATGTAAATAATTTAAATATGGAAATTTATATTGTAAAACCCGAAAAAATATTTAGATTATGAAGGTGTATATATGGAAAAATATTTGTTTTTAAGTGATTTGCACGTTGGTGATGGAAAGGAAAAAGACGATTTTGAGCAAGATTATTATTTTGAAAAACTGTTAAAAGATTTTTCAGATAATTCTAACATTTCCCTTTTTATTGTAGGAGATGTTTTCGAATTTGTTGAAAGTAAATTAACTTTAGAAATAAATTTATCTAATTATGAAAAAGCTATAAAATCAATTCCAGAGAATATAATCGATGAATATGAAAAAAATCATCCTTCTGTTTTTTCTGCATTAAGAAAAATAGGAAAAAATGGAAAGATATATTATATTGTTGGTAATCATGATTACTATTTATTGAAAAACAAAAAATTATCCGAAAGATTATTGGAAAAAATTCCCAATTTATACATCAAACCTTATTATTACGATGAAAGGTTGAAACTACTTGTTATTCATGGTAATCAATTTGATCCAGTAAATAGATTTTCAATAAATTCTAATACTGGGGAGCTGGTTCCACCACTTGGTGAATACATAGTAAAGTATATGATGAAAAATTTTGATTCAAAAATTGATCTTCCAAAACAAATAGTAAAAGATTATGACAATGTAAGACCAACGCTTGATTTATTCGATTGGTTTAACGTTATCTCTAAAAAATACGATTTGGGAATAGATTTACTAAGATTTTGGATCGATGAATTTTTGAATATGATGAAAACATCAGAGGCAAAAAAATGGATGAAAGTAAACTATCCATTTTGGAGTAAATTTTCAAAGGTGTTTTTAAATGATTTTGGAGGAATAAAATTTGGAGAGTTTATTATCCGTATAGTGATGCATTTTAGAACCTTAAAAAAGACAGATTATTTATCTAAAAAAGCAAAAAAAATTCTAAGTGAAAAATTGGATTTAGGTAAATATATGGTGGGATATGACTTTCAAAATGATATTGGAAAGGTTAATGGAATAGTAATGGGACACATTCACAAACATAATTTCAAGGTTTTTACTACGTCAAATTCTCCTAAATTTTACATTAATTGCGGTTCTTGGAAACCTGTTGTGGAAAAAATAAAAGGTAGAGTATTTCATAAAAAAAATGAACTATTTTACGCTGTTTTGAATGTGGGAAAAGATATTGAGATAATTACTTCCACTGTAAATATGCTAAAGAGTCGGGAAGTGATATTTTGAAAGTTGTTACACCACACAAATCACCGGATTTTGATGGATTTGCCGCAGCATATGCATTTAAAAAATTAAATCCAGATTTTAAGTTAGTTGTTAGTGGAAGATTCCAACAAAATTTGGAAGAATTTTTACGCTTATTTGACTTTGAGTATATTAATGAAAAATCAATTGACGAAGATATTGAAAAATTAGTGGTGGTAGATACAGGGACTTTAGATAGAGTTGGGAATAAAATTAAAGAAAAACTTAAATTATCCTCAAAAATAAAAGTTTATGATCACCACCCTGCAATTAAAATTCATGAGAAAAAATTGGATATTGATGTTTTCGAGATAGGTTCTATAACTACTTATTTTGTACTGAAGATTAAGAAAAAAAATATAGAAATAAATGAAAATGAAGCAACATTATTTGCCATTGCAATATATGAAGATACGGGAAATTTCTTGTATGATACCACTAAACCAGAAGACTTAGAAGCTGCAAAATTTTTACTAGAAAAAGGCGCAATGTTAGAATATATACAAGAATTTACCAGTTTGGAAATTAATACAGAACAAAAAAATTTAATGCACATGTTAGGTGAAAATATTGAAATAATTAAATTAGATAATAATGAAATAGCAATAGCCAGTGCTGAAATAGAAAAGTTCATTGGCGGTTTAAATATAATAACTACGAAACTTTGGGAATTTGAAAATTATGATACCTTAATATCCGTTGTCAGAATGGGGAAAAAAATATTCATTGTTGGTAGAACTAAAAGTGAAGAAGTAAATATAAAGAAATTAATGGAAATTTTTGGTGGTGGAGGACATTTTAAAGCTGGTTCTGCAACTTTACAAAATGTTTCTATTGATGAAGTTATTTATAAATTAAAACATGTGCTTTCTCAAGCAATTGAAAGTTCCAGAAAAGCAAAAGACATAATGACTTCACCAGTGAGAACTGTACTTAGCCATGAAACTATTGGCAAGGTTAACGAATTAATGAATTTAACAGGACATGGTGGATTTCCAATAATTGAAGGAAATAAATTAGTTGGAATAGTAACTAGGAAGGCAGTTGATAAAGCAATAAGACATGGGCTTTCAAATAGACCAGTAAAATCAATAATGAACACAAAATTGATTACCGTGTATGAAGATGAGTCCATATTAAAGGTAAAAAAGATAATGTTAGAAAATGATATTGGAAGAATTCCAGTTTTAAATAAAAATAATATTTTAGTAGGAATAATTACTAGAACAGATTTATTGAATGCAGATATAGAAAAAGCAAAAAATAAAAAAGTAAATATAGACTTTTTTGAAGATGCTAAACCCATTATGATCAAAAATATTCCAAATAAAGTTTTAAATCTCTTGAGACTTCTAGGAACATATGGAGATGATAATAAAACACCTGTGTATGTTGTTGGCGGTTTTGTAAGGGATCTATTCCTAGGAATAAAAAATTTTGATATAGATTTAGTGGTTGAAGGAAATGGTATAGAATTTGCACGTTATGCTAGTAAACAATTAGGTGTAAAGATGGTAGAACATGAAAAATTTTTGACTGCTTCGTTATTTTTTAAAGATGGGTTCAGAATAGATATTGCAACTGCGCGAACAGAATATTATGATAAACCTGCAGAATTACCAAAAGTAGATGTAAGTACTATAAAAAAAGATTTATATAGAAGAGATTTCACGATAAATGCCATGGCAATAAAATTAAATTCCGGCGAGTTTGGTACATTATATGACTTTTTTGGTTCCAGAAAAGATTTAGAAAATAAAATTATCAGAGTTTTACACAAATTAAGTTTTATTGAAGATCCAACTAGGATAATAAGAGCAGTAAGATTTGAACAAAGATTTGATTTTAAAATTGAAGATGAAACATTAGAAATTTTGAAAGAGACGTTAGAAGGAAACTATTTAGAAAAAGTAACAGGCCAACGCATAAGGCAAGAACTGGAAAAAATTATTAAAGAAAAAGATCCAGTAAAAGGTATAAAAAGGCTAGCTGAATTAAAAATTTTAATGCATATTTTTCCAAAAACATATTTTACAACAACTATGGAAAAAAAATTAAAAAATATGCTTGTATCTTTTAATTTATTAAAAAATATTTACACAAAAAGAAATATCTTCTACGCATTTTTAAGAATACTACTTGAGTTTTACGATATGGAATCTTTAAAAAATGTTGAGGAAAGATATGGAATTCCAAAAAAATTCGTCGACGAGCTAAAAAAAACTGAAAGAAGGTTAATACCTGTTATTGAAATGATAAAAACAAGGATTAAATTTTCTGATATCTATAAAGTTATTGGAAAGCCAATTTTTGAAACAGCAGCACATATTATGGCTTATTTGGATGATAATAATTCAAGGGAATATTTTAAAAAATATCTTGAAAGGGTTTTTAGTACTAAACTCAACATCAAAGGAAACATTTTAAAAGACAAATTTAATATTAAATCTAGTCCAGAAATTGGTAAAATTATGAACAGTATTTTTTGTTATAAATTAGATAATCCAAGTATTAATGAAATGGAGAAATTAAAGGAACTACTGGGAGGGACAATTGAATGAAAAAATTATTGTTATTAATTTTGATAATAACTACAAATCTTTTTTCCTATACAGTTGGAGTAATCACCCATTATAGCACAGAAACTTATCAAATTTTATTGGACGCAAGTAATCTTTTAAATAATTATAAAGATTACAAAGTACTTTTTTTGGATAATTATGCTTCTGCAGATTATCTTGTAAATTTATATTTAACATATGATGCAACAAATGATATTTATATAGCTACTTACGAAGACGGAAATTATAAAATAAGTAGTCGTTTCTCATTCAAAGGTTATAAAAGCTATAATACATTTTTAAAGGAAATTATCTATTATCCTTTAGAAAAAATTTCTTTTCACAAACTAAGAACAAGGAAATTTAATAATTATCTTCATTTAACATTTCATCCAGGAGTAGATGAGTACGGAGATTTTAAAGATGGAAAGTTTTTATTTATAACTGATAGGCTAGGAGGAAATAGAAATATTGCGTATATTGACATTTTAAATGAACAGATGAATATACTACCCATTTGGGGAAGTAGCGAATACTATCCTAAGTTTTCAAATGATTTAAAACAAATAATTTTTCAAGGTTCGTTACATGGAAATTGGAATATATATATAATGCCGTTTTCTTCTGATTATTCAAAAAAAATCAAGAAAATCTCATCTGGTAAGTTGTCTTCTTATACACCTGTATGGTACGGTAATGACAAAATTATATATATTCAGGACTTAGAAAAGGGAAATTTAATGATGATATATGATTTAAAAAAAGCAAAATACAAAGAGCTAAAAACATATGGAGATATGGTTTTTACACCATTTGCAAGTGGAACAGAAATTTATTATACTTCTCTTAATGGAGCTAATTTTGGAATATATAAATATGTAAATGGAAAAAATGAAAAAGTAGAGGATACATTTTACAACGAACATGATCCAGTTATTTATAAAGAAAAGTTAATTTTTACCTCCAATCGTGATGGAACTTACAGAATTTGGATGAAAGACTTAAAAACATCTAGTATTACGTGTTTAACTAAAGATATAAATTACGACGTTTTCTATCCGACAGTCGCAGATGGATTATTGTTTTTCTCTGTATATAAAGATAATGAAGAACCTGATATATTTGTAAAAAAATTAGATTTTTAAAATATGTTTTTTTATATTCTTATCCCAATCTCTAAATTTGTCTTTTGAAATAATCTTGGCTTTTAGGTTTTTTGCAAGTGTCAGAATCATTTCATCTGCTGGAGAATAAAAATATACATTTTGAAATTTTAAAATTTCATTATTTTTAAACATATATTTGGCATTTCTATCGAAAACTATGTAAAACGGAAAATAAAATTTTTTAGTTGTTGAAAGCTTATCAAAAACATCAATAATATTATTTATATTCGCCGGAAAAGTCCAATGCGCAATATTATTCCCATCTAGTATTACAGGACACTCTGGTTTAACAAAAAGAGCCCTTAGTAAATAAGGATGTATTTTTGAAAGTTCTTTAATTTTTTCTTTAGATATTGGATCAAGTTCACGTACTAAATCTTTTATCCAATTAATTCTTTTTAAATCAAAAAACGTTATTTCATTTATTTCAAATACTATATCTTTTAAAAAGGTTTGTTCTTTAACTGTTTCATATGCATATAATTCTAAAAAATCTTTAAGTTTTAACTTAGATAATATTTTTTTCCTTTTTTCGACAAAATCTTTTGTGTATTCTTCATTTAACATTGGAAATGGGAACTTATAAGGATTTGCCCAAAACAGAATTTCTGCAATTTCATTACTTTTAATTCCTAATTCTTCAAAAAGTTTAATTCTCTTGAAAAGACTTCCTTTTCCGTGGATAAGTTGATATGTGTATTGTGAAAACAAATCACGATCTGTATTTTTTAATTTTTTTTTAAACTTTTATTTTCAAGATTTCTAATTAGTATTTTATATTTGCTTTCACTAATTTTTTCAATAGATTTTAAAATTCCAAATATTACTTTTCTCTTTCCTTTAAGTTCGATTAGTCTTGTATATATTTCTGGATCGTATATCATTTGATTACCTCCATTTTATACATATCATTTATTTTAAAGATTACAATATCTGCAAAAAAATCTTTTCTTTTACCGTTTATAAGCACACTAATTTTCTCATCTGAAATAAAAATTTTTTCTGCTTTCCCTAAAGGAACATTTTTAAAAAAACCTATAAACCTTATTTCACTTGTTTTATAAGTTTGAATATATTTTTTTAGTATATTTAAGATCTTATCTTTTTCAACAACTTTTGATGGATAAATTGTCAATTTTAATAAGGAAGGTAAAATTTTTGAGTGTACCTTCGGAACTATTCTTTCTACTTTTTTTACTCTTGTCGTGATTTTAAGTCTTTGGTTCTTAACTTTTTTATCACCTAAATTTAAGAAAACTGGGTTTTCTTTAATTTCAATTGCTTTTGGAAATAAGCTTTTAATGTTTACCTCACTAGCTTCAATAAGAGTGTTTTTTACCATTGTAGTCTCATTTAAATCAAAAAGTGATACAACATTGGGTGCTATATTAAATTCCTTGTTATTTATTTTTATTTTCAATGTTTCATCAAAAGTATTTGTTTGTAAACTAGATTTCTCCGATTTTACCAGCACTTTAATATTATTCTCTACTTTATAAATTTTAATAAATCCCAATTCTTGTTTTAAGGTTTCTACTATATTTTTTATGATTCGCATATGTAATTCAACGCCTTTTCAAGTCTTGAAAAAGGTTCGGTAATATCTATTTTTTCAGAAATTTGCAATAACTTATCCTTAATTGTTTCATTAAAAGGTGTAACTTTGAAATATCTATTATTCAACTCTACATTAAAGGATGATTTTGTTTCAAGAAGCAACACAATATTTTCCTTAAATGTAAGAGAAGGATCATTAACAAGAATAAGCTCTGGTTTGTTTTCAAGCTTCTCCACAAGATTTTTTCCAATAATTTCTACACTCAGATATTCTTCTAAAGAAGAACCATAGATAATTTTCTGTAAAGGTGTGGGGGTTATAGGCTCGGTATATTTAAATTCAACTGGTATACCTCTTTCATCAACTACAAGAATTCCCCCTAAATATTTTTCATTAATTTTTTTTACAGAAAAATATCCTATCAAATTCTCACATCCAATATATGCGAACTATTTTCCACAACGATTTGATTTTTCTTTTTACTTCCTTTTTTATTATAAAAGTTTCTTTTATTGTCACTTTTACTTTCCATTGAATCTTTAATTTGTTTTCCAGATGATTTTTCTATACTTTTTGGGGATGAACGTTCTCTCTTTATCCTCTCATTTAGTTGTTGAGCAGATATTTCAGAAGCTAAGTTGGAATAGTTTTGTAGATGACTAAATTGATTTGACTTTTCTAAGCTACTTCTTAAATAAATTGGATGAAGCTCAATAGGTTCCATTATTTATCCCCCCAACATCTTCTTTAGCTTCAAAATCGTTGAACTGAGTATCTGAGAAACTCTTGATTCAGTCAAATCAAGGACTTTCCCTATTTCCTTGAGTGAAAGTTCTCGTTCGTACCTTAAGCTTAATACCAATTGTTCTTTTTCGCTCAATTTACTTATCGCCTTTATTAATTCCTCCTTTATAATCTCCTTTAATGCATTTTCTTCAGGATTGTCATCAGAAGAAATAGTTTCTTTTATTTCAATATCTTCAATCAAATAATCATCAAGCATTAAAAATTGCTTCCTTACCATTTCGTTATATGCTCTTCTCACATTTTCCAATGGGAGATTAGTAAGTTTTGAAAGTTCTTCAAAATCAATTTTACTTCCAGAATTCTCAGTTTTTGAAATTGCATTTTCAACAATTTTAACTTCATGTCTTAAATTTTTGGGCATCCAGTCAATTTTTCTAAGATAGTCGTACATAGCACCTTTTACCCTTGTTAATAAATATGATCTTAATTTTGACCCTTTTTTTGGATCAAACCTTTCCACTGCTTGAAGCAAGCCTATAAGACCTTCTTGTATTAAATCATCTACTTCAACGTTATGGGGTAAATTTTTTTTTAAATCGTAAGCTATTCTTCTTACATACGGCAGGTATTCTAAAACTATTTTATCTTTATCTATCAAATTTCTATTACCTCCACACTTTCTCCTGTTTTTACCTTTCTAATCATTAGTTTCCCAGATTCAACATCATATTCTATACTTCTTGCCCTATTTCCACCGGTGTCTTCGGAAACAATTTTAATTCCCAATTTTCTTAACATACCTTTTACCGCTTCAACATTTCTTTGACCAACATTCATTGCTGAATTGTTAAACATTGCAGCTCCACCTGCAATTTTAGCTTCAAAATTTCTCCCACCAATTTTTTTAAGTTCTTCAACTACAATCTTTATACCTGTGTCAGCATATTTTCCGGGTTTTGCAACTTCTTTTCCCCCACTATCAGGTAACATTACATGCACCATACCACCTACTAGCTTTGACTTGTCCCTTATACAAACTCCAACACATGAACCTAAGCCCAGAGTAACAAGTATTGTATTTTTATCTCCTACTGCATATTCACCAATACCAATTATTTTTTTGGACTTTTGTGACATTAATTCCACATCCCCAATTTTTCAAGTATCTTTTTTAACGATTCTTCATTAGGTAATAATAATAAATAACCTGTTAGTTTTTTATCTATCCCTTCTATTTCAATAGTAGTTTCTATCAATAGTATATAATCTTCTGTTTGTGTAACAGAAATGGATACTTCCGATAGTATAGCACTAATCATATCCACCGCTATTTCAGGTGGTTCAGGATTGATGAAAAAATTAGTAAAACCAGACAATGCGGTTACATAGGAACCGCACATTATATTTCCTATTTCTTTTAACATGGATATTGAAAATTCATTTAATGTTGTAATGTCCTCTATTTCCATGCCTGTTAAAAGTCTTGCGATTTCTTTTACAGTTGTAGAATTAAGAATTAATAAAATCTCACCTTCAACATCTTCTTTCATTCTCATTTTCACAGCACAAACAATTTCCTCAGGTTTTTCAAAAATAAATGGAATATTGGAAATAGGTAATACTCTTGTAGCAGGTACAGAAATTTCAACCTTTCTTCCAACCATCATAGAAAGTGCAGTAGCTGCATTACCTGTGCCAATATTACCTATTTCGTTTAAAAGATCCAATTGTTTTTCACTTAATTTTTCAAGCATTTTTCTTCCCTCCTATTTCTTCGTTTTCAATTCTCTTTGAAAAACAAACCTTACAAGTTTGTTCTCAAGGTTAACAGGCACATCTATAAATTCTGCACCATACTGAAATCCATCTTCTGTTTTTTGATCTATTCTCACTATTTTAGATTTTTGGTTTTCAAGTTTAAGATTTTCATCTAATTTTAAGTTTATATATATTATATCATTTAATTTTAAAATTACATTTGTTATTAATTTTATTCCTCCAGCGCTAAAGTCTTTTGTCATAAATTGAATAGATTCTGCATCTTGCTCAGGTGACATTTTAAATGTTCCATACAAAAATAATGGAATTCTCTTGAATCTTCTTCTTTCAGTTTTGTTTACATATTCTGGAATTGGTGCAGGGATAAAATACAAATTATCTTTTTTCAGAACACCTAATGATACAGTAGAAAAAGAATACATAGAACTTCTATCAAATACTTTTACATTCATTCTTGTTCCTTTAGGAATTGGTATAAAACGTCCCTTGTAAGTAGGGATAGAAAAAAAAATTAAATTTTTACTAAAATCAATATCAGAAATTGAAGTTTTATATGTTCCTTCCAATTCTTTAACCATTGTAATTTCTATTATACCAGGTAGTCCTATTCTTAAAGCCTTAGTAGAAGGAGTCTTTGTTACGTATGACATATCTACACCCTTTCGTTATTTTTGATTATTGTTTGCCAGTTATTAATAGATTCTTTTGAGACCTTCCCTCCTATTCTGTATATTTCTTCTTCGAAAATTTTCCATATGGGAGTAATTTTAATTTTATATTCATCAATTAGTATTTCAACTTCTTTCTCCAATTCCAAATCATTTTCTGAAAAAAATTGAAGTCCAGATTTTGAGACATCTACAATCACAAGTTTTTCATCATTACACTTCCCACGTTTGAAAAAGGGAAATCTTTTTTCTTTTCTTCTTTGAATCACACCTATTTTTTCATCTGTTTTTAAAAAATATCTTTTTTCTTCACTATTTATTATTTCACCTACTAGTGCTAATAGTGCTTCCTTAACTGGAATGTTTAACAACAATCTCTTACCTATAGTAAACAATTCAATACTTTCTATTTCTATTATTCCATTCTTTTTGATAGCTATTAATCTTACTTGATATTCTCGTTTTTCACTATCTTTAGCAATCAAATATATACCACTTAAATTTTTATTTATATATTCTATTATTGTCAACTTTGTTTCACTCCCTTAAAGAATGCTAATAATTTTTCTAATATTGTTTCTTTTTGAGGGATTTCTTTTTTTGTCAATATCGAAGCAATTCTGTATAAAGCAAAGGTGGGTTGTATTTTGGGACTATCTATTACAAATGGTTTTCTATCGTATACACTTTTTTCCACAGTTGGATGTTTCTTTATTAGTGTTAATGAACCTATTTTTTCCCCTGTAAACTTCTCAAGTACTGCAGAAAATCTATTCAGATTTTGAAGCGAATCTCTGTATTGTTCAATAAGATTTCCCACAAGATGTATGTTGTTTGATGGAACGCCTTTGTGAATTAATATTTTTACAAACGTATACGCATTAACTAATGATGTCGGTTGAGTTGTTGTAATAACTAACGTACTGTTTGCACAATTAAAAAATGGAGCAAAATTGTCGTTATAACCTGGTGGTAGATCAATTAAAATAAAATCATAATTCTGTGCAATTTGAGCAAAATTTATATAAAATTCTTTTACATTATTTTCGTTAAATAAGAAGATAGTTTCAAGGTCATTTCCAACATTTACAAGATCAGCACCATACTCTGTTGGATAAATTACATCTTTTTTTTCGCATTTTTTCATTATAAGGTCACTTAATGAAAATTTTGGATGAACATTTAGTAAAACATCTGAATTTGTAAATCCTACATCTAAGTCAAAAATTAATACTTTAAATCCCAAAGTTTTAAGTATAATAGACAAATTAACAGTTATTAGTGTTTTACCTACTCCGCCCTTTCCACTACCAACAAGGACAACATTTCCAAGATTTAACAGATTTCTAGCTTGATTTAACATAATTTAGCACCTCTCTAGACAATAAAATGGAGAGTTCTTTGTTACTTGCTTCGATTATGTCATCTGGTACACGTTGTCCATTTGTAATATAAATTATAGGTTTGTTTATAAAATGACTTGTGTTCAGAAAATGTCCTAAAGAAGACGTCTCATCCATCTTTGTTAATATTATATGAGTTGGTGAAATTTCGGAAAATTTTTTAGCTATAAGTTCAAGATCACTACTTCTATATTGCATTCCTACGACTAAAAATTTATAATCTGGTGATATGATCTCAGACATGGCCTTTATTTCATTCATTTGCAATTCGTTTTTTTGACTTCGCCCTGCAGTATCTATAAAGACAACATCAAAATCAGACATTGCTTCAAGTTCTATTCTTGCCTCTTTAGGTGTGTATGCAACTCTCATAGGTATGTCCATTAAAGTAGCATAAGTTTTAAGCTGTTCTGTGGCAGCAATTCTATAAGTATCTAACGTGAGAATTCCTACCTTTTTGTTTTCATTTATAGACATTTTTGCCGCAAGTTTTGCAAGTGTTGTTGTTTTTCCAACACCTGTTGGTCCTACAAACATAACTTTGCCAAATATATCTGGGTTTTCCGTTTTTATAAAAGGAAGAAATATTTCCGATAATACAAATCTTGTATTTTCATCATTGAAATCTATACTTCCATATTTTATCCTAATATATTCTATTACCTTTTCAATGATTTCCTGGTTAACATCATGAAAATTCAACGCTTTTCTCAAGTTTATAATCCATTCAGGTTCATTATCAGATCTTTGTCTTGAGACCATAGATTTTAACTCATACATCATTTTCTTTATTTCATCTAAATCATCGGAACCTTTTTTTTGGGAATTTTTAGAGAGGATTTCTTGAAGTTGATAAATTTGTTGGTTTTTACTTTCTTGATTTTGCTTCAGTTCATTTTCTTCAACGGCAGCTGTAACTTCAAGATAAGTTTTTGCTCCAATACCCAAAAACCCCCCTTTTTTTATTTTCCTTGTTCCAAGGATTACAGCATCTTTTCCCAATTCTATTTTGATTTTTTCTAAAGCTTCTTTGATATCTTTAACTAAATATTTTTTTACAATCATAGTTTTATCACTCCTTCAATTTGCATAGTTACATTTTCTGGTATTTCTTCATACGAAATCACAAATATCCCTGGAATGAACTTAATAATTAAATCAGCAATTAAAGGTCTTAACGATGAAGATGTTATGAGAATAGGGTTATAACCTTTTTTCATAAGAGTTTCTAGATTTCTAGAAATGCTTTCAATTAGTTCTCTCATAATTTCTGGATTTAGATCAAGATATCTTTCACCGTCTATTTCTTTTACCAAGTTTATTAGATTCTTTTCCAAGTTATTATCAAGTGCAACGGCATGTAATATGTTATCTTGTGCAATTAAAGGTGTAATTATCTGTCTTCTTAACGATTTCCGTACTTTTTCCGTTAGATATACTATATCTTTGGTGTATTCTCCATACTCAAGTAATGTCTCGAAAATTAACGGCAAATTCCTTATCGATATTCCTTCTTTTAATAATCTCTGCAATATTTTCTTTATCTCAGCAGGTTTTAGCAAATTGAACAGATCATCAACTAATTTGTCAAACTTGTTTCTCAAACCTTCAATTAATAAATCAAACTCTTTGCTTCCCAACAGTTCATGAGCATGCCGCTTTAAAACTTCTGTTAAATGAGTTGCAAAAACCGTCGGTGGATCAACAACGGTATATCCCAATCTACTTGCTTCTTCCTTTTTGCTCTCATCAATCCAAAATGCTTGTAACCCAAAAGCAGGTTCTTTGGTTTCAATTCCAGGTATTTTTTCTACCACAGTACCTGGATTAATTGCAAGTAATCTATTGGGTAATAGCTCATACTTTGCCACTTCCGCTCCTCTAATAAATATGGCGTATTCATTTGAATTTAATAAAACACTATCACGTACCCGTATTGGAGAAACAACAAGTCCTAATTCATATGCCAGCTGTTTTCTTACCATCGTAACCCTTTCAAGTAAATCTCCACCTTGAGAAGTATCTGCAAGTGGAATTAACCCATATCCTATTTCTATTTCTACTGTATCAGTTTGAAGTATTTCCGAAACTTCTTGCGGAGTAGAAAGTACAGGTCCTAAACTTTTTTCCGTGTACATTTCACCACTATACTCTGTAGTTTGAAGTTCTGGTTCTTGATTACCTTTAATTAATATTCCAGTAATTAAAAATAGTAAACCAATAAGTACAGCAGTAAGCGGTATAGGAGTAAATATTCCCAAAAACATTAATATTGTTCCTGTTAAAATTATTACTTTCTTTTCACTTCCAAGTTCATTAATAAGTTCATTTCCTAAGTTATCTTCAGAAGCAGCCCGAGAAACTAAAATACCAGTTGCAGTTGAAACCATTAATGCTGGGATTTGTGTTACAAGTCCATCACCAACTGTAAAAAGTGTAAATGTTTGTGCAGCTTCATTAATCGTCATTTTATGAGTAAGAATACCTATAATTAATCCACCAATTATGTTTACAAGAACAATAATAATACTTGCAATTGCATCCCCTCTAACAAATTTAGAGGCTCCATCCATAGCACCATAAAAATCTGCTTCTCTCCTTATCTCTTCTCTCCTTTTTCTTGCTTCTTCTTCTGTTATCAATCCCGCGTTTAAGTCAGCATCAACACTCATTTGTTTACCAGGCATTGCATCTAAAGTAAACCTTGCTGCTACTTCTGCAATTCTTTCCGAACCTCTTGTAATGACAATAAATTGGATGATAACTAAAATTAGAAATACTACAAGTCCTACAACGTAATTTCCACCTACAACAAAATCTCCAAATGCTCGAATAACTTTACCTGAAAATTTTGGACCTTGCAGTAGTATAAGTCTTGTTGACGCAACATTGAGTCCGAGCCTAAATAATGTGACAACCAAAAGAATTGTAGGAAAAGATGAAAGTTCTAGAGCTTTTCTTATATACATTGTAGAAAATAAAATAACCAACGAAAGGGAAATATTCAAAAGTTGGAAAAAATCCAGTAAAAAACCAGGTATCGGTAAAACCATCAATAAAACAATAGCCGCAACCATTATTGCAACAATTACATCAGCACCTTTATTCATTAAATCACCTCTAAAAAGCTTTCTTTATATATTTTACCATATTTTTAATATATATAACACACGAATTTTAGTTAACACCATATTTTTTCACCTGTCAGATAAAAGTTACAAAAATAACAGTTGACAAAGAAAATAATTTTTGATATTATTGATTACGGTCGATTTTGAAAAACAAATAAGAAATGCCCCCATCGTCTAGCGGTCTAGGACACTGGCCTTTCAAGCCAGAGGCACGGGTTCGAATCCCGTTGGGGGCGCCAGGAAATGGGTGCGTAGCTCAGTGGGAGAGCGCCTGCCTTACAAGCAGGAGGTCGTAGGTTCAAGTCCTGCCGCACCCACCATATGGATTATAATGGTGGCGAGGTAGCTCAGTTGGTAGAGCAGTGGACTGAAAATCCACGTGTCGACGGTTCGATTCCGTCCCTCGCCACCAGTTGTTTATTTACTCAAAGTTACGTTTTTGCTTCGATCCAAAAGTCCTAAAAGCAACGTATGCTTATTTCTATTCATATATTTGAAGTTGAAATAAGGTATTGCAAAATCTCAAATTTATGGTAGAATCTTAATTGGTTGTTTTGGAGAGGTGGCCGAGGGGTCGAAGGCGCACGCCTGGAGAGCGTGTGACGCCCATAAGGCGTCCGTGGGTTCAAATCCCACCCTCTCCGCCAGAAAAACCGGGACATAACAAGTCCCGGTTTAATATTTGTATAGGTGAGGTGAAAAAATGAGAGATATAGTCTCTCAAGTAAAAAAGATATCTGAAAAAATTTGCAAAGAATTACAATTAGAGTTGTTCGATGTAAAATACTACAATAAATCTGGTAGATGGTTTTTAGAAGTGATAATTGATAATCCGTATGATTATGTAAGTACTAAAGATTGTGAAAAAGTTTCAAGGGCTCTTGAATATGAATTAGACAAAATAGACATAATTCCAAGTAAATATTATTTAACTGTTTCATCCCCAGGACTAGACAGACCACTTAGAAATATTAATGATTTTGAAAGATTTATAAATCACAAGGTCAAAATAAAAACTCAAACAAATTCATATATCGGCTACATAAAAAACATTAAAAACAATATTATAACAATAGATGTAAACGGAAAAAAAATTGAAATAAAATTTGAAGAAATTAAAAATGCAAATTTAGAAATAGATTTTTAGGAGGGGAAAGATATGAATTTGGATTTTTTACAAGCTCTAGAGCAACTTGAGGAAGAAAAAGGAATAAAAGTTGATGAAATCATTCCAATAATTGAAAAAGCATTGATGAGTGCATACAAAAAAAACTTTGGTGGTGAAAAAAATGTTGAAATAATCATCAACAGACAAACTGGTGAAATTGAAGCATTTCAACTTTTAGAAGTAGTAGACAATGTAGAAAAAGAAACAACCCAAATTTCGTTAGAAGAAGCATTAAAGATTAAATCAAACGCACAAATTGGTGACATCATAAAAAAAAGAATTAATGTAAAGAAATTTGGAAGAATTGCTGCACAAACGGCCAAACAAGTGTTAATTCAAAAAATAAGAGAAATTGAAAAAGAAAAACAATTTGAAAAGTATTCAGAACTTGCAAACAAAATTACAACCGCAGAAGTAATTAGAGTAACCAAAGATTGGGCAGATATTAGAATAGGAAAACTGGAAACAAGACTTCCAAAAAAGGAATGGATTCCAGGTGAAAACATTGAACCTTCATCACTTATTAAAGTATACGTTAAAGATGTAAAAAAAGACAAAAAAGGACCTAAAATACTTGTCACAAGAACAAATGAAGAATTTGTTAAAGGCCTACTCGAATTAGAAGTACCCGAAATTGAATCAAAAGTTGTTGAAATTGTAAAATTAGTCAGAGAACCTGGAATAAGAACTAAAGTTGCAGTAAAATCAAATAATCCAAAAGTTGACCCTGTAGGTGCATGTATTGGTGAAGAAGGAATCAGAATAGCTGCTATTCTCAAAGAATTAAAAGGTGAGAAGTTGGATATAATAAAATGGGCAGAAGATCCAAAAGAATTAATTGCAAGTGCTTTACAACCGGCAAATGTTGTTGAAGTTGAAATACTTGATCTTGAAAATAAAGCTTCAAGAGTTATAGTACCACCAAATCAACTTTCACTTGCAATAGGAAAAGGTGGCCAAAACGCTAGACTTGCAGCTAAATTAACAGGTTGGAAAATAGACATTAAACCACTTATGAATGTATAAAAGGAGGCTAACCATGTATATAGAAACACTAAAAAAAGAACTAAAAAACAAAAAATACAGAATGACACCACAAAGAGAATTGGTTTTAAAAGTCTTTATGGATAATGAATCAAAACACCTTGGTGCAGAAGATGTGTATAGAATTTTATTTTCCAACAAACATACAGTAAGTAAAGCCACAGTTTATAGAACCATCGAACTTTTAGTTAACTTTGGGCTTTTGAGAAAAATCGATTTTGGTGATGGTATTTATCGATATGAACTTGCAAAAAAAGAAAAAATGCATCATCATTTTATTTGTAATGTCTGTGGCAAAATATACGAAATCGAAGAAAAACACCTTAATATAATAAAGAAAGAACTTCTTGAACAAGGATTTCAATTTGAAGATTTCGATTTCAAAATATATGGGATATGCCCAAAATGTAGTAAAAAAACAAAGAAAAAAAGTTCAAATAATAAATAAGTATAGATACCACCGGGTACTTTAGGAAGGTTTGCAAAAATCTTTAATGTTGATTCAATAATATTTGTAAAAGAAAGAAATAATTTTAAAAGAAATTCTGTTATCATGCTTAAAGAAAATAATTCAAAAACAAAAGCAATTAATAAAACAAAAAGCAATATCTGAAATGGGATCACTAAAATGAAAGTCCCTATAATTGAAAAAAGATTAATATTTGTAAACAGCGCCAAAAATGGTGCACTACCTAAGAAAGCAGATACCATTTTTAAATATTTGTTCTCAACAAATAATATTCCAAATGTACTAAAAAAACTCATATAAAAAGAAAGAGAAAATGCCAAAGCAGGCTCAATAAACAAAAACAATAATCCAATAACACAAAGTATATCAATTTTATTAAACGTTTTTCCTTCAAAAATGGTAGAAAAGAATATAAGTAAAAATGCCCTTAGCGCTGGTAAATTAATACCTGTTGCAATAAGAAACAGAAAACTAAAAGCCAAAGAAAGGTATTCTTTCAACTCAAACTTTGAAAAAAGGAAAAGAAAAAATGTATAAATTATCGATATATGCATACCAGATATGCTAAAAAAATGATACATACCACTATTTTTTATATAATCTCTTTTTACCTTTCCACCAAACAATCCATAATAGATCTCGCTAAACTTTAGAATTTTTTTTCTAAAATTCTCTGAAATCATGTAAATATTCCTAAAAATCGAAAAATAGGGTGATGAAATCACCCTATTTTTATCTAATTTTACTTTTGGATATGAAAAATTATCCGCCTCCATATCTCCATAATAATAAACAATATCCCCCAGTGGTAATTCTTCGTTAATCCCTACTAACATTCTTAAACTTATCCATTTATTTTCAAAAAAAATTTTCCCAAAAACAAGGGAATAATTATCATTAGTTTGAATAACCCGTCCAACATATTCAAACGTTCCAAAAACTTTTAATCCGCCATAAAAATTAATTATTAAAAACACAAAGAGTATAAAAAATATTTTTTTATTTTTCCAAAACAAAAATGGAATAAATAAAAAAAGTTTTGGCACAGAAAAAATAGGGGCAAGCAACGCCCCTATTAATCCTACAAAAAATAAAATTAAAAACATCTTTACGCACCGTACTTTTCTAACCTTCCAGCATATCCTAATGCAAGTGGCATAACATCAACAGCGTAAATAGTTCCCAAAGTTCCACGTGCACATTCAAATTCATTATACAATTTCGATAATCCTTTTCTTGTAAATTTGGAATAAACCATCAATGGTACAGGGTGAAATGAATGACCTTTCATTGCGCAAGGAGTAGAGTGATCACCTATTACAACTAATACATCTGGATTTAAATCCAATAATATTGGGAGGTTTTTATCTACTTCTTCAATTACTTTAACCTTTGAATCAAAGTTACCGTCTTCTCCATATGAATCCGTCTTTTTAATATGAACGTAAAAGAAATCGTATTTCTCCCAATTTTCTTTAACAGTATTAAATTCGTCTTCAATTGTTTGACCTGTTTTCAAAATTTCCATACCTACTAACTTTGCAAGTCCTTTATACATTGGATAAACCGCAACAGCAGCTGGTTTTAATTTATACACTTCTCCAAATTGTGGAAGATTTGGATACTTTGAAAATCCCCTTAAAAGTGCAAAATTCATTTTTGGTTGATCCTTTAATACTTCTTTTATTTTATCAATCAACATATTAATAATTTTCTCTGACTTTTTTGAATCTTCATCTAATGCTTTTGTATATTTTATAGGTTTCCCTTCTTTTTGTGGATCGGCATCCTCTAATTTATCATGTAATCCTTCTCCTGTTAACTTTACTACAAATCTATGCTCTTTTCCAGGATAAAATCTAACTTCTACATCTTCTATTTGCTTGATGTTTTCGTTTAAAATCTCCACTATTTTTGCGCTCTCCTCCGATGAAGGCCTTCCCGCTCTTCTATCAACAATTATATCACCATCTAAAGTTGCAAAATTTCCCCTTGCAACCAAATCTTTTTCTCCTACTTCTACATCAATACCAAGTGCTTCTAAAATTCCCCTTCCAATCTGATATTTCAAAGGATCATAACCAAAAATTCCAAGATGTCCAGGCCCACTTCCAGGGGTTATACCAGGTAAAACAGGGATGGTTTGACCTAGATCACTTTTTTGGGCCAAAGAATCTAAATTTGGAGTGTTAGCTTCTTGCAATGGTGTTAAACCTTTATCTCCTGGAATATCTCCAATACCATCCATAACTAATAATATAATTTTAGAGTTGTTAGGCGTAATTAAATCACCAATAACGCTTTGTCTATCAATCATTTTACCACCTCCGAATGTTTTCTAATATAAATAAACATAAAAATACCAAAAACTATCAGTAATAAGCTCACAAGTTGAGCAATCCTTATTTTCCCGAAATACAGACTATCCGTTCTTAATGATTCAATCCAAAACCTATTAATTGAATACAAAATAAAATATAATGCCGTAGTTTCTCCGTGGTTTTTCTTCTTTAAATCATAATTGTATAGGAACAAAAATATTAAGAAATCGATAATACTTTCATATAAAAATGTGGGATGAAAATATGAAAATTTTTCAAAACCCGGCATCCTATTTGAAGGCGGAACATACATCTTCCACGGTAAGTTTGTAGGTCCTCCATAAGCTTCATAATTAAAAAAGTTTCCCCAACGCCCAAGGGCTTGTCCTAAAGGCAAAACACTTGTCAAAAGATCAGTTCCCTGCAAAAAACTAAAAGAGCAATTTTTTTTCACCTTTGTATAAATATACGTTGACAAAATAGCACCAATTATTGCTCCATGTATTGCAAGCCCTCCATGCCAAATTTTTACAATTTCATCTGGATATTTTGAATAAAATTCATCCCACATAAAAATTACGTAATAAACCCTTGCACCAATTATTGAAAAAATTATTCCCCAAAATACTGCTTCATCAAAATGTTCAGGCTCAATTTCAAAAACCCCAAGCCTTCTTTTAACCAAATAATAAGAAATAACAATACCTAAAACTATCAAAAAACTATACCAACGTAGTTCAAACATTCCTATTTTAAATATATACCTCTTAAGTAAAATTTCCCCCGAAAAAACATTACTCAAAAACCAAAAGAGAAATATTACAACTAAAACACTTACAATAAAAATTAAAAACTTCTTCAACGTCTCTTCCTCCTCTTGTCTTTTTCATAAAGATTTTTGTAAACATAACTCAAATTTGATAATTTTATTTTTATATCCTCTGGGAATTCCAAATATCTCCAAAAAATTTCCCTCACTTCTTTTTCCAATTTTTGCACACCCTTTGATTCTTTCAAAATCCAAAGTATATAATTTTTCAAGAAATACTCATCAGGTCTTTCTTTTATCTTATTGTCCAACATATAGTTATAAAATTCACCTGTTAATCCTTCCTCCATCCAATGTCCAAATGAAAGCTCTTTAGAAACTTTCCATCTGTAATCTCCCAAAGCACGTAAAATAGCTATATCTAAATTTTTTGGAAACATAGGAATAACAACCCTTCCTCTTCCACTTAAAAAATTCAATCCCTCAAAAGGTTCCCAACAAAATCCATAATCTCCATACCCTGGAACAATTATAAAGTACGGCAAAAACCTTATATTTACTCCCTTAATACTCCTTTGAAAAATTTTATAATCTATTTTTTCAACTTCTTCAATCTTATTTTTCAAAACCTCTTTCGTTAACATAAAAGCATTTGTCAAAAATATAGAAGATAATACCAAAAACCTGTTTCCAAGCCTTCCGACAGATTTATTCAACATTTGTTTTATAACCATGTATTCTGTAAACTCTTTTTTGTTTTCAATTTTTTCATCAGATAATTGTTTTTTTTCTAAATCCTCTATTTGATTATAAAGTATCTCAACCTCTCTATTCAACTGTTTTAATTTTTTTAACCTTTCAATTGCTTGGTCTATCAACGATAAAATCGCTTTGTTATATGGTTTATCTTCGAAAGATATATTCTTTACAATCTCTAGAACTTCTTTTTCATACTTTTTTCTTTCCGTAATTTTTTCTTCAAATGCTTTCGTAAAAGAAGAAACATTACTCGTTAAAACCCTGGGCTGTTCTATAGTTTCAAGATAACTACTTGGATTAATTTTACCATTTTTCACAGCTAGTAACCATTCGTCAACATAAAACACATTTTCTACTTCTTCAACAAATGGTATTTTTCTAATTTTCTGAACATCACTTGTACTTAAATATTTGGGTTCTAGTAATCCAAATCTTAAAAACAATCTTTTTTCAATTTCATAGTCTTCTGTTATATTCCTACAAAGATACTCATACAATTTCCATACAACTTCAATAAATTTCCTTTTAATAGTTGAATCATTAAAATTTTTCTCCAATGCTATCTTTGCACTAACAACTTCTTTTGCCAAATCCTTTGAAACCCCTTTTAAAAGATTTTCAAAATACATAATCGCCTCCTATATTATACCTCTGTGTTTTATAAAACTATACAGTATTATCCACGTACCAAACATAACCTTAAAATAAATTAAGATATTTAACAATACAATATTGTTTTTTCCAATTAACGAAACTATTGAAGATACATATATTAAAAGTAAAATCCATTTTTCAACAATCTTTACTTTGTACTTGCTGAATAGATACTCAAATTCATTAATCGTAGTACTTAGCGCATACAAAAGCAAACCTGTTCCACCTGCGACTCCTGCCGAAAAACCTCCTCCAGGACTTTTATGCCCAAAATATGCAAGATAAAAAGACAACAAAATTACAAAATAGCTCAAAAATCTTAAAAAAATTCTAATATGGTTCTCGTGTAAAAAAAGATTCTTTTTCTCCTCCGAATAGTTAAACAAAAAAATACCTAACGCTGCTAAAGAAAACACCAACACCTCAAATACTGTATCATACAACCTATTTTTCAAGTAAATTTCTGCAACAAAATTATCTACATACCCTAACTTACTGAAATCAACACTATAATTACTGTAATTAAATAAAAACATAAAAAGTATTATAAATAAGAAAAATAATGATGCAATTTTTAACCATGCCATTTTATTTTAAACTCCTCTGTATTGAAAACATAAATATCACTATGTTGATACTTTTTTGCTTTACTAACCATAATCTTGGAATTCTTTATTGACGCTACAATTATAGCATCAATTTCTGCCTTATCTTCAATGCTTATAACAGGTATACCAAAATATCTATTCCTAATTTTCTGTGTATCATCATCGAAAAATACTACCACATTAAAACCTCTATTCAGTAGAAGTTGTGCTAAAGTTCTTCCTACTAAACCTGCGCCATAAATACCAATAAAATTTTTGGATTTTAATTTTAAAAATATACTTTCAAGATGTGATTCAATTTTCATGGAAAGTGAAACTATATCATTGAAAAATGCCAACTTTAAATAATAAAGCTCAGAAATCCCTTCTTCGGTTAAAAAATATCTCAATTTTTTCCCCAAATTTTCCACTTTAATTAATCCACTTTCCCTTAACTTATTTAAGTACTTATTAACTAACGATGGAACAATACCGACTAAACTTGAAAGGTTCTTTTGTGAGATTTCACTATCTTTATTTATTGACTCCAGAATCAACAACTTTCTATATTCAGGTGTAGGTTGAAAAAATTTTAATGCGTCTATTTTTACCATTTTATCCCCTCCAAAAAAATTATATCACATAAATAGTTTTATTTATCTCAAAATAATGTATAATTAAATAAAGAAAAACAGGAGGGATTAAAGTGTACATAAGGGTAACTATTGCACAGTTAAATTCTCATTTAGGAAATTTTGATGAAAACTTAAAAAAAATATATAAAGCAGTAGATATCGCAGAAAAAAACAAAGCAGATTTTGTAATATTTCCTGAATTATTTCTTACAGGTTATCCACCAGAAGACTTAATCTTAAGAACTTCTTTTTTAAAGAAAAATATTAAATATTTGGAAAAAGTTATTTCATACTCTAAAGATAAAAATGTTGTAATTTTACTCGGATATATAGACGTGGAAGAAGATGCTTACAATTCTATGTCTATAATTCATCATGGGAAATTTTTGGGAAAATATCATAAACAATTACTACCAAATTACAGTGTCTTTGACGAACACAGGTATTTTAAGCCAGGTAAAGAAACTGTTATTATAGAATACAACAGCATCAAAGTTGGTCTAAACATATGTGAAGATATCTGGAGTCCTATTGGTCCGTTACACTATCAAGTATTAAACGGTGCTCAACTAATCTTAAATGCATCTGCTTCTCCTTATTACTATGGAAAGCGCACTTTACGAAAACAGTATCTTTCAACCAAATCATATGATTACCATTGCCCGATAGTGTACTGTAACTTGATAGGTGGACAGGATGAAGTAGTTTTCGATGGAGGCAGTATAGTAACAACATCTAAAGGAGATATATTATATGAATGCAAACCTTTTGATGAAGAAATTATAACGATTGACATTCCTATAGAAGAAAACTTAAGAACAAATCTACAAGATCCTAGAAGAAGATATATAGAACTCGAAAAAAAAGATGTCAAAATAATTAAAATCTCAAATATACAACCCAAAAGAAAAAAACTAAAACTTTCAAAAATTACCTATAATCTCAATAAAGAAAATGAAATATTCAAGGCAATCACATTAGGTCTAAAGGACTATATCAAGAAAAATGGATTTAAAAAAGTAGTAATTGGACTTAGTGGTGGAATGGATTCATCACTTGTTGCGGCAATTGCAACGGAAGCCTTGGGAAAAGAAAATGTTGTAGGTATTTTAATGCCATCAATGTATAGTAGCGAACACAGCATAAAAGATGCCATTGCTTTAGCGGAAAATCTGGGTATTAAATATCATACATTAAAGATAACAGATATATACTATTCTTTCATGAGTGAGTTAAAAGACATCTTTAAAGATCATCCCGAAGACATAACAGAAGAAAATATACAAGCAAGAATTCGTGGAACACTTTTAATGGCCTTATCAAACAAATTTGGATACATAGTGCTTGCAACAGGAAACAAAAGTGAAATAGCAACAGGATATTCTACACTTTACGGTGATATGGTTGGAGGTTTTTCGCCAATTAAAGACGTATACAAAACAGAAGTATATAAAATTGCAAAATGGTATAATGAATACAAGGGAAAAGAAATAATTCCACATAATGTCTTCGTAAAACCACCAAGTGCAGAATTAAGACCCGATCAAAAGGATCAAGATACATTACCACCTTATGAAATATTAGACGAAATACTAAAATTATATATTGAAAAAGAACTATCAGTTGAGGAAATATCGGAAAAATACGACTTAAACACAGTAAAATACGTTGCAAAATTAGTAGATAAAAACGAATATAAAAGAAGGCAAGGTGTAATTGGCGTTAAGGTAACGGAGAGATCCTTTGGAAAAGACAGACGTATGCCAATTACAAATCAATACAAAGAATGGTAGAAATATTGTTCTAATTTTTCGTAATAAAATAATAAACATTTCACCTGCTCTAATCTAAATCGATAACAAGAAACTAGTTATAATTAAAGGAGATGGACAAAAATGATCATGATAGGTGCACATATGCCAATAGGTGGTGGATTTAAGAGGGTTCCAAAAGAAACTTATGAAATTGGTGCAAATGCTTTTCAAATATTCCCACATAATCCACGCCAATGGCGAGCCAAATTACCAAATGAAGAGGATATAAAAATCTTTAAAGAACGCATAAAAATGTACAATATCGAAATAGAATCTATGCTATGTCATAGTGGTTATCTCATTAACATTGCAAGCCCAAACGAAGAAACTTGGAAAAAATCGCTAGAACTTCTAATCCTTGAAATGCATATATGTAAGACTCTGGGGGTAAAATACCTAAACATACACCCAGGAAGCCATTTAAAAAGTGGTATAGAAAGCGGAATAATTAAAATAGTAGAAGCTCTTAATATTGCAATGGATGAGGAAAGTGAAACTTTCATACTATTGGAAAATGTAACTAAAAAAGGGGGAAATATTGGTTCAACTTTGGAGGAGTTAAATAATATAATCGAAAAAGTTAAACATCCTGAAAGAGTTGGAATAACAATAGATACATGCCATGCGTGGGACGCAGGATATAACATAGCAAACAAGGAAGAATTGGAAAAGTTCTTAAAAAAAATAGATAAGTTATTTTCCATTGAAAAATTAAAGTTTATACATTTAAACGACTCAAAAAATGAACTTGGCTCTAACAAAGATAGACATGAAAATATTGGAAAGGGAAAAATCGGTAAAGAAGGACTCAAAATCTTTCTAGAAAACAAAATAATTCAAAACATACCATGGATTTTGGAAACTCCTGGAGATAATGAAATACATAAAAATGATATTAAAGAAGTATTTAAAATAATAGGAGTGAAACAATGAATATAGGACTCTCTCTTGCCGCAGGTGGTGTAAAGGGATTTTCACATATTGCGACACTTAAATTTTTGGAGGAATATAATGTAAAACCTGATATAATAACGGGAGCTTCTGCTGGTGCAATTGTCGCAGCATTATATGGTCTATACGGTAATAGTCAAATTGTGTACGAAAAATTTTCCGAAGGTATAGAAAAGTTTTTGCCAGATTTCAAAACATATACCGAAAAACTCGAAAAATCAAGTATTTGGTCAATCTTCCAAAGAGCATTAGTACCTATTGATCAATATTACAAATTTTTTAGATATCTTTTTGAAAGAAAAAAATTTAGTGATCTAAAATATAAAATTGGAATAATAACGTTTGATACATTAGAAGGAAAATCTCTGCTTATTACAGAAGGATTCTTAGTAGATGCCGTAATGGCTAGTTCTTCCGTACCAGGTGTTTTTTCACCACTATGGATAGCTGGAACACAAAATACAGATGGTGGTGTTTTATCTCCTACTCCAGTAAGTGAAGCAATAGAAATGGGGGCAGATTTTGTAGTTGCAAGCACTTTTGAAAGAAAACCGAATGATTTTCCGAAAGATCAAATGGAACTTATGTACTACATAGATACATGGAAAGAGATAGAACTTGAGTATGTTGATTTAGAAAAAGCAAATGTGGTAATATATTATAGGATTCCTTATTTCTGGTATCAATTCAACCTCTACAAAGAGATATACGAACATTCTTTAAAATTCATATATGAAAGGAGAAAAGAATTTGACCCTCGCTTTTGGTGGTGATTCAATATTATATCTATCTATTCCGGCATTCTTTAACGTATCTGAAAAATATGACTTGTTTAATGAAATACATTGTACAGGTTTTTCCTGTATACCTGTGTATTTATATCTTAAAACAGGTTCATATAACATATCATACCTTAAGACCAAGAAACTATTCCCTGAAATAAAAAAAACATTCCATTTTTTATATGGTCTATCACTTTTTGGAATTGTTGAACAACTAAGAACACTTTATAAAGCTTCTAAAGGAATAGATGGATTCAAATCTCAAAAAACGTTAATAAACTTTGTAAAAAAATACTTTCCTGATGAGGAAATTCCAGGCAAGATGAAGATACATGCCTTCAATTTGAATACTTTTAACGATGAAATATTAAAAGGCTCCATTCGGGAGGCAATGATAAAAACATTAACTTTCCCAATAGAATTTAAACCTTTTGAAAATTATATTTCTGGGAGTTGGGTATATGGAATACCAGAAGCCGATTTTTTGTTTTATATAAGCTCAAACTTTCAAACTAATTTAAAAAATGCTGTTGACTATATGATGTTTTCAACAATATCAAGAACAAATAAAATTACAAATAATCGATTAGAAAAGGCACCTCACAAAATTATATATCAGACTAATTCGTTAAATCCATTTGAAATTTCCACAGAGGTTTTTAAACTGTCACAGGAATATTTAAGGAGGTACTTTTCATGAAAAAAATTGCAATATCCTTTTTTTTAATAGTTTCACTCATCTTTTTTACAAAAACTATACACGTTTCTTCCGATTATATTGAACCAACTGACAACTTAATAAAATACGAAGGAAGTATTTTATTAAGAATTGACGAAGATAATCTCAAACTCTTAACTCAAAAGATGGTTATAAAAAAAATAAACAACAAGTGGAACACATTAGTCTCGGAAAATAACGTAAAGATAGAATTTGAAAATGGAATAATCGAAGGAACAAATTTGAATTACAATGTTGAAACACAAGTCGGAACACTTAAAGATGCTTCATTAACAATCCACGATTCTAAAAGTACGGAAACTATTTCAATAAAATGTGAAAACCTTGAATTTAATCTAAAAGAAAAAGATTTCCGTGGAACAGGAAAAAACGATAAAATATTCATCAGTAAAGGTAGTATTGTTGCAAAAGCTTTTAAGTTCTACTATAATAGAACTAAAGGCGAAATTACTCTGGAAAAAAGTGTTGATTTAAAAGACAGTAAAAAGAAAATAAAACTTTTAGCAAAAAAAGTTGTGATATTTACAGAAACAAATAACATGAAAGGTGAAGATGTTAAAATTGAGATATTGGTGGAGTGAGATATGAAATATAGCATAATTACAGGTCCAACCGCTGTTGGAAAAACAGATTTGTTAATCGAAATTTCCACAAGATTAGGTGCCCACATTATTTCCCTTGATTCTAGACAAATTTACAAATTAATGGATATCGGAACAGCAAAACCTTCTAAAGAAGAACAGCAAAAAGTAAAACACCATTTAATAGACCATATCTATCCAGATGAATATTATAATGCATTTTATTTTAGACAGGAAGCTCTGGAAATCAAAAATAAATTAGAAGAAAAAGGTATTCTGCCATTATTTGTAGGTGGTACAGGATTATATATCGACGCACTAGTAAAGGGATTCTTTGAAGGAGCACCAAGAGATGAAAATATAAGAAAAAAATTAAATGAACTTGAAAAAAATGAACCCGGTATTTTGAGGACAATGCTTCTAAAATACGATCCTGAATATGCAGCAAAAATTCATCCTTGTGATTTGAAACGTACCATTAGAGCACTTGAGGTTTTTTTCAAAACAGGAAAGAAAATCTCGGATTTGCACAAACAAGATAAAATTTCAAGTGATTACAAAATACTAATATTAACGAGAAACAGAGATGAATTATATGAAAGAATAAACTATAGAGTTGATTTAATGATAAAAAATGGATTAATCGACGAAGTAAAAATGTTAACCGAAAAATACTCCAAAGATATTAATGCCTTTCAAACAATTGGGTACAAAGAACTAATAAATTTCTTTGAAAAAAAATACGATATTAAAACCGCTATACATTTGATTAAAAGAAACACTAGACATTTTGCCAGAAGACAAATAATATGGTTGAGACGATATAAAAATGCCTTGTGGATAAATCTATCCGAGCTTTCGAGAAAAGAAGCGCTAGAAAAAATAGAAAAATTCATAAACGAGGTGTAAATATGGAAACTCTTTACAGAAAATACAGACCAAAAAAATTTTCGGAAATAGTTGGCCAAGACCACGTTAAAACACTATTTATTAATTCCATAAAAAATAACAATGTTTCACATGCATATATATTTGCAGGCCCACGAGGCACTGGTAAAACAACCATCGCAAGAATTTTATCAAAATCTTTAAATTGTGAAAATAGAAAAGATGCAGAACCTTGTAATGTATGTAACTCTTGCATTTCAATAGATAAAGGAAATTTTATGGATGTTCTTGAAATTGATGCGGCTTCAAATAGAGGAATAGATGAAATTAGAAAAATAAGAGAAACAGTAGGATATCACACTGCTCAAGGAAAATATAAAGTATATATCATAGATGAGGCACACATGCTCACAAGGGAAGCATTTAACGCCCTTCTAAAGACCCTGGAAGAACCTCCATTAAATGTTGTTTTCATACTTGCAACAACAAATCCTGAAAAAATACCACAAACAATTATTTCGAGATGTCAAGTTATAGATTTCAAAAATATACCATTAAAAGATATAGTAGATAGATTGGAATTTGTATGCCAAAAAGAAAAATTCAATGCCACAAAAGATGCCCTTATAGAGATAGCAAAACGCGCAAACGGTGGACTCAGAGATGCACTCACAATCTTAGAACAAGTAGCTAAATCGTCGAAAAATAATATTGACATAAATGATGTAAGAAATACATTAGGTTTAGTTTCAGAAGAACTTATAGATAATTTATTAAAAAACATCAAAGAAGGTAATATTATTAATATTTTAAAAATAATAGATGAAGTATACTATAGCGGAAAAGATTTTGAAACATTCTTATTTCAAACAATTGAAAAAATACTATTGTTAATTGAAGAAAATAACAACACTGAATTTATTAATCTTCTAAAACCTTTATCCGATATCTTAAAAGATATAAAATATTCTGAAGAAAAGATTATTCTTGTAAAACTCGGATTTTTAAATCTTATAAATTTTAAAGAAAACAACAACAACAAAACTACAAACAAAGTAATAGAAAATATCAAAAAAGAAAATAAAAAAATAGAAGAAAATATCGAATCAGAAAAAACTGAAATTATGGAAAAAGACATACCCAAATTTGATGAAGTTCTAGAAGACCTTAAGATAAACGGTGATCTTTCGTTGTATATTGGGCTTTCATTTGCAAAAATCCAAGAAGGATCAGACAAAATCAAACTGATATTTCCTTACAGCAAAAAACTACATTTTGAACTAATTAAAGACAAAAAAAGTTTTCTTGAACAATATATTCAAAGAAAATTTGGTATAACTAAGGAAATTGAGGTAATTCTGTCAAATTCTACTGAGGACGAAACTCTAAAAAAACTATCATTTTTATTTGGAAAAAACTACAAAATAGAGGGGGATTAATATGATGGGGTTAAACTTAGATGAAGTAATTCTAAAAGCAAAAGAATTAAGGGCATCTGATGTACACATAACTTCTGGACTACCCATCATGGCAAGGGTAGATGGAAAATTAATTTCCTTAAAAACATTTCCCATTCCAACAGCAGAAGAAATCAAAAACACAGTTGATAACATTTTTTTAGACTTGGGAATAAAAATAAATAAAAAAGAAATAGATTTTTCTTTTTCAATGCATGATTTAAGAATTAGAGCAAACTTTTATTTTGAAAGAAAAAATCCAACTCTTGCATTGAGACTCATTACAAAAAAAATAAGGACAATTGACGAACTTGGATTACCAGAAATCCTAAAGGATTTTTCTGAAAAGGACCACGGACTTGTTCTTGTCGCTGGACCAACAGGAAGTGGAAAATCAACAACACTAGCTGCTATGGTAGAACATATAAACACAAGATATGCTTATCACATAATCACAATAGAAGATCCTGTAGAATATGTTTTCGAATCAAAAAGATCATTAATACATCAAAGGGAAGTGGGAACAGACACAGAAAGTTTTACAAATGGTTTAAAATACGCACTGCGACAGGATCCTGATGTAATACTAGTTGGAGAAATGAGAGATTTAGAAACCATTTCACTAGCACTCACCGCTGCAGAAACAGGGCATCTTGTCTTTGCAACTATACACACAAATTCAGCTGCTGCAGCTCCAGAAAGAATAATAGACGTTTTTCCCGCACATCAACAAAAACAAATTGCGCTTCAACTTGCAAATACACTAATAGCAACTGTATTTCAAAGGCTCGTTCCAAAAAAAGACTTTGGTGTAGTTGCTATTGATGAAATAATGATTGCAACACCAGCCATCAAAAATCTTATCAGGGAAAACAAACTCCATCAAATCGAAGGTATAATGCAAACAAGCCAAAAACAAGGTAATATTTTATTTGATGATGCACTTATTCAAGCTTTCTTAAAAGGATTAATTACAAAAGAAACTGTTTTTGAAAATGCTCGTAATGTTGAGGAGGTGTCTAAAAAGCTAGGATGGAGAACATTGAGATAGTAAAACAAATTAATGAATGGAGTACGAAAACACTCAAAAATCTTGAAGAAAAACTAAGTTCACAACTTTCACCGGAAGAAATCAAAGAGTATTCGGAAAAATATTCTAAAATGAAAGAAATTGTCGAACTTTCAAAAAAATATATAGAGTTTGAAGAAGAAAAAGAACTATGGAAAGAAGAAATGCCTGAAGGGTATGATCTTGAGATTGCAAAATTGGGCAAAGACCAAGAAAAAATAATGCAAGAATTAATAACATTAGTACTTCCAAAAAATGAATACACAGGTAAAAATGTATTTTTAGAAATTAGAGCTGGAACTGGTGGAGATGAAGCTGCACTTTTTGCGGCTGATTTACTTAGAATGTATCTAAGGTACGTTGAAAAAAAGGGATTTAAAGCGGAAATAATTGATGAAAACCAAACAGATTTAGGTGGATATAAAGAAGTCATTGTTAAAATAAAAGGAAAAAATGTTGGAAATTTATTAAAATACGAAAGTGGTGTACATAGAGTTCAAAGGGTCCCTTCCACGGAATCAGGCGGAAGGATACATACTTCTACTGCTACAGTTGCCGTTCTTCCAGAAGTCTCAAATGTAGAAATAGAGATAAATCCCACCGACTTAAGAATTGACACCTATAGAGCATCAGGTGCAGGAGGACAATATGTAAACAAAACTGAATCCGCTGTAAGAATTACACATATACCTACCGGCATCGTGGTAACTTGCCAATCAGAACGTTCTCAACTCCAAAATAAAGAACAAGCAATGAACATTCTAAGGGCAAGACTTTATAAATTAAAACTAGAAGAACAATCAAGAAAGATAAGTTCAAATAGAAAATCACAAATCGGTTCGGGAGAAAGAAGTGAAAAAATTAGAACGTATAATTTCCCGCAAAATAGGGTAACTGACCATAGGATAAATTTTACATCCTATAATTTACAAGGAGTGCTAGATGGAGATTTAGATGATTTTATAACACGTCTAATGAGAGTAGATATGTTAGAACAAATTGAAAATATAATAAAAGGAGGAAATCAAAATGAAAATTAACGTAGTAGAACATCCATTAATTAAACATAAACTAACTCTCATGAGAAGGAAAGATACTGGCCCAAAAGAATTTAGAGAACTTCTAAAAGAAATCACACTTCTAATAGCATATGAAGCTACTAGACATATAGAAATATTTGAAACAGAAATAGAAACACCACTTGAAAAAACTAAAGGATATTTTATTAATGATAAAGATGTGATAATAATACCTATTTTAAGGGCAGGCTTGGGTATGTCTGATGGTATACTACAACTACTACCAAATGCTTCAGTAGGCCACATTGGGATATATAGGGATCCAAAAACCTTAGAGGCCGTGGAATATTACGCCAAATTTCCAAAAATAACTGAAAATTCTATCGTCTTTGTACTTGATCCAATGCTTGCAACAGGTGTATCTTCTGTAAAAGCATTAGACATATTAAAGAAAAACGGCGCCAAAAACATTATACTTGTCACATTAATTGCATCACCAGAAGGTACTGAAAAAATAAATAAGGAACATCCAGATGTCATTATATATACTGCTTCTTTAGACCAAAAGTTAAATTCTAAAGGTTATATACTCCCAGGACTTGGCGACGCAGGAGATAGACTCTTTAGAACAAAATAGGAGGGATATAATTGAATGTTGAAACCTTCAACATAAAAGATTTGGAAAAGATGACAATTAAAGAATTATATAAGTTAGCAAAAGAATACGATATTGCAAGATATACCTCAATGCGCAAACAAGATTTGATATTTGCCATTTTGGAAGCAAGAGCCCAATCTGAAGGTTACTTTTTCGGAGAAGGAGTACTGGAAGTACACCCCGATGGTTTTGGATTTTTAAGGAGTATGGAAAGTATGCTTCCAAGTTCAAAAGATATATATATTTCTAATTCACAAATAAGAAAATTCAATTTAAACACAGGAGATATAATTTCTGGAGTTATTCGTCCTCCAAAAGAAAATGAAAGATTTTTCGCCATGATTAAAATTGAAGCAATCAATTATAAAGATCCAGAACTTGCAAATGAAAGAGTAAATTTTGAAAACCTAACACCTTCTTACCCGGATACCCAATACATCCTGGAAACGGATAAAGATACACTTTCAACGAGAATAATTGATCTCTTTTCACCTATTGGAAAAGGTCAAAGGGGAATGATTGTAGCACCACCTAAAGCTGGTAAAACAACTATTTTAAAAGAAATCGCAAATGGAATTGCTAGAAATTATCCGGATACCATTAGAATAGTTCTGCTTATTGATGAACGCCCTGAAGAAGTAACAGATATTAAGGAATCGGTAAACGCAAAAGTTATTGCTGCACCTTTTGACATGCCACCTGATAAACAAATCAAAAAAGCAGAATTAACACTTGAAATGGCTAAAAGACTTGTTGAATATGGTCACGATGTTGTAATATTACTTGACAGTCTAACAAGACTTGCAAGAGTTTATAATATTAACGTTCCACCAAGTGGGAAATTATTAAGTGGAGGTGTTGACCCTGCTGCACTATACAAACCTAAACACTTCTTTGGTGCTGCCAGGAATATAAAAGAAGGAGGAAGTTTGACAATAATTGCAACTTCTTTAATAGAAACTGGGTCTAAAATGGATGAAGTAATATTTGAAGAATTCAAAGGAACAGGAAATATGGAACTTGTACTCTCAAGACAACTTGCAAACAAACGGATTTTTCCAGCAATAAACATTACATTATCTGGTACTAGAAAAGAAGAATTGTTGCTCTCAATGGAACAAATAAAAAAAATATGGCTTTTAAGAAAAATGCTCTCTTCTATGAATGAAGAAGAAGGGTTAAAGCTAATACTCAATAAACTAAAAGAAACAAAATCAAATGATGACTTCCTTGCTTTAATAGATTCTCAAAAGGGGAGTTAAAATGAAAAAAATCTCTGCAATTTTCATTTTATTTTTTGTATTGGCTATTTTTGGTTTTCAAAAAGAAGCAATTGAATATTATCAAGCGGGGTTAAATGCCTATCAGCAAGATAACTACAAAAAAGCACTAGAGTACTTTGAAAAAGCTCTTATCCTTGATCCTTCAATAGAAGGATACGATAATTCTTTGAAATTTAAGACGGGAATCAGTGCATTTATGATTGGAAACTATGATAAAGCAAAGGCATATCTTTCAAACTATAAAGATAACCCTATTATAGGTAAATTATTAAACTCGATACAAAAAGAATCTACTGAAACTTCCGAGTGGAGTAACTGGATAAAAAAATACCATCCAACAGAAGTACCAGTTTCCACAAATACTACAAATAATAAAAGTAATTTCAAACTTATTCTTTTCTTAATAACCTTCTCTTTATCTTTCACAATACTTTTGTTCATGGAAATTAGGGTATGGAAAGCCAAAAAAACTTATCCTGTACCTGTAGAAGAAATAAAACCTGAACCTATGAAGACTCCAAGTATAATTGTCGAAAATACCGAAGAACTTTTCCCGGAAAATACAAAGGCTACAATTAATTTTGAAGATTTGATTAATAAAGATCTTTCATTCTTATCTGAATTCTTCGATGATACACCCAAACAAGAATTAGATAAAGAACCAGAAAAATTAGTTGAAAACGCCTTAGAATCAAAAAACACCGTTAACAAAGTTGAAAAATCTAACAACATCAAAGAAGAAAAAGAAGAAAAAGTTGAAATAAATAATGAGACATTAAAAGACTATATACAAGTTGTAAAAGAAGAAGAAGAAAAAGAAAAATCCTCTGAAGAAGAGATAAATGAGATACTCGAAGAAATAGATGAAATCGAAGAAATCGTCTCAAACTCAAATGAAGACAAAGATATAGTTGAAAATTCTCTTATCGAGCAGTTAAATAATATGAAATTTGAAAATACCACTGATGAAATTCCTATTGAAAGACTTGAAGAATTTTCTACACTTTCATCGGATGAAAGTTTAAAATTACTTGATGATAAAGAGGAATTTGACGAATTTGATTTAAAGATTATTTCAAAATCATTAAAAGACCTTATGTTATCCCACGAAGAAATGAGGTGATTTATATAAAAAAAATTACTATTTTAATAACTTTCTTTTTGATTTCAATATCTTTTTCTGGAATTTTTGAATTTGTTGAAAATACATCGGGCTTTAGAGATTTTTTTGTGGATCTTTCTGTAAATTTTGATGTAATAGACAAAAATGGAACAAATTTTAAGAATAACATATCATTTGAAGCGACAATACTCAATCTCGAACATTTTGATATCCTTATAAAGTCTCCTGAGTTCTTAAAAGATATAAATATTGAAGCAAACACATTAAATTCAGCAACATACTATAAATACAAAAATTATACAATTTCCAATATTTCTGACTTCAACATAAACCTTGTATACGAAATTATCATGACTACTTCAAGTTTCTTGTCTTCATCACTTTTTACTATATTTGAAAAAGGAGATAACTTGTCTTTGATACCTGCAGGTTATACTTTTTTAAAACGCTTAGGGCTTGAACCAACAAAAATATTAGTCAAATTCAACAACAACAAATTAAAAGAAATACTTTTCACTACTGATAAAAGCACTGAAAGTATATCACTAAAATTTGAAAAATTTGAAATTTTAAAGGGGGATTATAAATGAAAAAAATTTTAACTTTTCTTTTTATACTCTCATCAATATTTATTTTATCAACTTCAATAGATTTCGGGCTTGGCTGGAGTTTTGGTGATTCCTATCAAATGTTGCTCGGATATTCTGAGGATTTTTTTAACATAACCTGGATTTTTAATCCTCTAGAAAATTTTGTACACAAAATTTATCTTGATGCCCTATTTTTAAACATTAATAACTTTTCAATTTCACCTACTTTATTTATTTATAATACAAAAAGTATTGATTTTCCTTTAATTGAAGGAGGAATAAAAGCTTCATTTAACCAAAATAGATATCTTATATCCTTATCATTAACATATCCTTTTAATTCTAATAGCTATTTTCTTGAAAATTCACTTTACATTTCATTCAAATATATTGTTCCACCACCTGATCCAAGAAAAAAGTGGAAAGATGATCTATTTATAATTTTTGACTACGCTAAACAAAAGCTTTTTGTAGGTTTGGGTCTTTCAGAACATTTCTAATGGAGGTTTAAAATGGAAATTTTAAAAAAGGTTACCAACATAGATTTTAACAAACTTCTTGATAAAGGATTTAATTTTTTTATATTTGATTTTGATAACACAATAAACACTTGGAAAGAAAAAGAGATTCCCAACGAAATTATTGAAATATTTGAATTTTTGAAAAAGAAAAATGCCAAAATCTTAATCTTATCCAACGGAAAACCTAGACCACTAAATTACGATATAGAAACCATATGGCTTGCAAAAAAACCTTTGCCATTTAAATTTAAAAAGTATATAGTAAGCAATTATGGAAAGAAAAATAATTTTAAATTTGCAATGATTGGTGATCAAATATTTACCGATATGTTATTTGGCCTTTTTATAAAAGCATATTTAATAAAAGTAAATCCAATAAATATAGACCACGAATTTTTTGTAACAAAAATTCTCAGAAAATTCGAAAAAATACTCTTGAATTTTTCCAAACATATGTTATAATGTTTAGTGGAGGCGTGTTCCGAATTGGCTAAGGGGCCGGTCTTGAAAACCGGTGGGGGTTACACCCCCGTGTGGGTTCGAGTCCCACCGCCTCCGCCATAAAAAGCAGGGAAATTCCCTGCTTTTATTATATTACTATTACTTTCTCGAGGTGATTTTACCTCTAATACCACGTTATTTGCTTTTAAATGCGATAATATTTATAAACACCATTTTTATCGAGCTTTCACTATTTCTTTTTCCAAAAAGAAACACCCCCTAGTTGGTTTACTTTATCACTTCGGGGGTGTTTCTTATTAAAAAACTAAGAAAAACTTTTTATCCTAATGCTCTTGGATCAAACGCATCCCTTAATCCATCACCAACAAAATTGAAGGCTAAAACAGTCACAAATATAAATATACCTGGTATCAAAAGCCATGGGGCATTTTGTAATACGTATATATCTTGTGCTCTTGCCATCATCAATCCCCACGATGCAGACGGTTCCCTAATTCCAAGTCCAAGGAATGACAATCCTGCTTCACCCAAGATATAACCTGGAATTGCAAGAGTCGAAGTTACTATCATATACGTCATTGTATTGGGGATAACATGTTTCCACAAAATCTTTGAATCGGGATACCCAAGTGCATAGGCTGCTTCAACAAATTCATTTCTCTTTATCGATAATACCATTCCTCTAATAATCCTTGCACGTCCCGCCCATCCAATAAACGACAAAATAAATACAAGCAAAATGTAAACTTGAGAAGATGGTATATCCATTGGCAACAATGACCTTAGCAAGATCAATAAATAAAATCCTGGAATTGCCATTATAATTTCTGTAAATCTCATCAATAACTCATCGGCAACCCCGCCATAATAACCTGCAATTCCGCCAAAGAATAAGGATAATGTCAACGTAATAGCTAGTCCTATAAAACCTATTGAAAGTGATATTCTCGATGCGAAAATTAACCTTGACCAAACATCTCTTCCAAATTCATCAGAACCCATTATATATAATCTTACAAATTCATTATTATCATAATTATCTACACCATATAAATGATATTTCAGCGGTATTATCCAAAAGACATAACCAACTCTTCCATAGTCTTTTCTCTTCGGTCCCCAACTTTTTACAAACCACTTTACGGGATAATATTTATAATCATAATCTTTTATTTTTAAATTTTTTCCAAATAATATATGTTTTTTTCCATTTTCATCCTCGTATTTAATATAATTAATCGTGTACTTTAATCCTACCTTGTCAATTTCTTTTTCATTTAAAACACCTAATTTAAACCCATATTTTCCATATAAAACACTCTTTGCTGTTGAACTATCGTTCTTTAAAAACGCTTCACCTTTTAATAACACATCATCGTTAATACCTTTTACAAAATAATCTGTTTTTTCACTTGAGGATGCAACCTTTTTCCATTCGCCATTTACAAACGCATACTCTTCTCTTTTTAAAGTAAATTCTAGATCATTAACCTTTATAACTTTACCTTCAAAATTATCTCTTGGCAAATATTTTGCATTATTTAACACCAATGTGATTAACTCACCTTTATACTCAAATGTTATCCTACTTGGAAAAATTAATTCTCTAGTCTTTCTCGTATAATCCAATTTATCAACATAACTCATATACGGTAAAACATATAAACCTACTTTTTTTTCAAAATCCCCTACTTTATACACAGAAGAAACATCTGTTGGAGGTGCATATGAATGTTTCAGACTTTGCTCAAAAGGATTATACGGTGACAAGAAATCAGCTGCAAACATCATAACATATAAAACAATTAATGTCCATAATCCCACCATCGCAAGCTTGTTCTTTTTAAAAGCTCGCCACATTAATTGACCTCTTGTAAGATACACTTCCTCAAAATCTATATTTTCATTATTATTTTTCTTCTTTATTTCTTCTTTTTTCGCCATTAACTACTACCTCCTATTCCAACCTAATTCTTGGATCAACTGCTGCTAATAAAATATCACCAACCAAATTACCTATGATCAACATAATAACACTTATTACTGTACTTGCCATAACAACGTACATATCTTGTTGTTGCAATGCTTGATAAACTAATCTTCCAAGTCCTGGCCACGAAAAAATCGTTTCAGTAATTACGGCTCCTCCAAGGAGTCCAGATAAACTAAAACCAAACATCGTTATCAAAGGATTTATTGCATTTCTAACTGCGTGTTTAAAGATAACCACGCGTTCAGGCATACCTTTCGCCCTTGCAAATTCAACATAATCCTCGTTTAAAACATCAAGTAAACTACCCCTCATATACCTCATTAATCCTGCGAAACCACCAAATGTTAAGGTAAACGCTGGAAGTTGCATATGCCAGAAAATATCTTTAAAACCTTCCCAAACAGTCATCTTCCCATGATTAACATCGTACATACCTGCTACTGGGAACCACCCAGTCTTTGCCGCCGTATAAAGCAACAAAAGCGCTAAAAAGAAACCAGGTATCGCAATTCCAGTAAATGCTATTATTGTCAAAAACTTATCCCAAAAAGAATATTTCTTTAAAGCTGAAACAATTCCCAATATAATACCCACAATCCACGAAATAACAAAAGAATATAACGACAATATCAACGTGGCTAAAACCCTTTCTCCAATCAAATCCATAACAGGTCTTCTATAATAAAATGAATATCCAAAATCTCCTTTAAATAATCCTTTCAACCACAAAAAATATTGAGTCAAAATAGGCTTATTAAGACCATACTGTTCCTCGAGAGATTTAATAAATTCTTTAGACACAGACGGATCAAGCCTGTATTGATCTAAAAAATCCCCAGGTGCTGCTTGCATTATCAAAAAAACCAACAAAGAAATTATAAAAAGTTCTGGAATCAATATAATCAATCTACGTGCTATATACCTTAGCAATCTCAGTCACCTCTCTTTGAATTTTAATAAGAAAGCAGGCGCAGGCCCAAGACGCGCCTGCTGCTATAAAATATTATTGTTCTTTCCACTCTTCATAAATATTCCAAGTTGTTCCACCAAGTGGTCCTATCTTAACATTTCTCAAGTTTGCTCTATATGCGTACATCCTTAATTGGTTTACAGTATAAATCAATGGTAAATGCTCGGATACTAATTGTTGGAACCTTGCAAAGTAATCCTTTACAATATTTTCATCCAAAATCGCCACATTTTCTTTGAAAATCTTATCAATTTCAAGTTCCCAATCTGGTAAATAATAATCATTTTTATCTACATATTCTGCAGTATCTGGTGAGTAATTCCAGAAATGCAATCCTGCATCTACTTTCCATACATTTGCACCACCTTGCGGTTCGTCATTACCTGTTAATCCTATAATTATTGACTCCCAATCACCTGTATTTAATAATTTTTGTACCAATGTATTGAAATCAATTGGTGTAAATGTAACATCCATACCTAATTTTTTCAATGCATCTTGAATTATATTTGCCGCTCCTTCTCTAACTCTATTTCCTGCATTAGTTGTAAGCAAGAATTTAACAGGATTTCCGTCCTCGTCGATAAGTTGACCATTTTCATCCCATGTAAATCCACCCATTTCAAGCATAGCCCTTGCAAGATCAAGATCAAATTCGTATTTTGTTACAACATCTTCGTTGTAATATGGAGAACTCATGGATACAGGTGACCATTGTGGAATAGCAAGTCCGTTGTAAAGAGTATCAATTATAGATTCCTTATCTATTGCATATGCTACTGCTTTTCTGAAGTACTCGTTTCTAAACCATTTTCTCTTGATCGGATCTGGTGTATTCCAATTAAATGTGATAAACAATGTTCCAAATGCTGGTCCTGCTGTTGTTACTACTATATTAAGCTCTTTTTCTTTTTCCTTTAATTCTGCAAATTCTGTTCCTCTGGGTCCATAAACATCTATTTCACCATTTTCAAACGCAAGTCTCATTGCATCTTGGTTGGAAATTATCTTATAAATTACCTCATCAAAGTATGGAAGAGGATTTCCATTAGCATCCTTTTTCCAGTAATATGGATTTTTTACAAACTTTATGTATTGATCGGGAACATATTCCACGGGAATATATGGACCAAGCCCTACAACTTCTCCTTTGTTAATTGCATCAACTGTCCAAAATTCTTGGAAGTTTCCATTTTTTACATATTCTTCTGCAATGTGTTTTGGGAAAATATACATTCCACCTAAGTATCTAAATGCAAGTCTAAATGGTTCAGGGTAGTACATTCTTACAGTATAATCATCAATTTTTTCTGCTTTTGGCAAATAACCATTTGTACTTTTCAAAACATCTTGCATTGAACTTGGAATATCAGGATTTGTATAAATTTCGTTTAATGTAAAGACAATATCATCAGCTGTAAGTGGTTGACCATCGCTAAATTTTACTCCTTTTCTAATATGCCAAATAACTTCCATACCACCATCTGCTGTCAACCTTGGTCCTTCCCAACTCTCGGCAATTGCAGGATAAAATTTCATATCTACACCATGTCTTTCAATAAGTGTTCCACCATAACTCATAAACATCTCAATAACATCTGTAGAACTTGTTTCTTTTGCGGTAACATCATTAACAGTCTTTGGCCCACTTAGTGTCCCCAAGACAAACTGTCCACCTGGCTTACCGTTTGCATCAGCACCTATATAAGGAAGTTGAGCAGCAAATGAAAACACCACTGCCAATACCACCAAAAATACTGCGAGCTTCTTCATAAACTCACACCCCCTCGTTTTCTACCAGGTAACATGACACCTGGTGATTTTCAGAAATTTTATACATATTTGGATATTCTTTTTCACATTTTTCCGTTTTATATGGACATCTTGGATGGAAGAAACATCCACTCGGTCTTGCAATCGGACTTGGGACATTTCCACTTAAAATTATCCTTTTTCTATTTTTCTCAACTTTTGGATCAGGTATCGGAGATGCAGATAATAAAGCCTTTGTATATGGGTGAATTGGATTTTCGAATACTTCATCAACATCACCCATTTCAACAATTTTCCCCAAATACATAACGGCAACCTTATCGCTTATAAATCTTACAAGCGATAAATCATGAGAAATAAAAACATAAGTAAGATTAAGCTCTTCCTGGAATTTCAAAAACAAATTAATTATCTGTGCTTGAACTGAAACATCTAATGCAGAAGTTGGCTCATCTAAAAATATAATTTCCGGATCAACTGATAAAGCCCTTGCAATAGCTATTCTTTGTTTTTGCCCTCCACTAAACTGGTGAGGATATCTATCCATATGATATGGCTTTAATCCCACCATTCTTAAGATTTCCACAGCTCTATCATAGGCTTCTTTTTTATCAGATACTATCTTGTGAAATAATAAGGGTTCCGTCAAAATTTGCCCTATTGTCATTCTTGGATTTAGTGAACCTATTGGGTTTTGAAAAACTATTTGCATTTTTCTTCTAAATGGAAGCAACTCTTTTCTACTAAGATTTGAAATATCTTTTCCAAACACCTTTATTTTTCCACCCGTTGGATCAATCAATCTAAGCATTGTCCTTGCGGTGGTTGTTTTACCACAACCTGATTCTCCCACTAACGCAAATGTTTCCCTCTTTTTCACTTCGAACGAAACATCATCAACCGCTTTCACATCTCCCACGTGTTTCTTTACCAAGAAACCTTTTGAAATGGGAAAATATTTTTTCAAATTCTCCACTTTTATTATGGGGTCATTTTTTATTGCTTCATTCATTCCTCATCGCCTCCGATTCTTTCCTATCTAGAACAGGATTGAAACACCTCACAAAGTGTCCTGGTTCAATTTCTGTGAGTTCTGGAAGTTCTTTAGAACATTTATCCAAACGCCTTGGACACCTTGGTGCAAACGGACAAACATTAGGTACATCTATCATTCTCGGAGGTTGCCCCGGAATTGCTTCTAATCTATCCTGTTTCATATCAAGCCTTGGAATAGCACGCAACAACATATGCGTATATGGATGTGTTGGTTTGTAGAAAATATCTTCTGCAGAAGCTATTTCCATTTGCCTACTTCCATACATAACAATTATTCTATCAGCCATAGAAGCAATAACTCCCAAATCGTGCGTTATAAACAGCAGTCCTGTTTTAAATTCCTTTTGCAAATCTTTCATCAAATCAAGAATCTGTGCTTGAATTGTAACATCTAAAGCAGTTGTTGGCTCATCTGCAATTAAAACTTTTGGATTACACGAAAGTGCAATAGCAATAATTGCACGTTGCCTCATACCACCACTAAATTCAAATGGATATGCAACCATTCTCTTCTCTGCTTCGGGAATTTGAACTTTTTTAAGCATTTCAATTCCGATTTCCCATGCAGTCTTTCTGTCAACATTTTGGTGCCTAATTATCGTTTCTGTTAATTGATCACCTATTGTATAAAGAGGATTTAACGAGGTAAGTGGATCTTGGAAAACCATACTAATCTCTTTTCCTCTAATCTTGGACATCTCTTCCGCAGACAACTTTAAAATATCTTCTTCTTTCCCCCTACCTCTATAAATAATTTCACCACCAACAATTTTCCCCGGCTTATGGATAAGCCTCATAATAGATTTTACTGTAACACTCTTTCCCGAACCTGTTTCTCCAACAATTCCAACAACCTCATCCTCATGTAAATCAAACGAAACATCGTTAACAGCTTTAACAACACCCTCTTCCATATAAAACCATGTACTTAGGTTTCTAACGGATAATATAGGTTCCAAAAGTTTTCACCTCTCTTAACTAGTTTTTTTCATCGGCTATTATTTCCATAGTATCCAAAATCGGATCATATATACCAATTAGCTTCCTTTCTCTACTAACTTTATATAAATTCATACTTGTAACAAGATATCCATTTTCAAATGAAACATAATTTCTGTTTATAATGTTCAAAATAGTTCGGAATACAAATATTTCCAAACCCCCATACTCCACTGGTAATACCATTACAGTTATACCACAAGTTGTTTCAAATGTAAAGTGTTTGTAAAAATACGCATTTTCACGGTAAAAGTTGTTATTCAAAATTAAATATTTACAATCATCTTCAAACAGCTTTTTCAAAACTTTATTGATTAATTCATCACTATACCTTATGTTAAATTTTAATCCATCGTTATTAACCACTTCCAGGTTATCTAAATCAATAATAAAGCTTGCATTTTCCTCATCTACCAAAGTATATCTTAAACCATTTTTATTTAAAAAATCTAGAAATTTTGACACATAATATTTATCACCTTTTATATATATCTTTTTTGCTGAATTAAAATTAAAAAAGAATGCAAAAACAGCTATCAAAAGCACTATAAAAATTACATTCCAATTTCTCCTAATATTTTCCCCTCCATTTATCACTTTTTTTACAAATATCTAGAATACCACATTATTATTTTTTTTCAACTTTCATCAATATTCTTAAAGATGAATCTTTGACAATTATAAATAATAGTGTTAAAATATCATGTGGTGCCGTGCTAAGCGGGGGGTTGGTGGTCCCCTGAACCCGAAATCCACCTAGCGGGGCTTAATTCCCCTGTTGAGGTATCTGAGGTCTGAAAACGGTTTTCACTAAGACGTTGAAGGCCGAGTCCCACGCAACAACTACCTGTGAACCGGGTCAGGTCCGGAAGGAAGCAGCCCTAAGCAGGCAAGTGTGTGCCGTGGGGGTACTCGACCTGAGTCTGATGTGAAGATACGCTCAGGTCTCAGAGAATCGAAGCAGGGGTGCACGGCACCTTTTATTTTTTGAATTGCACTTCATAAAGTTTATAGTACATTCCCTTCTTTTTCATCAATTCTTTATGAGTTCCTTTTTCCACTACCTTACCATCATGTATTACGAATATGACATCTGCATTTACAACTGTTGCAAGTCTATGCGCGATCATAACGACTGTTTTTTCTTTCGATAATTTTCTAACAGCTTTTTGTATCCTTTCTTCAGTTTGCACATCAATATTGCTTGTTGCTTCATCGAGTATAAATATTTTAGCATCAAACAATACAGAACGTGCTAGTGCAATTAGTTGTCTTTCACCCGCAGAAATTCCTTTTCCTCTTTCAATTATTTCTGTTTTTAATCCCTTGGGTAATCTTTCTATTAAATCCCAGACATACACCTTTTTTAAAGCTTCAATAACTTCTTCCTCAGATATTTCTTTATGAAAAAGTCTCACATTATCAAGTAAACTCCCCGAAAACAATACTACATCCTGTGGAACCGCAGAAATATTCTTGCGTAAATAATGAATATTATACTTTTCAAGTTCTAAATTATCAATTAATATTTTCCCTTTTTGCAGTCTATACATCCCATTAACTAGGTTCATTATTGAAGTTTTTCCCGCACCAGTTTCTCCAACTACAGCTATTAATTTTCCAGGTTCAAATTTTAAATTTATATCTTTTAATATCCACCTTTCTTCATTGTATCTAAACCAAACATTTTTAAATTCAACTACACCTTTTTCAATTTCCCTTTTACCATTCTCAGCGCCAAAATGTTCTTCCTCTTCATCCATCAACGTAAATATCTTTTCAGCACTTGCTACCGTATTTTGAATAATATCGTACTTTTCGGATAAATCTTCAAGTGGTTTCATAAACAATTCTAAATAAGCAATAAACGCGTATAAATCACCAAAATTTAAAGTTCTTAAAATAATATACTTTGCTCCCATCCAAATTATCGCAGCAATTGCCAACCTATATAAAGTACTAACGGTAGGTCTAAAAATAGCAAAAACATACATCTGTTTTATCCTAGCATTGTACAAATCCTTATTAACCTTATCAAATTCTTTTCTTTCAAAATCTTCAGCATTAAATAATTTGACAACTGGCATCCCCGCAATATGTTCTGCCAAATAAGCATTAACTTTGGATATACTTGTTCTAACAGTTCTATACGCCTTTAAATCAAAATATCTAAATAAAAGCATTGCAACTATCAAAACAGGAAAAACGAAAGAAATATTTAAAAATAAATTCTTACTTACACTTAACATCATTATAATTACTCCAGTTAGCAAAAATAAATCATTAAATACACTTGTAACCACAGATGTAAAAAATTCCATAACATTTTGAGTATCATTTGCTATTCGTGTTGTAATCTGACCACTTGGATGTTTGTCAAAAAAAGACATAGGAAGTTTTAAAACATGACGAAACAAATCTCGTCTTATGTCATAAACTATTTTTCCGCCAAGGTAAGTGGTAATCAAAATTGAAATATATTCAAAAACAAATATTAAAGATGTAGAAATAATAAAATACACTGCCATTTTAAAAATACCAGAAAACCTTTCTGGTGTAGGTAATCTATCATTTGTAATGTAGTTGTTTACAGCACTTCTTACAATTTGTGGAGGTAATAAAGTAACAAAGGTAAGAGAAATAACAACCAAAATAGCTATTATAAATAAAGCCATGTATGGCTTTGCATATTTTAGGAGCCTTAAAAGCTGCTTCATATATTTTCTCCTCCATTATTTATCAAGATAATCTGAAACCATACTACATATTCCCTCTAAAAATTTTTTATCCCTTTCATCAAACGGTGAAACATAATGACTATCTATATCTATTTCACCAATAACCTCTTTATCTTTAAATATAGGAACTACAATTTCGCTTTTTACCTTTGGACTACATGACAAATAATTTGTCTCTTTTAAAACATTCTGAACTATAAATGTTTTTTTCAAATCGGCTGCCTGACCACATATTCCCTCTCCAATTTTTATTTTTACATGTTCTGTAGGTTCACCTACAAAATCGCCTAACTCTAAAACACCCTCATCATTTATCATATAAAATCCCACCCAATCATAATATGGAACTTTTTCATATAAAATTTTGCAAATGCACTTCATAAAACTCTTATCTCTTTCTTTTTTTGCCAAAAATTCATTTATTTCTTCGAAAATTTTCTCTTTATTGTAAAAATTTCCCATTACCTCTCCTTTTCTAAAATGTACAATAGATTGAAACACAGCTTCGGAAACTTTATTAAGTTCTCCTTTTTCCCATAATGAATACAAATTTTCAAATATAACTTTTTTTTCATTTTCTTCTACAACAATCCAATCCACACTTTTTGGAAAAACTCCCAGAAATGTTATAAAATCTTCTCTTTTTAAATCTAATTCTTCTGAGTGTTGCCTGATTCTTTTTGCAATTGAATCCTTCCCCACCAGTTCTCTATAATCATACAAAAATTTATCAAAATTTCTTCTTTCTAATTTATCAAAATTTGGAGTACCTAAACTCTTTTCAATTTCTCTTAGAATTGAAAATTTGGATTTTAATTTTTCCCATATATTTTCCCATTGAGACTTATCATACCTTAAAAACTCAAGCATTTCTTCTACGTGATTTTCTACAATATTTCTCATATTTCATCCTCCCATATCTTTTTTTCTTCAATTACTTCATATTCTTTCTCACTTAAGACTTTAATTTTTAAAAACCTACCCCTTAAAAAAAGCTCAAGTTCATCACCACTTCTTATCTCAGAGGCAGGTTTTAATGCTATATTATTTCTAATAATCTTTCCATTTTTTGCAAGCTGCTGTGCTATTGTTCGTCTTTTAATTATACGTGCTTCCTTTAAAAATTTATCTAACCGCAAAATATCACCCCCTTGAAAAATTATACCACAAATAGTTCGTTGTGCTAAAAAAAGTTCAAGCCCATTAATGGGCTTGAACTTGATTTTTATTTCTTTTCACTTAATTAGTGCTTGTTGCGTTTTTCATAAAGTTAAGTTCGTTAAATGCCGCATCAAAATCCATATATGTAGGTGTTGCTTCTTTTAATTTTTCAAGATACTGCTTAGCAGTTGTTGCATCCTTAAGCATCTTATTTATTTCATACAAATTATAAAGAACTTCTGCTTTCTGATTTAATGAAATATCCGTTGCTTCAGATAAAGTTGTTAAACCACCGTATAAATCAATAAAATCATTCATAACATTTTGAAGCATTCCATATTCTATATACGGTTTAATCTTAGAATACAACTTTGTATAATAATTAAACAATACATCTTTTCTATCTGGATATTGTTCTTTCATCTTTTTTGTTGCAATAAATGATTCAGGATAATCTTTGTAAATACTATTCAAAACAATCTCTGACTCTTTTTTAGCATCATTAATAATTTCATTATTAGTAAATGACGCATCTTTTGTCATCTTATCAACCAAAGTCACAAATGCAGCTTTTATCTCAACAGGAACATCTTCTTTTACCATGTTTGAATTAAAATCAAATATCATATCATTTAAAGTCTTATACACATTCAATAAATCAGTTCCTGATTTTGTTAAAACTTCGTTCCATACCCTATAAACTTCGTTATTTATAACAAACCCAACGTTATTATCCTTTTTGAACTTTTCAATCTCATTCCTAAACTTTTCACCCTGAAGCTGATTTAAAACATCTTGATAACCTTTCGAAAGCGAAAATTTTTCAAATGTATCTACATTAGTTAAATCATTTACATAAAATACAAAAAAATTACTCCCCAAAGGAACTGGGCCTACTACAGTATTTGGTGTAGAAAAAATCGTTTCTTCAAATTTTTTGTCCAAAATTCCCCTCTTAAGGTTTGGATACTTTTGAATAGAAACATTCAGATCTGTTGCAGCCTTTTCAAAACCATCTATAAGTGCTTTTGTAATAAAATTATTTGCACTAGCTTGGGTTGAAAAGCTTACAAAATCAACATTTGCAGAATCATACTTATTCATTAATTCCTCTTTGTGACTTTCATAGTATTCTTCCATTTGTTTTTCATCAATTTTGGCAATTTCACTTTTAACTTTTGAAATAGTTAAATACTTAATAACATCAGGTTCTATAGATTTTTTGTAATTTTCCAAACCACCAAAATTTTGTTCAACATATTTTAAAAGGTTTTCATTTTCCTTTATCTTACTTACTTGTTTTTCAAGTTCATCTTTAATTTCGCTTTTACTTGGTCTAATATTGTTAACTTCCGCATAATAAAGTACCACTTTTGTATCTATTAAGTCATTCAAAAGTGATGTTTTTAACATTGGTTCTTCAAAAACTGGATCAACATCAGTCAATTGGTAATAAGATAATGCTTGACTATATGACTTTTCTAAATCCCATGGAAAAATCCAATAATCCGAATTTAAAGCTGTTCCATCTTTTGTTAAAAATGCTACTGAATCACTCAAAGAATATTCAATTTTACTTTTCCTTGCAGAGAAATAAGAGGTTAAAGACCAAATTACTATACCAGCCACAAAAGCAATAGCAATAGTCCAAATAATTACACCGTGTGCCTTTTCAAACCATTTTCTCATTCTTGCGAACCCCCTTCTATATCTAGCTCTTCTTCTTCAAAAGATTTTGGTCTAACAAGTGGGAAAGCTATAACATCTCTAATTGTAGGTGAATTAGTCAACAACATTACAAGTCTGTCTATTCCTATTCCCAATCCACCAGTAGGTGGCATTCCATACTCAAGTGCCCTTACAAAATCTTTATCCATCATTTGAGCTTCTTCGTCTCCTGCTTCTCTTAACTCAACTTGCTTTAAAAATCTTTCATATTGATCAACTGGATCGTTCAACTCACTAAATGCATTTGCCATTTCCCTTCCAAAGATTATTAACTCAAATCTTTCTGTAACACGTGGATCTTCTCTATGTTTTTTTGCAAGTGGTGAAATTTCAACTGGATGTTCCAATAAAAATGTAGGTTGAACAACCTTATCTTCGACAAGATCCCAAAGTTTCTCTATTATATGTCCCCTGTCTTTTATTTCCACTTCTACTTCATGTGCTTTTAAAACTTCAATCATTTTATCTGTAGAATCTTCTAATATATCTACGTTTAAATGTTCTCTAATAAAATCTCTCATCTTCACCCTTCTCCAAGGTCTGGAAAAATCAAGCTCAATATCTTGATATCTTATCTTTGTGGTTCCAAATATCCTTTCAACTATGAAAACAAATAATTCCTCTGTAAGATCCATCATATCTTCATAATCTGCATAAGCCTGATAAACTTCAATTGAAGTAAACTCAGGATGATGTTTATACGATAAACCCTCATTACGGAAATTTTTACCAATTTCATATATCCTTTCAAATCCACCTACAATAAATCTTTTTAAATACAATTCCGTTGCAATTCTCATATACATATCAATATCAAAAACATTCAAATGTGTCACAAAAGGTCTTGCTGATGCACCACCAGTCACATATTCCAAAATTGGTGTTTCAACTTCAATAAATCCTTTTGAATTCAAAAATTCTCTAATTAATTTTATTACTTCAAACCTAATCCTAAATCTATTCAACGTTTCATCATTTGCAATCATATCAACATATCTTTGTCTATACAATAACTCTTTATCCTTAATACCATGCCACTTTTCAGGCATAGGCCTTAAAGGTTTATTCAAAAGCTCTATTTCCTTTACAAGAATTGTAATTTCACCTGTTTTACTCTTAAACACACTTCCTTTAACACCTACAATATCACCAATTGAAATATACTCTGTAAAGAAGTTATATAATTCGTCTCCGACAATGTCTTTTCTAATATATGCTTGTATTCTTCCATAAAAATCTTTAATATGGAAAAACGCACTTTTTCCATGTTTTCTTAAAGACATTATCCTTCCAGCAGTAGATACAAATGCATTTTCTTTTACCTCTCCTGGTTTTAAATCTTCGAATTCTCTTTTTATCATTTCACTAGTATGTGTTTTGTCAAACTTATTTGGATATGGATTGACCCCTTCAGTTCTTAATTGATTTATTTCCTTTATTCTTTGTTCTCTAAATTCCTTTAACAACTTCAATCCCTCCTAAACTTTTATTCCCAAAATCTGATATTTAAAAACACCTTTTGGTGATTTGATTTTAACTATTTCGCCTACCTTTTTTCCAACCAGAATTCTTCCCACAGGAGATTCAATACTTATTTTATTGCTGAAAACATCTGCTTCATGTGGAGTTACAATTTGTATAGTCTTTTCTTCACCAGTTTCAATATTTTTAATAATAACCCAATTTCCAATGTTGATTACGTTAGTATCTAATCCTTCAATAACCTCTGCCTTTGAAAGCATATTTTCAAGTTCGTTAATTCTTGCGGCAATTCTACCTTGTTCGTTTTTCGCTTCTTGATATTCCGAATTCTCAGACAAATCACCCAACTCTCTTGCCTCTTTAATCCTTTCAGCAATTTCAAACATAAGCTTTTGCTTTAATTGATCGAGCTCGGCTTTTAATTTTTCGTATCCTTCTTTGGTTAAATAAATAACCTCTTTTTTCATTAACACACCTCCAATACTATTTTTCTTTTTTCAATTCCTCCACAACTTCTAAAAATTGTTCAACTTCTCTAAAATCTTTATAAACCGATGCAAATCTTACATAAGCTACCCCATTTAATTTTTTCAGCTTTTCCATGACCAATCTTCCTATTTTTAATGTTGATACCTCCAAATTTCCAGACTTTTGTATTTCATTTACCACATCATCCACTAATTTTTCCATTTCATCTAACGTAACATTTGTCTTTTCACATGCTTTCATTATCCCATTCAAAATCTTATTCCTATCAAACTTTTCCCTCTTCCCATCTCTTTTAACGACAAATACAGGACCAACTTCATATCTTTCATACGTTGTAAACCTTCCCTTGCACTTTATACATTCTCTCCTTCTTCTTACCGTTAAACCAGATGAATCCACACGAGAATCCAATACTTTTGTATCTTCATATCCACAATATGGACATTTCATAAATATCACTCCACTTTTTTACCTTCCAAATTCTCATAAATTTTAAAAATCTTTCTTACTCTATTGTAAACCATGCTTTTACTCAACGGTGGATCAAAAAGTTTTCCCAAATCCGATAAGCTTAAATCTTCATTTTCCAGTCGTAAGATTGCTAATTTTTTTAATTCTTCTGATAAAACTTCATACCCATACTTTTCAATTAAATTTCTTATGATTTTTATTTGTTTTGCATTACTCTCTCCTACCCTTTTTGCATTCGCACTTAAAAAATTCAAAGAACGATTAAAATCACTTTTTATTTCCCTTGAATTAACTATCTTTTCCATCTTATCTGCATTTCTTTGTGCTCCTAAAAAATTAAGCAATTCAACAATTTCGCGTGATTTTTTTACATAATACCTAAAATTATTATTAAACTTCGAAATCTTTCCTTCAACACCCAAATTTTTTACAAGAAAATTTTTTATAATATTTAATAAACTTTCATTGTGTGAAATTATTTCAAAATGATAACTTTTCACGGGATCAGTAACCGAACCACTTGCAATAAAAAGTCCTCTTAAAAATGCGGAAAAATAACTCAAATCTTCAAAAATATAACTTGGTATTTCCAGAACATCTATCTCAAGCTTTTCCATTATAGAAAAAGGTATAAAAATTTGTACTCTCTTTTTCTTCAATTTATTTTTTATCAAAGTTAACTTTTTTTTATCAATTTCCACTTGATTCATCAAATTCATTATTCTACGTGCAGCAGGGATAAAGCCAACCTCTAATTTTACAAACAAATCTACGTGTGTTTTAATAAGTACTCCTTTTGATTTTAAGAATCCTGAAAGTTCTGACATTGCTTCTTCCGCGCTATTTATTTTTAAATGACAAAGCTCCCCTTTAACATCTTCTGAAAAAGTATAAAGCATTTTATCACCTGATCAAATCAATAATTAAACTTGCAAGTTTCAAAGGATTATGCCTTATTCTTCCATCATTATCTTTCATTTCAATTAAATCATCTATTATAATTCTTTCATCATTCATATCTACTTCAACTGGAACTGAACCATTTTCTAAATACCGTCTCAAAACACTTTCACAAATATTAGAATAAGATACAATAATATAATCAACTTTTCTTTTTAAATATCTTTCAATTGTTGTCACATGGTCACTAAGAGTAAAATTATATGACTCTGATGGTTGAGTCATTAAATTGGAAACATATACAACTTTTGCCTTTGATTTGTTTAAACTCTCGTAAAATCCATTTACTAGTAAATTAGGTATAATACTTGTATAAATGCTTCCTGGACCAAGTATAATAACATCGGCATTTTTTATTGCACAATCTGCTTCTTTGTTAATATAAGTTTCTTTATCTAAAGATATTTTGATAATTTTCTTTTTCACAACTTTCATTATTTCACTTTCACCATGAGCAACAGTTCCATCTTCGTAAAATGCAACAAGTCTTACTAAATCTTCAGATACTGGAATTACCTTACCATTTATAGCTAATACCTCTGAAATATACTCTACAGCTTTTGTAAAACTACCTAACATTTTTGTAAGTGCGGTTAAAATTATGTTTCCAACTGTATGTCCCGACAAAAAACCATTTGAAAATCTATACGAAAATAACTTTCCCAGTATCTCCTCATCTTTTGCAAGTGCAACTAAATTGTTTCTAATATCTCCCGGAGGTATAATATTGTATTCTCTTCTTAAAACTCCAGAACTTCCTCCTTCATCTGTAACGGTAATAATCGCTTTTAAATCAATACTCTTAAAGTATTTCAGACCTCTTAACAAAGTTGAAACTCCTGTTCCGCCTCCAACTACTACAAAATTCATTACTTCACGTCCCTATGCTCCAATAAAACTTTGCAATCTTCCAGATAAAATTTTGCAAGCTCTTCAGCAAAGAATACAGAGCGGTGTTGACCACCAGTACACCCAATTCCAACACTTAACTCCATTCTTCCCTCATTTTCATATCTTGAAATCGCAAAATCAATAACTTGTTTCAACATATCAATAAAATCACTTACACCCTGTGTATTGTATAAAAATTCTTTAACCTCTTTGTCTTTTCCAGTTTTATTTCTTAAACCCACTACATAAAATGGGTTAGGAAAAAAACGAACATCAAACACAAAATCAACATCTAATGGTACTCCATATTTAAATCCAAAACTTAGAACACGCAATAAAAATTTCTTCTCTACACTTGTCAATATTTCTACTAATCTTTCCCTCAATTGATGTGGATTTAGATTAGAAGTATCAATAACTATATCTGATATCTCCAAAATTTTTGTAAACGAATTTCTTTCATTTTCAATTGCTTTTTCCAACGAATTAGAAACCTTAAGCAAAGGGTGATTTCTTCGAGTGTGTGCAAATCTATTTATTAACACACTATCCTTTGCATTCAAAAATATTATTTTAATTTCCTTTAAATACTTCTTCTTTAAATTTTCAATAACTAAATACATATCTTCCAGATTCCCGCTTCTTGAATCTATAACCAAGGCCAAATTTTCTACATTAATAGATATTACGGGTATTATCTGTTCAATTAAATTTACAGGCAAATTATCTATACAATAAAATCCCATATCTTCTAATAATCCAAGTGCTGTAGATTTACCTGCTCCCGATAATCCCGTTAAAATCACTAAATTTTTCAATGGATATCACCTTTCTAATTCTAAACTTATTAACAGTATACGGAACTCTAAAATTTATTCTTTTTAATTTTCTTTCAAAAATTACCGGATCTCCTGTTACATAAAACTCAACGAACGGTTTTTTCGAATTATCTTTTAGTACTAATTTTGACAGCTCTTCGGCTGGGTCAATTATTCTAACCTTAGGTAAAACCCTTGAAATTATTCCCTTTAAGAAAGGAAAATGTGTACAACCCAATATCAATTCTCTAATATTCTCCTTTCTTAAAGAAAGCAAATAATAATTTGCTATAGCTTCAACCATTCTGCCGTAAAAAACCCCTTCTTCAACTATAGAAACAAATAATTGTGTGGATTTTTGATAAACCTCTTTACCCATCATTTCTAAATAACGCTTATAACTACCATTTTTTATAGTAACATTTGTGCCTATAACCCCAATCCTATCGGCTTTTATCGCATTTATACCGGCTTTAATTATACTATTATATTTTATCCCCAAATCCAAATTTCTTCCCAATATAATTGAATCTGTAGTATTACAAGCTGCAAAAATCTCATTAACTCTCTTCTTATGAAAAAACTCTACAAATTCCCAAACAAAAGACTCAAGGACTTCTGGAGTCCTTAATCCATATGGAGCCCTTTCGGTATCAGCAATATAAATATAATGTGCTCCATTTACATATGCAAGCTTTTTTAAAACAGAAATTCCCCCAATCCCTGAATCAAATAGACCTATTTTCAACGTTAGGTTCCTCCATATTTTTTAACTTTTCACTTAATTTTGAAATTTCATCCAAACACTTAAATTCATTTTCAATCACATCACACAACATTGCAAGAAATCTTTCATCTAACGATGAAAGATTATCATACTTTTTGTTTAATTTAACTAATCTTTGTTCGATATAATTTAATATCTCTTCTTCAACATCAGATTCAACAATAAATTTTTTACCATTAAACTCAAGCGTTTTCTTCACCATTTATCTCCGCTGATGTCTCCACAACATTTTTTATTTTTCCCAATAATTTTTCAAATGTTCCATAAATTTGCTCTTTTAATGCATTGTTTTCTTGCTCAAGCTGATTAGCCCTTTCAATAGCAGCATTTAATTCCTTCCAAAGTTCTTTATTTTCTTTCTTAAGTTCTTCGTATTTCTTAATCAAATCATCAAAAAGTTGTTCAAGTTCTCTTATTTTTTCTTCCATGTTATCCCCCTTTTCCTAGTATTATAAAATTTGTCAGATTATTTATCAATATAACAAAAGGTTCCATTATAAGCGGTAATATCCAAAGCAGTAAAATTCCTAACAAAAATAGTATACCATATATTTCATATTTTATATACCAATCCCAATAATCATCTGGCAAAAAGGCACCAAGAAGCCTTGAACCATCAAGTGGTGGAACTGGTAAGAGTGAAAATATTGCATATGTAAGACTCCATTTGCACGCCTTATAAAAAACTTCATACATTATTTTATATTCAAAAAAACTTTTTGCCAACAAACCGTATAGAATAAAAAAAAACCCTCCCAAAATTGGACCAATCATCGATGAAAAAATCAGAATTTTTCTAACATTTTTATTTTTCATTGGAAAAACTGGAACAGGTCTTGCCCAACCAAAATCAAACAAAATAAACGCAACCGTCCCAATGGGATCCAAATGAACAAATGGATTTAATGATGTTCTCTTCAATTTTTTGGGCGTATTATCCCCTGATAAAACTATCAAATAAGCTTTTATAACCTCACGCGGAAAAATAACTAAAATTACAGCAAAAAATCCAGTTACTAAATATTGTATCAGATTAATCGTAATTTTCACCTTCTTTTACCTTTCTTGCATACATCTTTAAATATTGTACCACATTTTCACTCATTCCAAACTTCCACCAAAAAGGTAAAACGGTATTATTGAGCAACAAAGGATCCTCTAATCCAGTTAATTTTCCTTCATTTATCAAATTTATCCAATCATCTGTACCTATTATTGGAGTAAATTCATTAATAGAAAATCCTATACCTTCAGTTTTACAAAAATTAATAGCATTTTTTACATCTTCAACACTTTGCCCAGGGATATTTACCATAATATACGCTGAAACTTCTCTTTCGGTAAAACCTTTTTTTCTAAGAATACGCGCAGCTCTTACCAAATCTTTATCTACAACCTTACCTCCCGTTTTTAACTGGAGTTCTCCAGAAGTTTCATACCCAAGTTTTATAGTTTTAAAATTTAATTCCTTCATCAATTCCGCTATTTCCTCGTCTATCAGTCTAGCATGTATTCCATTTGGAAGGTGAAACCTGTACTTTGAATACCCTTTTTCCAGCAACTTCTTTAAAATTACTTTAAAATGCTTTTTGGAATTTACCAAAATTGCATCATCAAAAAATACTATATCTTTTACATTAAATGTTTCAACGTATTTTTCAATTTCAAAAACCACAACTTCCGGAGGTTTAAATTTTATTCCATCCCATATCCTATGAGCAATACAATACGAACACTTATAAGGACATCCTAAAGTAGTTAAAAAAACTAAATATCCCAAATTATTGTAAAGCTCATACATGGGTGGAAGCATAAACCAATCTATATTTTTAGATTTAATTTCTTTTCCTGTTACTTGTTCTAAAAACTTTGGCAATCTATTTAAATCATTACTCGGAAAGATATGTACTCCAGTCTTTCTTGCATGAGACGGTATATTTCTAACATAAAAGCCACCAAATACAATAGGTACGTTATTTCCATAATAACTCTTTAAAAAAGAAATAGTATCCCAATAACCTGGATACCAATAAGTCAACGTAGAAGTAACAAAAATTATATCAACTTTTCCTATATCTTTTAATTTGTAATAAAAAAACTCTTCGGGTGCTCCGTATCTTTTGTATTTTCTCGGAATAAATTTTAACACATCTGGTTTTTTTACTTCAACAAATGGAAATTTTCCTGTGCCATAAAACTTATCCCTAGGAACATTTACGAACCTCTTTAAATCAATATCATGTCTATTCATTAAATCAACAAGATAGAGTTCAAACCCTAATTTATCTAAATAAGATGCCACATATAACAGGCCTAACGGTTTAAGCCAAAAATCATATGCTGCAAAATCTTCAATCCAAGGATTAACTAATAGTGCTTTCATAAAAGTAATAAATCCCCCTAAGACCTAATTCTAAATCGTAAATAACATCTTTTTTATAATCCATTATTATCTTTGATTGTCCTCCTGTGAATATAACAGAGGTAATTTCTGTTTCACTTTTTATTTTCTCAACAACTTTTATTATCCCTTCAAGCACTGTATTAATCACACCTATTCTTATATTAGATTCTGTATCTTTTCCAATAAAAACATCTGATGGCTTTAACTCCACCTTTGGAAGTTTTGCAGTTCCTTTAAACAAGGCATTAACCATCATCCCAAATCCAGGAATTATAACTCCTCCTTCATATATTCCATTTTTCAAAACATCAATAGTTATCGCCGTACCAAAATCTACTATTATTGCGTTATTACCGTAATCCTTTTCAGCTGCAATCACATTTGCCACTCTATCTGCACCAATATCAGAAGGAACTCTAACATCCCACTTTATATTCTTGTATAATTTTGCATTTAAAAACACAGCATCTTTACCTATATATTTTTTAGAAAAAAACTCAAAAATATGGTTAATATTAGGAACAACTGAAGAAACTATTATTTGATCATAGTTTTCACTAAATAACATTTTAAGATAAACGTATAATTCATCTTCTGTTTGCAATGAATACGTCGATATGCGCTTTATATTAAATTTCTTCCCATTATCCGTAAGTGCAATAGTCGTATGAGTATTTCCTACGTCAAAAAGAAGTTTCATTTTACCACCTCGTAGTAAGTTGCATGTCCACTTTTGGTATTACATTATACTTTTCCAATAAACTCCTTATATCTTTTGTAACATAAAACCTCACTATTTGTATTAAATTACTGCTCATGAGTCTATACGCAGGATATTCTTTTACATACTCATCAAAGGACAAAACTTGTTTTTTCCAAAAATCGTAAATATATATATTACTTTTTAAAAATTCTTCCGGATGCACTAAGGAAAGTTTATAAGGCGTATCTACTTTAAATATATTATCAAAATTTGAAAGTATCTCTGCAAGTTCATTTTTATCCTCTTCATCCGCACCTTCAATAGCCTTTTTCAATCTTAGCTTAATTTTTTTCAAAACATCCATTGCAAATCCTTGACTTGCAACAGAAGGATCTATACCTTCAACGGAAAATGGCGTTTCCAATATAGTCTTCCAAAAATCTCTATTTTTTAATCTCTCCACTATCTCATATGCCATTACAATATCCAATTCCAAAGGTTGTAGGTCAATTTCATAGTTTAAAATCTTTTCTTTTGTCTCTTTAAATGAACTAATATTGTACTCTTCAACTATTTGCTTAAAGTAAATTTCTATTTCATTTATAATTCTTTGATCAGTTAATTCCATGAAAGTTTCTAAATTTTCAACACGTTCTTTTAACTTCAAAGGTTTATAACTTAACTCTAAAAGCTCTTGGATCATTAAATCTGCGGCACGTGAAGTCTTATGGAAATAAACATTTTTGTACATCATAAATCTGCCAAATAACGTAGTATAAATCTCATCTATAACCTTAATGTTATAAGCCAAATGTTTTTTTCCATCTTTTTCAATTATCATGGAATTTCTCACAAGTCTATCCAAAGACCCAGTTCCAAATCCTCTAGTACCTGCAAAGTATGAATCTCTAAGGACAAAGTCCATTCTATCTGCTCCTAAGGGACCTTGAATAACTGCAAATTCTATTGTTCCATACTCTTCTCCCTCATAAACATCTATCACCATTTGCATTATCTTCCTAAAATCATCTAAAAGATCTGAAATACCTCCTAAAACAAATTCAACATCTTCTAAAACTGCCTTTTGTAACTTTTCAGGAGCCCTTTCGTAAACCTTTAACATGGCATTTGGCATATACTCTGTTAAAATTTTATTTCTATATTCATCATGGCCATCATCTAACCCCATATTCTTGTAAACCACTTCATCGAATTGATGACTAAATGGCCCATGACCTATATCATGTAATAATCCAGCTAATCTTAAAATTCTTACTTTAGCTTTATCTTCAAAAAGATGCTTTGCATACATACCAGATATATGCATCACTCCCAACGAATGTGCAAATCTAGTATGAGTTGCACAAGGATATACATATTCTGAACCCACTAATTGTGACAAATATCTTAATCTTTGCATTGCCTTAGTATCAGATGCCAAGATTTCCAAAGGATACATAAAAATTTCTGCATGAATAGGATCTCTTGAAACTTTATGGTACATAAAGACACCTCTTTTCATAAATTAGTCATCCTTTTAAAAATAAATTCCACAACAACATCTATTGCTTTCTCATTAAAACCACCTTTGGGTATAATCAAATCAGCATATTTTTTTGAAGGCTCTACATACGCATCATGCATAGGTTTCACCATATTCAAATACTGCTCTACAACGCTTTCAAGAGTCCGCCCTCTCTCTTTAATATCCCTTTCAAGCCTCCTTATAAACCTCACATCACTTTCAGCATCGACAAAAATTGATAAATCGTACGACTTTCTCAAATCCTCATAATAAAGTGCAAAAATTCCTTCTACTATAATAACAGGTTTCGGTTCTAAAATAGTAAACTTTCCTGTCCTAGAATAAATCTTAAAATCATATTTCGGTAACTTTATACTCTTTGAAGATAACAACTTATTTAAATGCATCACCAACAAAGATGACTCTATCATATTAGGATGGTCATAGTTATACTTTTTTCTTTCCTCAAGTGGTATATGACTCATATCTTTATAATAATTATCCATAGGCAAAATTACGCTATTTTCTTTGCCTATTATTTCATGGATTTTTTGCGCAACCGTAGTTTTTCCAGAACCTGTGCCACCACCAATTCCAATAACAAACATACTATCACCTTTTAATTAATTTTCCATTTTTTTCAACAAAAGAAATATCCATTATTATATGAACAAGATATCCTATCGTAGATATTATACCAAGAAAAGATGAATTTTCAGTCTTAAATCCCAAATAATACGCACCTGAAAACATTATTCCACCATAAATTAATGCAGCCCAAAAAGTATGTAATGGCCCTCTATGTTTAGGAATAATAATCTCAAACAAAATCCCAAAAAATAATCCCGTCAAAAACGCTATCAAAAATCTCAAATACAATCCAACATTTAAATCAAAAAAAGATATAATAATTTTTTTTGTAAACTCGAAATAAATAACAAAGGATATAACAAGTAACCTTATAAATTTATGTAAAAAAGAATGGTTGTGATCAATATCAGGCATATCAGATGACAAAACAAAAAGGAAAAAACCAAAAGCTATAACTTTCTCGTCTGGATATCCCATATTTAAAAAACGTAAGATAAAAAGATAAGCACCCAAAACAATTGGGTAAAAAAACATTCCAACCCTTATATGAGAATCAAAATTTGGCATCTTAATCTCTCCTTAATCTCAATATTAAATCCATTAGCACCTCTTTGTTCATTATATCTATTTTTTCTAAATTCTTTAGCGAAAGCTCAAACAACTCGTTCATTACGATTTTAGCACTTTCCATAGCTCCACTTTTTCTTATCGCATCAATTATAAACCTTATTTCTTTGTCCGTTTTTCGAGGTTTAAAATACATCTCAAAAAAATTATCATCATATTTTCCAAAATCTATTAATGCCGTTACTTTTCCTTCTAAAATATCGGAAAGATTAGATTTTCCAGAATTTTCATCAAATGTACTTATTATATCATCTCTTATCTGAAAAGCTATCCCCGCAGGAATTAATATACTTTCCAAATCCCTCCTTGGGACCTTTCTTTTCCCAAAAAGTGCTCCAAGATAAAAAGGATAAAAAAAGGTATAATAAGCCGTTTTTAATTTGGAAATTTCCAAAGAAATTTTCTTCTCTTCAAAAAACTCTTCATATTTTCTGTTCATAGAATAAATAACGTCCAATATTTGGCCATATCCCGTATTTATGTAACACTCGGAAAAATTTTTTAAAAAACCGTTTGGCAATTCCAATTTACTCAAAGCCCTTAAAGCTATAAAAAACAACACATCTCCCAACACTAGCGCTAAATTTTCTCCAATTCTTGGATTAAAATTCAAATCCTTAAACTTTTCATATAAAAGACTATGCATAGAAGGTAGTCCTCTTCTTTTATCAGATTGATCCATAATATCATCGTGTATTAATAAAAAAGAATGCATTACTTCAATTACCGCCGAAACTTTATAAATCTTTTCATCAATTTTTGCTCCAAAACTCTCTGCACCCAACAAAAATAACAATGGCCTTATTCTCTTTCCAGGCCTTAAACAAAATGATTTTAACTCGCCAACAAGGTAATCTTGTGAATTTGTTAATTTGTTTTCGTCTATAACTTCTTCTATATTTTTTTCTATATATTTAATATGAACGTTTCTAAACTCTTCAAAATCCATATTATTCCCCCATATACTTTTCAACATCTTCACCAACTAGTTTTTTTAATATATCATAGTACATAGAATTTTTCATCACAATATTTGATAAAGCCTTTTTAATTATTTCCAAATCTTCTCCGTCAAAATCTCCACTGTTAATTGCACTTACTAAATCCTTCACAACTTGTGGTCTATCCACATATGAAAGGGCCATTGCAGCTTGTACACCAAATTTTTTCCTCTCTGCATCTTCTAACAAAAAATACTTAAGTATATCGTAAACCTCATCACCGTAACCTAGTTTGGCTATCGCTTCATAAATTATCAACTCTGCTTCTTCAAAGCTATAAAGTGACAAAACATTATACAAGTCCTTTTTGATACTTTTTTCTCCAATATCAGCTAAAATATCTATTACATAAAGTAGTGTTATATCATTCTTTTTAGCTTCTAAAACTCTCCTTTTAAACTCCTCTAATAACTTTTCTCTTGAATATTCTTGCAATTTAAACAACGCCTCTGAAGCTATCTCTCTTACTTGACTATCCTCATCATCTAATAGCTTAATTAAATCATTGACAGCTTCCTTCCCCTTTTCATCTATTATTCTTTTTATTAACTCTTCACGTTCCATGATAAACCTCCTAAACTGATGAACTCTACTATTTATAATTATATCATATATACTATAACTTAGTATAATCTAATTTACTTAACAACATTTTTTTGATATAATATTAGTGAAATATTTTACAAAAGAGGTGTAAGCATGATAACAAGTGGAGGATTCAGAAAATATATTGCAATTACCGGAAAGAGAAATGTTGGAAAATCTTCGTTTATGAACGCACTAATTGGCCAAGAAGTATCAATAGTAAGTAATGTCGCAGGCACTACTACAGATCCCGTATTCAAAAGTATGGAGCTTTCACCTGTTGGACCTGTTACACTAATTGATACTCCTGGTCTTGATGACATTGGAGAATTAGGAATAAAACGTATAAAAAAGGCAAGAAAAACTTTGTATAGAGCAGATTGCGGAATTTTAATAGTAGATAATAAACCTGGTGATTTCGAAGAACAGATTATAAACCTCTTTAAAGAACTTGAAATTCCCTATTTAATAGTAATAAATAAAATCGACAAAATAGATCCAGAAAAAATAGAAAAAGCATACAAAAAGTATAATGTCCCAATTATAAAGGTTTCCGCTTTAAAAAAAAGTGGCTTTGAGGACATTGGAGAAAAAATAAATTCACTATTACCAAAAGATGATGAAATACCTTATCTTTCAGATTTAATAGACGGTGGAGATCTAGTAATATTAGTTGTTCCAATTGATTTAGGTGCACCAAAAGGTAGGTTAATAATGCCACAAGTACATGCAATAAGAGAGGGATTAGACAGAGAATCGTTAGTATTAGTGGTAAAAGAAAGAGAATTAAGATATGCAATTGAAAATATAGGGATAAAACCTAGACTAGTTGTTACAGACTCTCAAAGTGTAATGAAAGTCGTTTCAGATGTACCAGATGATGTAGATCTAACTACTTTTTCCATACTTGAATCAAGGTATAGAGGTGATTTAGAATATTTTGTTGAAAGTGTAAAAGCAATTGAAAATCTATCAGACGGAGATACCGTTATCATAATGGAAGGTTGTACCCACAGGCCACTTACTGAAGACATAGGACGAGTTAAAATTCCAAGGTGGTTAACCAATCACACAGGAGCAGCATTAAACTTTAAAGTATGGGCAGGTGTGGACCTTCCAGAACTTTCTGAAATTGAAGACGCAAAATTGGTTATTCACTGTGGTGGTTGTGTAATGAACAGGAATAACATGATGAGAAGGGTTCGTATGTTCAAGCGTTTGGACATTCCCATGACAAATTACGGAGTTATAATATCTTATTTACACGGTGTGCTTGATAGAGCTATTAAGCCATTAATGAGGTGAAAAAATGAGGAAAGAAAAAGATTACTTGGGTGAGATCGAAATCGAAGACAATACACTATACGGCATCTCATCAAAAAGAGCAAACCAAATATTTCCAAATACAAATGAGAAATTTGACAAAAAATTTCTCTGGGCCTATTTTATGATAAAAAAGGCCGCTGCAAAATTAAATACAGAACTTGGTTACCTTGAAAAAGAAATAGGAAATGCCATTGAAAAAGCATGTGACAAGTGGGAAGAATTATTACCACATATAATTGTAGATCCATTATCAGGCGGAGCAGGCACATCAGTTAATATGAATATTAATGAAGTAATTGCAAATAAAGCTTCTATTATCTTGGGAAAAGAATTTGGATTTGTAAAACCCCTAGAACATGTAAATATGCATCAATCAACCAATGATACATTCGTAACCGCAGGAAAAATAGCAATAATAGTACGTTTAAGAGAATTAATAGATAAGATAATAAACCTTCAAAACATCATACAGCAAAAAGAAAAAGAGTATTATAGTATTAGAAAAGTCGGAAGAACACAATTAATGGATGGCCCACCAATAATGTTAGGGCAAGAATTTGGCGCCTTTGCCGATGCACTTGCAAGGGATAGATGGAGACTAAACAAAGTAGAAGAAAGAATTAGAAATGTAAATATAGGCGGAACAGCTATTGGCACTGGTATTGGTGCTCCAAAGGAATATATATTAAAAATAGTAAATACTTTGAGAGAAACGTGCTGTGTTAAAATTGCGAAAGCAGAAAATCTAATAGATACTACCCAAAACATGGATGTCTTTTCTGAAACACACGGACTATTAAAAGCACTTGCGGTAAATTTGTATAAAATATCCAACGATATAAGACTACTTGGTTCTGGACCAAATACCGCTATTGGTGAGTTAATACTTCCAAAGGTACAAATTGGAAGCTCTATAATGCCTGGAAAGATAAACCCCGTTATTCCAGAATACGTTATGCAAATATCTCTAATTGTCTTTTCACATGATAGTTTAATCAACCACGCTGCCTCATTAGGAAATCTAGAATTAAATCAATTTTCACCAATAATTATTCACTATACATTAAAATCCTTAAAACTTTTGAAAAATGCATGTATATCTCTTTCAAAATATATTTCTAAAATAGAGGCAAATGAGAAAAAATGTAAAGAAAATTTGGAAAAATCCATTTCAAATTTAACACCTTTAATAAATTTATTTGGCTATGAAGAAGTAGCAGATGCAATAAAAAAAGCAAATTATAACTTCTTTAAAGCTATTGAAATACTTTCAGAAAAATTCAATATACCTAAAAAAAACATTCTAGAAAAAATAGACCCCAAAAACTTAACAAAATTGGGATTTTAAATTTTTAAATATTTTTTAATTTATTTTTGTTTTTTTGAACATATGTGTTATACTAATATAGAACACTAGATAAATATGGAGGTGACATTATGAATTTTCTCAAAAAATACCCTATATTTTCTAAACTATTGATAATGCTATTACTGGGAATTTTAAGTGTTATAATCCCACTATGGAGTATTAAAATAATAATTTTTCTTGCAGGAGTATTCGTGTTTTCAACAATCATAAAAAGGGGAGCTATAGCATTTATTATTCTAGTTTTAATTTTTTCCTTGCCAACCACACTTACCATAAAACTTAGACCTTTTTCTTTAAACAATTTTATTGAAAATTTCTCACAAAGACGTTTACAAAACTATCAAAAAAATATAATATATCCAGATACCAATACTGAACTTTTTACCGATGAAGTATTAATAGATATGGGAAATTCAAATTTAATATTGGAATTTACAGATGGAAATAATATAAGTTACTCCAGTAAATTAAAGATAGAACAAGGAAAAACTATCAAAATAAGTACTAATAAAAGAAATAACTACTCTTTTTATCTTAAAATAGGTACTGAAAGCCTAAAATATCTGAAAATAAACGCAAATAATGTTAAATTATCGGGAAAAGCCACGTTAAATGAACTAAAAATAAATGCCACTGCCATAAGTTTTAATTCTTTGGACATAGAATGTGAAAATCTAAAACTAAATGGAACTGGTATCAATATAGATGGAAAAATAAATTCAAAATTTTTTGAGATAGATGGAACGGGTATAAACATCGATGGGTACATTAGTGGAAAAAATTTTAATTTAAATGGTACAGGTATAAATATAGACTCAAAGATAAACTATGAAGAAATAAGAATTGATGGAACGGGAATGAATATAGATATAAAATTAGGCAGAAAAAATACTTACACAAAAATTAATGCAACTACCATTATAGGAAGCATTGATATTTCAAACAATCCAGCACAAATTAAAATACTCTGTACATCGGGAAACATAAAAATTAAAAATTACAAAAAAGCGGTTTTAGATGTCAAAGGCCCAAGGCTCACTTTTGAACAGGAGTGATGATATGTTAAAACAAGTAGACAAACATAGTGGTATCCCCGCATATATCCAGATAATAAACATGATAAAATCTGAAATTATTCTTGGAAAATTCACACCAGGAGATCAACTGCCACCTGTTAGAGAGCTTAAAGAAATATTCCAAGTTAATATAAATACCGTACTTAAAGCTTTGGAAAAGTTAAAAATTGAAGGAATTATTTCCTTAGAACAAGGAATTGGATACTTCATAAATAAAGATATTAAAATTAGCAATGATACCATAGAGGAAATTAAAAGAGTGGTCAAAAAACTTAAAAAGTTAAACATAGATCTACAAACTATTTTCATAATATTTGAGGAGGTGTGGAAAAATGAAAAAGATTGAAGCTCTATTTGAAATAATAATAAAAGAAAAGAGTGGAAGTTGGTTCTTTTGGTTTTTGCTTCTATTTATACCTTACACGAATATTTTTTCAGTATTTTTCCTCTCAAACCTCGTTTTAGGTTCAAAAATAAAATCAAAAAAAGACAAACTTTTTTATTATCTTCCATTTACAAAAAAAGAAGTATTCCTTTATCTATACACATTTTTAATGTTACTCATTGGTTCTGTCACAATACTTATCGAACACTCCCAAGCAATTTACTTTTTAATACTTTCAACATTTATCTTTTCACTAGCAACCATTGCCGCATCATTTGGTATAGACAATCTTGCAATTACCATAATATTTTTAATTGTAGACTCTATACTCACAAAAATCGGCAGTCTTCAACTAGGTATAAATTTCAATCCATATCTTTTAATTAGTCCTACTTATCAAGGAAATGTACTATATTCTGCACTTTTTTCCGCTTTACTTTTATTTTTAGCCTACAGAGTTTACGTTGGAGGTGAAAGTTATGTTAAAAATTAAACAATTAAAAAAGGCTTTCAAAAATAAACCAGTTTTGACTAATATATCTTTTGAATTAGAGAAAGGAGAAGTTTTGGCACTAATTGGTCCAAATGGTGTTGGCAAGACAACAACTCTGAATTGTATATCACATGTACTAAGAAAAGATTATGGAACTATAACCTTCGAAGATGAAGAATTAACGGAAAAAATGAAATACAAATTATCCTATGTTCCAGAAGACAGATGTGTTTTTCAAAACTTTACTGGGTATGATTATCAAAAAGTATGGAGTTCTATTTATCCATTGTGGAATAATAACTTATTTGAAAAAATGACCATAAAATACCATTTGGATCTTTCCCAAAATGTTTCAAAATACTCACAAGGATTAAAAACACTATTTTTAGTTGCCTTAGCCGTATCCACAAATGCAGAAATATTATTGTTAGATGAGCCAACACAACATTTAGATCCCACAATAAGGGTTGAAATAATGGAAATTATGAGAGAATATGCCGATCTTGGAAAATACATTATCGTTTCATCACATGAAATATATGAGATAGAAGAATACGCAGATAAAATTGCAATAATAAAAGATGGTGAAGTAATTTTTCACGACTATATCGACGCATCAAAAGAAAAACACAGAATAATAGAAGCACAATACGAAACAAAAACCGGCACGATAATCGGTCTTGTAGGAAAAAACTTACTAGTAAAAACAGATGAAAACATCGGTAGATATCCAAAATTAAACGAAATAGTAGTTGGATATTTAAACGGAACAGAAAAAATAAGATTATTCTAAAAACATTTTTAAGTTCACTTCATCTTTTAATTCAATATCAAGTTTATTGTTATCATTTGCAGTCATTACTACTACAATTCCAGGCCCATGGCCTGTTTTTATGCAATTGGAATGTACAACTACACCTATTGAAATTGCTCCCTTTCTAAAACCACCTACACCATAACCATTATAATGATCTTTTATCGCAACAAAATCCCCTATTTCTAGTTTGTCCAATCCAAGACGCTTTATCTCGTCCATATCATGTGTATTTATATCATAATCCGTTCCAGTTGGATTTGATGCCCCCACACCTGATCCCATAAGATAAGAAGGAACAATAGCTTTAACTGGAAAAATTAATTTCCCATTTTTTTCAATAATTGATATTTTTTTCAATAAATTAGGATCAATATTAAAAACTTTCAAGTCTGGATAATCTATTATCTCTAATCCTTGACCAAATCCATATATCTGAATCTTATCTCCAATGACTAATTTATCTTTTTGTGGAAAATATATCAAAATATTATCCACTCCACCATGTTTTCCAATCACGTACCCTTCCATCCCTTTTGCTTCACCTGATACTACTACAGCCTTATTCCCTATACACGCAAGATTCATACACGTATCATTAAATACTTTATCTTTATTTTTAGTCGAAACATCTGGTTCAACATGATCTCCAAAAATTTCAAAAACATTATCACCAAGCCCAAAGTTATATGAAATACCGCCAACTCCGGGAAAATAATATGGCTTTCCCTCATTGTTTAAAACAGGAATTCGCGCAATGGGGTGTACTATTTCAACTAAAAGTGATAACTTCACAACTTTACTGTCGTTTAAAATCATAAATTACACCTCCTTATACTCTCACTACTTTCCATTTTCCCTTCTTGAAAAAGTAAATGGAAACTATGTATTCCATAAAATCTCCAAATGCAAAACTAATCCAAAGCCAAATCACCGGTAATTTAAATACCATTACCACAAAATACATCAAAGGAATCTGAACTATCCATCTAGAAATTAAACTCATAAACAGAAATGGAATATTATAACCAGAACCTGTAAAAGCAATACTAATTCCCAAACCATATGCAAGAAATAACAATCCCCATACACTATACCTTAAAAATAAAACACCGTTTTTAATCACTTCATAATCATTCGAAAATAAATCAATAAATTCCTTTGAAAAGATAACTATGATACAAACGAAAATCAACGATACAATTGTAGTTAACCATCCCGCTATTTTTGACACTCTTTCTGCTCTTTCAACCTTCTCTGCACCTAAACTTTGCCCAACTATTGCAGAACTTCCCATTAAAATACCAAATAACGGCATAAACGCAAATCCGAAGATCCTATTTCCAATAGTATAAGCAGATATAACTTCTTTGCCATATTTTGAAACAAAATACAAAATCATAACTCCAGATAAATTTCTCATAAGTACTTCAAAACCATTGGGAAGACCTATAGTAATTAATTTCTTGTCAATCTCAAAATCTAATCTAAACAACCCACTAATCCTAGGCCTTACTCCCTCAACTCCACTAAACAATATATAAAAACCAACAACGAAAGAAAAGACTTGTGAGATAATAGTAGCAATAGCAGCACCTGATACGCCTAAATTAAATCCTCTAAAGATAAATATTTTATCAAACATTAAAATTGGATCTAAAATAATGTTTAAGATACTGGATATTATCATTATAATCATTGGAGTTTTTGAATCTCCAATACTTCGAAATGCCGTATTTATTGAAAATGACGAAAACATTATTGGTAGGAAAAATATCCTTAGATATCCATACTTTAATCCTAATTCCAAAACATTTCTTTCATTAGTAAACAAATAAAAGATAGGTTTTAAAAACAAAAGTAAAACAACACTACCTACAATTGCAACTAAAAATTTAAAAGCAATAGTTTGTTCAATAACTGAATTTGTTCTATCAACATTTCTTTTACCATAACTTTGGGAAATTAACGAAATAGAACTAACACCTATTATTTCATTTAAAGCTTCCACAACCCAAAAAATAGTGGAAAAAATTCCAACACCAGCAATTGCACTCGTCGAAATTTTACCAATCCAGTAAAGATCAACTAAATCGTAAAACATTTGAAATGAAAAACCAATAGCCGTTGGGAGACCCATTACTATAATCTGCTTTAAAATATTTCCATAAAATAAATCTTTTGCAGACATATTAACCTCCATTTTTCGTACTTCAAATTTAATAATAACACTTTAATCAAATGTTATCAAACTTTATCTAATTAAACTTAAACCGTGATATAATTTTATATGCTAACAAATTGGTTTTATACGTTTTTCCTACTCTTTTTGGAATATATAAAAAATATTAAGTAATTACAACTTTAAGCTATTTTAAAAAGAATATTTTCACATAATAATCTCTTATTTTCTTTTACTTATCTTTGGTAAAGTAATATAATTTAATATGGATTAAGATGGAAGGAGGATAAATATGAAAGCTATATTAAAAGAGAATGCAGGTCCAGGATTTATAATGAAAGAAGTTGATAAACCTCAAAAATTAGGGCCAAGAGACGTTTTAGTCAAGATACGACGTGCCTCTATTTGCGGAACAGATGTCCACATTTACAAATGGGATGAATGGTCTCAATCTAGGATCAAACCACCATTAATTGTAGGTCATGAAATGGCAGGAGAAGTTGTGGAAGTAGGAGAAGCGGTAACACAGGTAAAAGTGGGGGATTTAGTTTCAGCTGAAACGCACATTCCATGTGAACATTGTTATCAATGTAAAACTGGAAGAATGCATGTCTGTAAAAATTTAGAAATATTAGGTGTGGATAGGAATGGTGTCTTTACAGAATACGCCGTTATTCCAGAAACTGTACTGTGGAAATTTTCAAAGGAAATTCCATTAGACTTTGCATCTGTTATGGAACCATTTGGAAACGCAATACATACCGCTTTGGTAACGGATTTGACGGGAAAAAAAGTGCTTATTACAGGAGCAGGTCCTATAGGATTAATGGCTATTCAAGTTGCTAAAGCTGCTGGTGCAAGTTTGGTAATTACCTCTGAAGTTGATCCTCTAAGAATTAAAATGGCAAAGGAAAATGGTGCAGATATAGTTATAGATCCAACAAAACAGGATTTAGTAAAAAGTGTATACACAATAACAGAAGATGGCGTAGATATTCTACTTGAAATGAGTGGAAATAAAAAAGCATTAGAAGATGGTCTAAAATGTGTTACTATGGGCGGCGAAGCATCATTATTAGGTATATTCGGTGGTAGCATAGATATCAATCTTGATTCTCTCGTAATTATGAGAGGAATTACCGTATATGGAATTACGGGAAGAGGTATGTTTAATACGTGGAAAGTTGCCGATGAATTGCTTAAAAGCAAAAAAGTTGATCTTTCGAAAGTTGTTACACATGTTATTCCTTTTGATGAATGGGAAAAAGGATTTGAACTTATGTTGAATAAAAAATGCGGAAAAGTAGTTTTAAATCTTGATTAGGGGGTGTAAGATTATGTTTGATTACAGTATTTTTGCAAAAGAACTCGAGAATCTAAAAGAACAAGGATTATATACATACATTAGAACTCTTGAGTCTCCACAAGGTGCTTGGTTAACCATAAACGGAAAAAAAGTTTTAAATCTTTGTTCAAATAATTATCTTGGTTTCGCAAATGAAGAAAGATTGAAAAAAGCGGCAATAAATGCGATAGAAAAATGGGGAGTAGGTCCAGGTGCGGTAAGAACTATAGCTGGTACATTTTCACTACACAACGAACTTGAGGATACATTAGCAAGATTTAAAAAGGTTGATGCAACCATTTTCTTACAATCTGGATTTGTTGCAAACCAAGCTGTGATACCTGCAATCACCAGTGAAGAAGATGCAATCCTTTCTGATGAATTAAATCACGCTAGTATAATTGATGGTGTAAGACTTTCAAAAGCAAAAAGATTCGTATGGAAACATCGTGATATAAAAGATTTAGAAGAAAAATTAAAAGAAGCCAAAGATGCAAGAAGAAGACTAATTATAACGGATGGTGTATTCAGTATGGATGGTGACTTGGCACCACTACCGGAAATAGTTGAACTTGCAGAAAAATACAATGCAATGGTTATGGTAGATGACGCACATGGAGAGGGCGTATTAGGCAGTCATGGAAGGGGAATTGTTGATCACTTTGGATTACATGGAAGAGTTGACATTGAAATTGGGACACTATCTAAAGCATTTGGTGTATTAGGCGGCTATGTTGCCGGAAAAAAAGAATTAATCGAATATTTAAAGCAAAAAGCTAGGCCTTTCCTATTTAGCAGTCCACTTTCCCCAGCAGATACCGCAGCAGCACTAGAAGCAACTAAAATACTCCAAGAATCAGACGAAAGAGTTAAAAGATTGTGGGATAATGCAAAATATTTTAAAGAAGAAATGAAAAAATTGGGTTTTGATACCGGAGAAAGTGAGACTCCAATAACTCCTGTCATGTTGTACGATGCAAAACTTTCTACACAATTTAGTAAGGAACTTTTTGAAGAGGGAATTTTTGCACAATCAATCGGTTACCCCACAGTTCCAAAAGGTAAAGCACGAATAAGGGTTATGATAAGCGCAGTACACACAAAAGAAGATTTAGATTTTGCACTTGAAAAATTTGAAAAAGTTGGTAAAAAACTCAATGTAATATAAACAAACTGGCCTGTATAGGCCAGTTTTTACTTTTTTAAATAGTTCACAATTGTTTCCACACAATCAGTTATAACATAATCCGCCAATTTACGTAAAAACTCAATTTCCTCAATTTTATTAACCGTCCAAATAACTAATTTTTTTTCAATACTTCTTAAAAAATTAGTTAAATAAAGAAATTTTTCCTTGTCTATGTAATAGAGATCTATGGGAATATGTGCACTGTATATATTGGCTTCTGTAAATAACTTTTTTATATCTTCAAATGTTAAATCCTTATGTCTTTCATCAAATAAAAGTCCAAATTTTTCAGATTTATATATGCCTGAAAGTTCTTTTATAATTTCATGTTCAAACGAACTAAAAATTATTTGTTGTTTTCTATTTTCTTCTATGACATATTTAACTATATTTTCTGCATTTTCAAAATCCTTTATCTCTACATTTATTACCTTATCTTTAGGTATAATTTCAAAAACTTCATTTAAAGTTGGAACATCTGCTTTTTCTTTAATTGATTTTATGTCGCACTTTTTTACATTTAAATTTACATTAAAAACTCTTTTTAAATCTTCATCATGTGTAACAATAACTTCTCCATCTTTTGTACAATAAACATCCAGTTCTACTCCATCAGCACCATATTTAATAGCTTCATCAAAAGATTCTAGCGTATTTTCAATGAATTTCTCCGCATATCCTCTATGTCCTAATACCTTCATTGCTGTACCTCCTTTGTTATTTTTCCTCATATTTTATCTTCTCCATTAACATCGCTTGCCTTCTAAATTCATTTACATCCATCTCTTTTAATATAAATCTTGCAAGAAAATATTGAAAAGGAAGCCAAGTTACATGTCCAGATAAAATAACATGTCTCCTTGGTTTCCCAAGCATTTCCCAAAGTATTCTTCTACTTTTTTTTGGAAGCGCTTTATCAAATAATGCTTCAATAAATATAATTCTTTCTTTTTTCACAAATTTAGCATATGCAATTGGATCAACTTTTAAAAACGGATGAATATCACTGTTTTGCATTTCCTTTACAGTTTTAAACTTACTCAATTTTTCAATATCATTTTTAAATCTATTTAAAAACCTTTCCTTTTCTCTAATATCTCCACCTAATCCCTTTTTTATATCCCTTCTCATAAAGGCTAGTGTTGGAGAATACCATATTAAAGTTCCAACATCTCCACCAGTGGTCATTAATATTGTTTTTTTAAAATCATCTGTAATTGAATTTAAAATTACACTTATCATTCCTCCAAGACAAAACCCCAATAAACAGTTATTTTCATGCCACATATTCAAAGTTTTAAAAAATTTCAAAACACTTAATATATCAATTACAGCATGCTCCCAAAATTTTGTCGCTTTTTCCACATCAGTTGAAAAATACCCTTTCCCACTAACCGAGTTATGTGGAACCCTTGTGAAATTTCCAGGTAAAATTGGAATAATAGTTCTAAGTCCCGCATTTGCAAGATGTGTCCCCATCCACAACAAAAATGGAATATTACTAGTTCCAAGTCCATGTAAAATCATTAAACTTCCGCCTATATCTTTTTTTGGTTCAAAAAGATACATCTCAACTATTTCAGTCCCCTTTTCACTATTTTTATAAAATGACGGAAATTTAATATATGAAACTCTAAATCTTTTTGACTTTAATATATAACCGGATGTATATTTAGGCATTTTAAAGCCAAAATCAAAATTTATCATTTCAAATCTCCCCTCAAAAATTTTGTCGTTTCTTCCAATATATTCTTAGTTTTTTCATCTCTAAGCACAAATTCAAAACCATGATCGCCAAATGGATGTAATAATAGCTTGGCACTATTACATTTTTCTCTCAACTTTTTATACATTTTCACCGAAGAAAAATATGGAACAACGGAATCTTTTAAACCGTGGACAAGTAAAACAGGAGGAGCATCTTTATTAACATATGTAATAGGGGAATACTTTATATACACATCTTTAGATTTTACTGGTAATCTTTTTAACGTAGTTGATACAGCAAATCTTGCAAACAAAGACGAACTTTTCCAAATATCTAAAAGATCACATGGAGTATAATAAGCAACAATATTTTCCACACTAGGTTTATACTTTAATCCAAAATACAGTGCAAGATGGCCACCTGCAGATAACCCCATTAAACTCACTTTTGATAACGGAAACATTTTCTTTATAAATCTATAAGCATCAAAAATATCCTCAACCAATACGTCTATTTCATTTAAATAACCATATCTATAATCAATTGTTGCAACGATAAAACCTTTTGATACTAAATATCTATACCATGAAACGTTGTTAGGTTGTCTTCTATAGCCACTTATCCATCCTCCACCATGAGCAAATAAAACCACATTATTTGTTTCAATTTTCGGATAATATAAATCTAACCATAAATTTTCTTTATATTTATAAGTTTCTTTTTTTAACCAGCTTTTTCTATCTAAATTAAAAGGTAGTTTCCCCAACACAGATCTTTTTACAATTGGTATTTGTAATATAAAAAATATAAATATTGCAATTGTAAAGTTAAAAAATGAAGTTATAAACAAAGACAAATATACCAAAAATTTAAACCAAGCTTTTATATTAGTCATTTACTATATTATACCAAAATTCAATCGTAAAATCTTTTATCCTTTCCCACCATATTTTTATAAAAAATAATCATCAAAAAACCATTAATAAAATAAAACACTGAACTTATTAAAAATATAATCATATACCCTTTACTTGACAATGCTAAAACAGAGAACAATATTGCTGCAAATGCACGACTAACGTTATTTGCAAAATTCCTTATACCAGTACTAGATGCTAAAATATTGGATGGAAGATAAGATAATACGAGTGTGTTGAAAATAGGATTAACCATATTCATAATAGTAAATCTACTTATATAAATTGTTGTAAACGTTATTGGTTCCCTTATAAAAGCCAATAATAAAATTAAAATAGGAACAACCATATTTGATAACATTAAAACCTTTGCAGCTCCAAATTTTTTACCCAGTTTATGCGAAAAAGTTGAGCCAATACTTGTACCTAGCTGTGCCAATGCAAGTATAAAACCTATAAAAGTAGCAGTCAAAGAAAATAAATCGTAAAAAATTACATTTCCAAAATGTATGAATAATCCTGCACCAAATCCCACGCTTGCAGTTGAAAAGATATAAAATGCAAATATGTTCTTTTGAAACTCATTTAATTTAACATTTTCAACTTTCACCTTATTTTCAATTATATTCATCACCGGCAAAATCGAAAAAACCCTTAAAACCATAGCAAGTACCATTGTAAATCTAAACCCTAACAAATCACCCAAAAATCCGCCTATTCCATTTCCTAAAACCCCCGTAAACATATTAACCCCAAAATTCAATCCAAAATACTTTGCTCTGTTCTTATGATGCGTATTTTCAACCAAAAACACATCAGTTAAAAGTCTAATAGAAGCGTTAAAACCTCCAAATAAAAATGAAAAAATATAAAGCAACATTAAATTTGAAGGATTCAAACGTAATATAGCAAAAAGAGAAACCAATGGTTGAACAACAAATAACATCTTTTTTCTACCGTATCTATCCGATAAAATTCCTATTATTAAACCCAAAATGGCACTACCCCAAAGATTAACCGACATTATGGTTCCTATAATGTCGTTTTGATATCCTAAATTTTTTAAGTACAAATTAAACAACACCTGATAAATATTTCTTGAAATCCCATTAATCAAAGTAAAAAATATAATTCTATTCGCAATAGCCATATAATCTCTCCTTATATTTAGCTTTACAAACTAATTATACCTTAAAATAAAAAAACTTCCAGGTTCTCACCTGGAAGTTATATAAAATGATTTACCAATCGAATATCCTATTAAAGCCCCAAAAACAACATCACTTAACCAATGATAATTTCCAACTAACCGTGAAAAAGAAAACAAAAAGGGTACTAAATAAAAAAAGTCACCATATCTTTCAGCAATTGGCGTAAAAAGTGCCCATGCAAATGCGCTATGTCCCGAAGGAAACGAATGATTTTTACCTTCAAAGGAAAAAAAATTAAAAACAAATGGTTCTTCATAACTATTAGGTCTTCCTCTACCAATAATTATTTTTAAGGAATATGTTATCACACTTGTAAATCCAACACTTTCAACCATTGTAAACGAAGTATATGGATCATCAAAACAAACTAAAAAAGATGTAATTCCCAAAAACGTCAAAAAATCCAATTCGTCCATACTGTTTATTTTCTCAATAATAACATTGTTAAACATTGATAAATCTAAACTATTTACATAATCATCTAATAAAAAAGTTCCAGAAAATAAAAAAATATTCTCTAGTCGATAATTTACAGATTCAACATCTACTAGAACTTCATCCAAAGAAAATGAAAAAATGAATGTAGAAATAATAATTATTATCAATATAATTTTTTTCATATCTATATTATACCAAAAATCAAATTACACAACATACCTTTTTACTTTTAATTTTCAAAAAATTACACACATAATCATAATCTGTAGTTTTAGTAAGTTATTAATAAAACTATCCTAAGTTCTAAAATTCTTCAAGTATTGTATCGCTTTCTATCATGACCATCTATTCACTTGACATTCTCAAAATAAGATAATATAATGTATATGTATTCACTCAATGAATGAATATACGGAGGTGTAACTATGAGTAAATTATATAGCAAGATAATAGAAAAAAAAGCATTAATTGGTGTAATGGGCTTAGGATACGTTGGACTACCACTTGCAGTTGAAAAAGCAAGAGCGGGTTACAAAGTTATCGGTTTTGACATACAACAAAAAAGGGTAGACATGGTAAATTCAGGACAAAATTATATAGGTGATGTTCAAGATGAAGAACTAAAAGAATTAGTTTCAAAAAAGATACTCAGTGCAACAACAAATTTTGATGAACTTTCAAAATGTGACGTTGTGAGTATTTGTGTGCCTACTCCTTTAGATAAATTTAAGCAACCTGATCTTTCATACATTATTCAAACTTCTAAAGATATCGCAAAAAGGCTTCACAAAGAACAGCTTATAATACTTGAAAGCACCACTTATCCTGGAACAACGGAAGAAGTAGTTCTACCTATTTTACTAGAAACAGGCTTAAAAATTGGAAGTGATTTTTATCTAGCATTTAGTCCTGAAAGGGTAGATCCAGGAAATATTAGGTATAAAACAAGAAATACTCCAAAAGTAGTCGGAGGCATCACAAAAGAATGTACAAAACATGCAAAAGCATTGTATGAAAACGTCTTAGATGCTCCTGTATTTCCGGTAAGTTCGCCCAAGGCAGCTGAAATGGCAAAAATTTTAGAAAATACATTTAGATTGGTAAATATTGCACTTGTACAAGAAATGACAAAAGTTGCCGAAAAAATGAATGTAAATATTTGGGAAGTAATAAATGCAGCTGCCACAAAACCTTTTGGATATATGCCATTTTACCCCGGCCCCGGAATAGGTGGTCACTGTATTCCAATTGATCCATTTTATTTATCCTATAAAGCAAGAGAATATGATCTACACCTAATGCTGGTTGAACAAGCAGGACAAATCGCAGATGAAATGCCATATTACGTTGTACAAAGGCTTGGAGATATTTTAAATGAATTCAAAAAACCATTTAACGGTAGTAATATTTTAGTACTTGGAGTTGCTTACAAAGGAAATATAGACGACATGAGAGAAAGTCCTGCCCTAAAAGTAATTGAAATACTTGAAAGAAAAAAGACAAATATCTATTATTTCGACCCATTTATACCTGAATTTGAATTAAATGGTAAAAAATATAAATCAATTAAACTCAGCAAAGATAATTTAAAAAACTTTGATGGTGCTATAGTTACTACCGGACATACTTTAGGAGTAGACTATAACCTAATTATTGAGAATGTTCCATTTGTATTCGACACAAAGAATATACTCAAAAACTTTAGAAGTGAAAATATATTTGTTTTATAATTTTGGAAGATGCTTTATCACAGTTTTTACTATTTCTACGTATTTTTCCCTCATTTGAGAATAATACACTAGGCCATCTGCAGGATGGCCTTTTTCTATTCCCGCACGTATTAGTCTGAATTTTTTATAATACGGTAATCTGTTCAAATTTAAAGCATAACTTCTCACAGAATCTTCTAAAGTTCTAAAATATTCTATCTCGTATATTTCACCATCTGGCCTTTCGTCTGGCACTATTCCAGTACCAGGTTCGTATGTCCATTCGCCAAAAATATTATTTGCGTAAACGGCAAATTTACTCGTTCCCCACGCAGATTCAATAGCTGCCTGAGCAATTGCCAAATCCTCGGGAATTTTATCCACCTTTATCAATAATTCATCATATGATTTTGCATAGTACTTTTTCATAAATTTTCTCAATTTACCCAAGTCCTCTTTTTTTTTCAAAATAATGATTTTCTCTCTTTCAGCTAGAATTTCACTATTTACCTTTCTTATTATCGGCAACATTATTTTTACAAAAAGCTCTTTTCGTACATCTACCGGTGCATCTTTTAAATCTTTTGGGAATGATTTCAAATAAACTCTTGGAGGATTTTTCAAAGAAGTGTATCCTATTTCATCAAAAAAATTTTTTAAATCTTTCCAACTTTCAAAACTTACCTCTATTTCCTTCTCAAATAACGGGAAATAATTAAATTCTGAATAAATAACAAAAAAATCAAATACCAAAAATGATATAATTATAATCGAAAAAAATAGTTTTTTCATACTCCCACCTCGTAATAAATATTAACATAAAATATTTGATTTTAAATTAAAGGAGGGTTAAAATGGAATTTAAGGTTGAATTTAAAGGATCCTATGCTATACTTTTTGCGCATTTAGATCCAGGAGAAACAGTTATAGGGGAATCAGGTGCAATGGTTTCTATTTCCGGAAATGTGGACATAAAAACGACAACAGGTGGAGTTTTCAAAGCCTTAAAAAGGGCTTTCCTAGGAGGAGAACATATATTTTTGAACAAATATACTGCAAAAAATAAAAGTACTATATCATTTGCTCCTAGACTCCCTGGAGATATTGATGTAATTGATCTAAATGGAACAGTGTTTTTACAATCAACTTCATATTTAGCATCAGAAGAAAATATCGATTTAGATACAAAATTTGGAGGATTTAAAACATTTTTTTCAGGTGAAGGGTTCTTTTTATTAAAATTATCTGGCATTGGTAAAGTGGCAATTTCTTCTTTTGGTGCTATATTTAAAATCACACTTCAACCAGGAGAAAAACTAACCGTTGATACTGGACATGTTGTTGCATTTGATGAAACTGTAAAATACTCTGTTAGAACTTTTGGTGGAATCAAATCCACAATCTTTGGTGGAGAAGGACTAGTAGTCGATTTTGAAGGCCCTGGTAATGTATATATACAAACCAGGAATTATCCAGATTACGTAAAATGGATAAAAAGTATTGCACCAAAAGATACGGGAAGTAGATAAATTCATAATTAATTACGAACCAAAATTACACAAACTAAGTCAAAATATATGCAAAAGCGGGAAAAAACATTTAAATATTATTAAAAGCAAAAGTTTTAATTAATTATTAACACAAATGGTTCATAATAGAAACTTTGGTCTGACTAACTTTGTAACATAACTCGTGTATTATTTTAATTAGAGAAACCCCCTATCCCCCTTGAGATACACCCCCCACAGCTTTGAGCGGGCCAAAAAAAGGCCCGTGTTTTTTTATTTTCCAACACAGAAATTTGAAAAAATATTATCCAACAAATCATCCGTAAACCTTTTTCCTAGTAATGTATCAAGTTCTTCTAAAGCCTTTCTTAAATCAAAAGATATAATATCCAATTCAAAACCTTCTTCTAAACTTTTAACCGCACGTTCCAGATATAAATTAACTCTTTCCAATATTTCTACTTGTCTTTGAGTTGTTATATGCGATGAAGTACCACTTTCCACTATATCTTTTACTTTTGACATTATTTTATTTTCAAGATTTCTTAATCCTTCTCCAGTAAGAGCACTTATTTTCACTTCGTCTTCAAATTTCTTGTTAATTTTCAAACTACTATCACATTTATTCCAAATAGGAATAAAATTATTATTTTCTATCTCTTTTAATATGAACTCATCTTCTTTCGTAAATCCGGTACTAGCATCTAATACGAAAAGTACTATATCAGCTTTTTTCATTTCCCTTAAACTTCTATCAATTCCAATTTTTTCCACGATATCTTCTGTCTCTCTAATACCAGCTGTATCTACAATGATAAATCTCACACCATTAATATCGATTTCACCTTTTATCACATCTCGTGTAGTTCCTGGGATATCGGTAACAATCGCCCTATCCTCTAAGAGCAACCTATTTAATAAAGTGGACTTTCCAGAATTTGGTTTTCCAACAATCGTCATAACAATTCCATCGTTTAACATTAGAGCTTTTTTGCTATTTGTTACCTTGTTATCTATTTCATTTTTTATTCTAAAAATCTCTTTTACTATGTTTTTCGTATCAATTTCTATGTCATCTGGATAATCAACTGTCACTTCTATTTCAGATAAAATATTCAAAATCTCCCTACGATAGTATTCTATCTCTTCATTAAGCCCTCCCTTTAAATTTTGCAAAGACATTTTTAATGAAATCTCGCTTTTTGCTTCTATTATTTGATATATGGCTTCTGCTTGAACAAGCGAAATTTTTCCATTCAAAAATGCCCTCTTTGTGAACTCTCCACGTTCTGCAAGGCGTGCTCCACTCGACAAAATAGTTTCCAATATTTTACGAGTAACAATAATTCCACCGTGGGCATATATTTCAACTAAATCATTTCCCGTATAACTTTTTGGTGATTTAAAAAATACAACATTAACTTGATCAATAACTTCATTTTCAAGATATATGTAGGTACTATAAACCCTTCTATGTTTTATTTCATCTAAATCCGTAAGTTTCTTCACAATTTCATAACTTTTTGGACCATCTATCCTTATAATAGATATAGCCCCTGTTCCATAAGGTGACGAAATTGCCGAAATTGTATCGTACATATTCAATCCTCCCTACAAAGGATTCTTTAAAATTTTATTATACCTTCTTGGAAACTTGTTCACACTTTCCTTCTTTTCAAAAATAAGTAAAACCCTATTCCTATTCAAAATTTTATATTCAACAATTTCAGTCAATTCTACCTTTAAAACCTCAATTGCATTCTTTGCATTCTCTAATTCTTTAAGATATTCTCTACCTTTATACAAAAAAACTCTTCCACCAACTTTCGCAAATGGTACGGTAAGTTCTAAAATAATCCTCAACTCCGCAACTGCTCTTGAAAAAACGTTATCAAAAGTTCCTTTCAAATTTTTTTGTTCTTCAATTCTTCCATGTAAAAATTCCAAATTATTTATCCCAAGCATTCTACAGGTATTTCTGATATAATCAACCTTTTTCCTAGAAGCATCAACTAATAGTCCTTTCATGTGTTTAAATGCAATACCGATAAAAACTCCTGGAACTCCCCCACCAGTTCCAACATCTAAAAAATTCCCTTCTAATTTAATTTTCTCTAAAGGAATTAAACTATCTAGCGCAAGCAGGTAATAGGCAAGATTTTCATCCTTTATCGCAGTAAGATTAAACGGCGCATTAACAATTCTTTTAATGTATTCTCTTATAACATTTTCTTTCATCTTATCTTTCCTCTTAATACTAAAAATGTGTATTTTATAATCTCAATAGGAATATGTCGTTTTTTTATAGGTGATTGTAACCATCTATAAAACCATTCCAATTTCATCTTTTGAAAAAAACTGGGGGCTCTCTTTTTTGTTCCAGAAATAACATCAAAACTTCCACCAACACCCATGGCCAACTTGAAAGGAAGAAAAAAATTATTATATATCCACTCCTCCTGCTTTGGCACACCCATTCCTACAAACAAAAGTTCTGGCTTTAAAGCTTCTATCTCTTCTAGCGGTGTAAAATCATTTTCGGAAAAATATCCATGATAATACCCAACGATATTTACTCCTTCCTCTCTTAGTCTTTTTGCCGCTTCTTCCACAACCTTTGTTCTCGAACCAAGCAAATATACTTTCCAATTGTACTCTTTTGCTTTTCTACACAAATACAACATTGTATCTATACCGGTAATTCTATCCGTTAAGATATTTCTATTTCTCTTTAATGCCCATACTATTCCAGAACCGTCTGGTATAATATAATTTGCTTTTTCGACTATTTTTCTATAATAACTATCCTTTAATGTACGCAAAAGTATAGAGGCATTCAAAGTAACAACAAAAGTCTTCTGACCGTCATTTATACTTTTTACTATTTTTTTTCTTACTTCTTCTTCCTTTCCAATAGTTAATTTCAATTGTGAAAAATTCACTACTTCCACATCTTCCACCTTTCTATTTTTTCAAATACAAAAAATCCCGGAAACCCGGGACTGGTGCCGAGGGCGGGATTTGAACCCGCACGGGAGAACCCACATGATCCTGAGTCATGCGCGTCTGCCAATTCCGCCACCTCGGCTCAACCACATATTATTATATCACACTTCTTCTACCATTTCTTCTTTAACAAACAACTTTTCAAAAACTATTTTCGGCGATTGTATTCCATTGAAATTTGTGCTGTATTCTGTTGTATATGCCCCTGTATTGTACAATACTAACAAATCATCCATAGTAGTACTTTCAGGAAGTTCTATATCATAGTACATTACATCTACACTGTCGCAAGTAGGTCCTGCAAGGACAAAAGAACACTTACTCTCTCTTTCCTTTCCTATAACTTCAACTTCATACTTTATATTTTGAATTGTTTCAGTTAAACCATGAAAAACCCCTGCGTCTGTATAAACCCAATTTTCGTCTCCTTTTTTACTCCTAAGTATCACACTGGTTACCATTGCTCCAGCATTCCCGACCATAGAACGTCCCGGTTCTAAAACTACTAAAGTGTCTTCCCCTATATATTCAACAATTGATTTATTTATAACGTCACAAATTTCTTCAATTAGCGGTATCTCTTTTGAATACTTCACCGGCATTCCCCCACCGGTGTTTACCATATACATATCTATTCCCATTCTTTTTGCCTCTTCAAATATTACGGATACTTCTCTAATAGCCACTTGCCAATTATCAGGTCTATAGTTTTGGGAACCCACGTGAAAACTAACTCCAATGGGATTTAACCCTAACTTACTTGCATATTTTACTAACTTTATTGCATGATCAACGCTTGTTCCAAACTTTCTTGTAAGTGGCCAATCTGCATCATCTTCCATACCATTAGTACTTATTCTAACGTATATATCTGAACTTGGCGCATTACTTGCTATTTTTTCAAGTTCCATTTCACTATCTACCGCAAACATTCTTATTCCATTTTCATATGCAAAAACAATATCTGATGCTTTTTTAATAGTATTTCCAAAACTCATTCTATATGGTTCCACACCTAAAGACAGTAATTTTTCTATCTCAGGTTTAGACGCCACATCAAAATAGCTACCTAAATCTCTTAAAAGCTTTAGAATTTCTACATGGGAGTTGGCTTTAACAGCATAGTAAATTCTAGAGTTTTTAACATTTTTAACTAATTTTTCGTAATTTTCCTTAATCACATCTAGATCCATTACTAAAACAGGTGTTCCAAAGTTTTCTGCAAGTTTTTTTAACTTTTTATTAATCAATTCTTTAGTCACTTACCCCACTCCCTTCCTGTTAAAATCTAAATAAATAATAAAACAATTAATGCTACATTAAAACGTTTATTATTTTAACATTTCACTACAAAAGGTTACAATTCAGGAGTGAGGTTACATGAACAAATATATTAAATGTGCTACTATCCCAGCAACTAATCCCCCAACAGTATGCGAAAGAATAGCTTTTCCAGTAAGGTGCCTGTATCCTAATTCATCCATCATAGCAATATGTGTACTTAGATATCCACTCCAAGTCATCCCCATAGCGGTAAAAACGGCAATATCATTTGGCGTTACAATATTCATATCAATAAACTTAGGTATAAGTGCCAACGCTGCTCCTGTAGAACCAAGAGATGTTAATGGAAAGGCAATTAATTCTGGACTTGAAAAACCAAAAAGCCATTTCAAGATAACAAATATCTTCTTACCAATATAAGGTAAAATGGGTATTCCTTCATATGCAAGACCTTGGTACCCTATGCTTGGATCTTTTGGGCCAAAGGTTATGATCATAACAAAAGTACTTATCACAAGCACTCCAGGTATAATTCCAATTCCTATATCCACACCACTTTTTCCCCCATCAAGGAGTGCTTCCAAAAATCTTTCCATAATACTACCATGTCTTGAGCTACTATAGTATTTTTCAGAAACAAATTTTTCATTTGAGGAATTACCCAATTCCCTCTTTGTATAAAAAGAAAATATCCTTACACTTGTAACACTACCAACTAAAGCACCTATATTCCCAATTAAGACTGCAGGAAAAAGATTAATCCCCATACGTACACCCTGAGCTACCATAAAAGTTGAAACAATTAATCCCATCCCAAACGATGTGCCAAGGTTACACAAAAGAGGCTGTTGCCATTTCTCAAAATTTTTCATAAATCTTTTATCTTTAGCAAGAGCTATAATAGCAGGGTTATCTGAAAAGTAAGTTGTTAAAATACCCATTGCAGCAACTCCAGGAAGATTGTAAAGAGGTTTTATAAAAGGCTTTAAAAGTACATCAATTAAATCTGCAACTCCAAATTCAAACAAAAGCCCGGAAAAAGCGCCCGTTATTACAGCAATTGACATTATAAAAAAGACAGTATTTATTAACAAATCATGTGCAGTAAGCATTAACGTTTTAAAAAAATTAGAAACTCCCATGTAGGAGTTTACAAATATAAAGAGTAATATTAAAATTCCTAAAAAAACTAAAGCTTCTGCCCTAATTTTTTTCACAATTATCCCCTTTCTCAGTCCAATTTTAGAAAAATCAAAATCACTCCAACTAATAAAGATATAACACCTACCAACATAGCATGCAAGGACTGAGAAATGGCATATGAAGCTATTAAAATCACCAAAAGCTTAAAAAAGCTCCCTATAATCCTTTTACGGACTCTTTTAATGGAAAAAAGCGAATATTCAAATCTGTCTTTTCCAAGTGCAAGTACTAATATTCTAAACCTAACATCAATAGAGTAAATTTCACGTATAATTCTATATATTTGATATAAAGTGGAAATAAGTAAAAAAAACAAAAAGCACAATATTCCAGATGGTATAAAATACCATCCAAGGATTCCAAATCCAAGAACCATTATCTCATTAAATAATCTAAACGTGCTATATTTAAAAAACGAATTCGAAATAACTATAAAAAACACAGTCAAAACAGAAATCAGGAGCCCCAAGGCTCCTGAGATCAAAGAAATCAAGAATGCATCAACCATTACTGCCTTCACCGCCATTTTTAAACATTTCAGAAATAGCACCTATACTTCCCAAAATTCCCGAAACTTCTACTGGTAAGAATATTTTAGTAGCATTACCATTTGCAACTTCTTTTAACGTTTCAAGATATCTAATTGCTATAACATCATTTGTTGGTTTCCCTTCATGTATAGATTTAAAAATGTACATTATAGCTTCTCCTTGCCCTTGTGCTTCAGCAATTAATTTATATTTATTTGCTTCTGCTACTTTCTTAATAGCTTCTGCCTCACCTTCTGACTTTAAAATTGCCGCTTGTTTTTGACCTTCTGCTTTTAAAATTTCAGACTGTCTTATTCCTTCTGCTTCAAGAATTGCAGCCCTCTTAGTCCTTTCAGCTTTCATTTGTTTGCTCATTGCTTCCATAATATCTTTTGGTGGATCTATTTTCTTTATTTCTACTCTTGTAATACGAATTCCCCATTTATCCGTTGCCTCATCAAGTACTGTACGAAGTTTTGTGTTAATTCGTTCTCTTGAAGTTAAAGTCTGATCCAATTCTAACTCACCAATAACGTTTCTTAAATTAGTTTGCGCAAGTTTTATAGTCGCAAATTCAAAATTACTTACGTTATAAACTGCCTTGTATGCATCGGTGATTTCGTAATATATAACCGCATCTACCGTTACAACCACATTATCCTTTGTAATAACCTCTTGGGGTGGTACATCAATTACGTGTTCCCTTAAATCTACCTTTATCATCCTATCAAAAAATGGAATTATAAAATGTATACCCGCTCTTAATTCTTTTTTAAATTTTCCCAATCTTTCCACTAATCCTCTTTCATATGGCCTAACAATCTTTATACCAGATAAAGCTACTATAAACAAGAAAAATATAAAAATCAAAAATAACAAGTACATCAATCTCCCCCCTCATTTTCCAGTTTTGTCACAACCAAATGAGTTCCTTCTACCTTTAAAATTTTCACATATTTTCCCTTTTCGATTATTTCATCTTCTTTTGAAAAAGCCCTCCAAGTATCTCCATTAACCTTAATAATCCCTTTACCAGATTTATTATCAATATCTTCTAAAACTAAAGCCTTCTTTCCAATAATATCATCAATATTTATTTTCCTTGTTTGTTCTCCCGTTATCTTATCCACAAGAGGCCTTGTAAAAACAACCAATACTCCAGAAACTACTATAAACACGACAAGCTCCCAAATCGTATTCCCAATAAAATAAGCAACTAAAGACGATGCTAAAGCCCCTACTCCAAACCAAAATATAAAAAATGTTGGTATTAAAATCTCCATTACCATTAAAATCAGACCCAATACAATCCAAAATACAACTGGACTAATTATACCACCCCCTCACTTTTCAAAAAATCTTCAAATTTTTCAACTAAAGCAGGATCAAAATATTTTCCAGACAATTTTTTAATTAATTCCAAAGCTTCTTTTGGTGTCTTTAATGAAGCCTCCCATTCAGACGAAATAAAATGAGTTGTCTCATCAAAAAAATCAATTATTGCAATAACACGTGCGTAAAATGGTATCTGCTTACCAGATAATCCATCAGGGAATCCTTTTCCGTCCCATCGCTCGTGATGATATCTAACAGTAGGTATATATTCCCACAAAACGTCAAACATTGAAAGAAAAATACTTCCCATTATAGTGTGATCTTGATAATTTTCTTCAAAAAGACTTATTCTTGTTGGTGAATACAGCATCACCTGTTCCAAGCTTATTTTCCCAACATCATGTAAATAAGCATGCCTTACAAATTTTCTTAATTCTTTTTCATCCATTCCTAAAAATTTTCCAAATTTTCCCGCAAGTTTTGAAACTCTTTGCGTATGGCTAAAACCTTCTTCATCTTCTACTTCACTTAAAACTATAATATTTACCAATAAATTGACAATAATCTCTTCTGCCTTTTCTTTTGTTAATATATTTAAATGTCCCTTCAACACCTTTTCCATAACAATAGGAATTAACTCATAATAATTTTCATCATCTACAATTTCAAATAACATTTTGTTATCTTTTTCTACTTTCAAAAATTCTTCTTCTTTAAATATATTTACCCTTTTTTCTCCCTTTTTAAAACCTATTTCACTTTTATATTTCTCTACATATTTTAACAATTTCTCATTAATCAAATTCTCACCTTCTATCTTTTATTATATTCTTTAAATCTTCAATAAATTCTCCTATTAATATATCTTTTTGCTCACTTCCATCTCTTTTTCTAATACTAATTTTACCACTTTCTACCTCTTTTTCTCCTACAATAATCATGTATGGTATTTTATTTATTTGAGCATCCCGTATTTTGTAACCTAAAGTCTCATTTCTATCATCTAATGATACTCTAATATTATTATCTTCAAGTATCTTATAAATTTCTTCTGCATAATCAACAAACTTATCGGAAACCGGCAATATAATCACTTGAATTGGTGAGAGCCACAAAGGAAACGCACCTGCAAAGTGCTCAATTAATATTCCAAAAAATCTTTCCAAAGAACCGTATTTAGCAGTATGTATCATAACAGGTCTTTTCTCGCTGCCATCTTTATCAACATAACTAATTTCAAACCTTTCAGGCATTTGAAAGTCCAATTGTATAGTTGCACATTGCCACTCTCTTCCTAAGGAATCTTTTACGTGAAAATCAACTTTTGGACCGTAAAAAGCACCTTCACCTTCTGCTATATCAAAGTTAAGATTTATATCCTCTAAAACTTTTTTCAAAGCATCAGTTGCTTTATTCCAAGTTTCCTCATCTCCCATGTGATCTTCTGGCATTGTACTTAAAGTTGCTCTATATGAAAATCCAAATGGTTTGTACAATTCATCTATTAATTTAACTACTTTGCTAACTTCTTCTTCTATTTGATCTTGTCTACAGAATATATGTGCATCATCCTGAGTAAATGCTCTTACCCTTAAAAGTCCGTGCAATACTCCACTTCTTTCATATCTATGAACCTTCCCAAACTCAAATAACCTAATAGGTAAATCTCTATAAGAAACTACATTGTTTTTGTAAATCAAAATATGTCCAGGACAATTCATAGGTTTTATTGCATATTCTATTTCTTCTTTTTCTGTAAAATACATATTTTCCTTATAGTGATCCCAATGACCACTTTGATGCCAGAGCTTAACATTCATAACTAATGGAGTTATCACTTCAGTATAACCATATTTTTTATGTAATTCTCGCGAAAAATTCATTAACTCATTTAAAATAGTTGCACCTTTTGGCAAAAAGATGGGCATTCCAGCCGCAACTTCACTATTTATAAAAAACAATCCCAATTTAGGTCCCAGTTTTCTGTGATCTCTCTTTTTAGCTTCTTCAATCATTCTTAAGTAATTATCAAGTTCTTCTTTTGAAGCAAAAGATGTTCCATATATCCTTTGGAGCATTGGATTTTTTTCACTACCTCTCCAATATGCACCAGATACTGAAAGCAATTTAAAATGCTTTATCATTCCCGTCCTTGGCAAATGAGGCCCTCTACACAAATCAACAAATTCCCCCTGCTTATAAAAACTAACCTTTTTATCCTCAATTTCCTTTATTAATTCTACTTTGTAGATTTGTCCCTTACTTTTCATTAATTTAATTGCCTCATCTTTTGGAAGTTCAAACCTTTCAATTAGCAAATCTTCTTTTATTATTTTCTTCATTTCTTTTTCAATTTTTTCCAAATCTTCTTCTTTAATAGTAGCGTTTACAATATCAAAATCATAATAAAATCCATTTTCAATGGTTGGACCAATACCCAACCTCACATTTTCGGCACCGTATATCCTCATAACCGCTTGTGCCAAAATATGTGACATTGTATGTCTGTATATTTCAGGTGCTTCTTTATCTTTTTTTGTAATTATTTTCAATTCACAATCAAATTCAATAGGTCTATTCAAATCCCACAAATTCCCATCAACCAACGCACCCACTGCGTTTCTAAATAATCCCTCACTAATATTCTTTGCTATCTCCCCTGGTGTAATACCTCTATTAAACTCTTTTATACTGCCATCTGGGAAAGTAACCCTCATAAATAATACCTCCTATCTATACTCTATTATTTTCTTTTTTAACAAATAAAAATTAAAACCAAAAGCAATTAATATGGAAATAATAAAAACTATATTCCTTTCAACAAAAATTCTAATACCAAAATAAACAACACTCTCCAATAACGAAAGCACCCATAATTTCAAAAAATTATCCCTAAATGATTCCAAAAACAAAATAAAAAAGATTATAAGTATGCTAATTATTCCAAACTCCTTAAATACAACAAAGGAATATAAACTCAAAAAAACAACATATCTCAAAGCTTTCTCAAAACTAAAATCAACTGCAGATTCCAAAAAGAAAAACAAAGGGAATAATACAAAAAGATCGCTAAAAGTTAAATCGAAACTTATAAATAAAACTGGAAGCGTCCACAAGACTATTCTTAAAATCATAGACCAAGCTCCTTGGAAATTTCTTTCATAGCTTCCAAAGACTTTTCAAAAAATTCTTCAAGTTCCATTCCAAATTCCTCACAACTTTTCATTTGTTCCCTATTTGCTCCTTTTGCAAATGATTTTTCTTTAAACCTTTTTAATAAAAATTTAACATCCACAGGCTCTAACTTCTTTTCTGGTCTAATAAGAGCTGATGCAACGATAAAGCCAGTGGTTGGATCAGCCGCATAAATTACCTTTTCCATAAGTGTTTCCCTTCTTTTTTTACCACAATGTGCTAAAATTGCATTTTTTATATTATCACTTACACTATCTCCCAATATTTCTACTGTTTTCAATCCGTGAAGTGCGGGATCATCTTTTGTATACTCATAATCTAAATCGTGAAGAAGTCCCGCAATTCCCCACTCCTCTTCATCTTCGTTAAAATGCTTTGCAAATTTTCGCATTAACGCCTCTGTGGCAATACAATGTTTTATAAGATTTTTTGTTTTTATGTGTTCTTTTAATAATTCAAACGCCTCGTTTCTATTCATTCTCACACCTCCATATTTATAGTATATCACAAACTACACTCTATTATACTCGAAAAGAACCTAACAAATTAATTTTTCTTTAATTTTTACTTTTTTTATTTTTTAACCATATAAAAGTATAATCTAAAAAAAATAAGGAGGAATTTTATGTACACTACGTATAAGTTAAGATGTATAACATGTGGTAAGTTATTTGAACCATCACCAACTCTGTATACATGTGATGAATGTGGCCCAAGATATGGCACACTTGAAATAGTATACAACTACGAAAAAATAAAATTAAAAAAAAGTCAATTTGACAAATGTGGTGATATTTCACAATTTAAAGCCATCCTTCCCATAAAAGAATATCCCATTAAACAAAAAGTCGGAAATACCCCTCTTCTCTCTTTCAAGAACTTTTATGGAGTTAAAAATGTAATCTTTAAATATGATGGAACCAACCCAACTGGCTCATATAAAGATCGAGCAACAGCTATTGCAATTTCAAAAGCATACGAATACAATTTTGACACAATTTATTGTGCGTCAACTGGAAATGCCGCAAGTTCACTTGCTGGGTTAACAACTACCACTAAACTTAAAACTTTCATTTTTGTTCCATCAAATATACCGATTGCAAAACTTGCACAACTAGTAGTATACGGTGCAAATATATTAAAAATTGATGGAAATTACGATACAGCTTTTGATATTTCAACGAAAATTGGAAGTAAATTAAACTGGTATTCGAGAAATTCAGCAATTAATCCTTACCTTTTAGAAGGCAAAAAAACAGGAGCACTTGAACTTATAGTTCAATTAGATTTCAATGTACCAGATGTTGTCTTTGTAAGTGTAGGAGACGGAACTGTGATTAGTGGGATTTTCAAAGGATTTTACGATTTTTACAAATTAAACCTAACAAATAAAATACCAAAGATAATTGGTGTTCAAGCAGAAGGTGCAGACGCTGTAACAAAAACGTTTGAAAAAGGTAGGCCATACACTCCGTTTGACATTCAACCAAATACAATTGCAGATAGTATCTCAGTTGGAAAGCCAAGAGACGTTATAAAAGCATGTAAATATGTTGAAAAAAGTAAAGGAAAATTCATTAGAGTATCGGACACAGAAATACAAAAAGCAATATTTGATCTTGCACAAAAAACGGGGATTTTTGCAGAACCTGCTGGTGCAACTGCTTTTGCAGGATTCAAAAAAGCCTTAAGTCAAAAACTTCTATCAAAAAATGAGTCTATTGCCATCTTTATAACTGGAAACGGATTAAAAGATGTAAATCCTATAAAAAATAATATAAAAATTAAAAAAATTCCTCCAAAATTAGAAGAAGTACTGAAGTACATAGAGGTGATAAAATGAAGATAAATTTCAAACTCAACGGGAAAGAAGTAACAAAAGAAGTTGAAGTACATAAACGTGCCATTGATTTTTTACGTGATGATTTAAAAATAACATCAATTAAGGAAGGATGTGGTGAAGGTGAATGTGGTGCTTGTACGATAATTGTTAATGGAAAAACAGTTCATTCTTGCCTTATGCTCGCAGTAGAATTAGATGGGAAAGAGATAATAACCCTTGAAGGAGTAGAAGATTCCATTAAAATGGCTTTTGTAAAAGCTGGTGCAATTCAATGTGGATTTTGTACACCTGGATTTATCATTTCCACAAAATACCTTCTAGATAACAATCCCACTCCTAGCGAAGAAGAGATAAGAGATGCACTTGAAGGGAATCTCTGTAGATGCACAGGATATGTAAAAATTATTGAAGCAGTAAAGATAGCTGCAAAAGGATGTGAGAATAATGATTAAAGATTATTACTCCCCCTCAACTTTAGATGAGCTTTTAAAAATTAAAAATAACACAAACGGAGCGGTATTTTCAGGTGGAACAGATCTTTTTGTAAAAATGAGATACGGTATTATTACACCTCAAACGGTTATAGACACGAAAAAAATTAAATCACCTATAAAACTTGAAGATCAAAAATTAATAATTCCACTCAACACAACATACACAGATCTTTTGGAATTCTTAAAGAAAAACAAAATAAATTTATTTTTGGAAAAGATAATTAAACTTATTGGTTCTCCAATGATAAGAAATAGAGGCACGCCTATTGGTAATATCGCAAATGCTTCTCCCGCTGGTGACTTTATTCTTGCAACTTACCTATTAAATGGAAATATAATAATAAAACCAACAAATAGAATAATACCAATCGAAAATTTTATCTTAGGCCCTTCAAAAATCGATCTTGCACAAAATGAAATCATATACGCAATAGAAATAGATGTAAAAAATAATTACAAATTCTTCTTTGAAAAGGTGGGAAAAAGAAATGCTATGATAATTTCAATAGCAAGTATAGCTGTATTACTTAAAGAAAATAATGGGAAAATAGAAGATATTTCCATTTGTTTTGGTTCTGTATCTCCAACTATATTAAGAGATAAAAATATCGAAAGCAAAATAATTGGTGAAGAGTTTTCAATTGAATTATTTAAATACCTTGCAAATGAGTTTGAAAAATTATCCAAACCAATTGATGATGTTAGAGCAAGTAAAAGTGAAAGAAAGAAACTTGTACACAACCTTACAATAAAAGCTTTTTATAACCTTAAAAATGAGGTGGTGAGTATATGATTTATTTTAAAGAATATTTAAAACCAAAAAATTTGCAAGAAGCTTACGAAGTATTAACATCAAAAAATGCAAAAATTATAGGTGGTGCTACTTTTCTAAAACTTTCAAACCAAAGTTTTGAAACAGCAATAGATTTAATAGATGCAAAACTTGATTTTATACGGGAAACCGAAAATGAAATTGAAATAGGCGCAATGGTATCTTTATCCGAATTTGAAGATAATCCCATTATTTCGAATCTGTATAACGGATTTCTCAAAAACATAACCGAAAATATCTTGAGCTTTCAAATGCGTAATCTCATAACAGTTGGTGGTACTATTTTCCCTAAATTTGGCTTCTCAGATCTTATAACCGGACTATTAGTTTTAGAAACAGAAGTACATTTATACAAAAATGGAAAAATAAGACTAGAAGACTTTCTAAATACAAAAATTCAAAAAGATATACTTGAAAAAATAACAATTAAGAAAAAAATGCTGGCTGTCTCATTTAAAAATATCAAAAATTCCGAATATGATTTTTCAATAATAAACATAGCCGTTTCAAAATCGGAAAATGAAGTAAAAATTGCTGTAGGCGCAAGACCAGCAATGGCAGTTTTGATAACAAAAGATCTTAATTTCTTTGAAGATATTGACAAAGCCGTAGAATCCTTATCAAATAAAATCAATTTTTCCGATGACTTAAGAGCATCAAAAATATACAGACAAAAAGTTTGTAAAGTGTTATTAAAAAGAGCTCTAAGGGAGGTTATACAATGAGAATAAAGTTAAAAGTAAATAATAAAACTGAAGAAATAGATATTGAACCACACGAAATATTACTCGATGTTTTAAGGAAATTGGGATATTACAGTGTAAGAAGAGGATGTGACACAGGAATGTGTGGTATTTGCACTGTTCTCTTTGATGGTAAACCTATTCCATCGTGTTCAGTTTTTGCAGCAAGGGCTGATGGTCACGAAATAACTACAGTTGAAGGGCTTGAAGATGCAAAAGATTTTGCAAAATTGTTATCGGAAGAAGGAGCAGATCAATGCGGTTATTGTAGTCCTGGCCTGATTTTAAATACTGTGTATCTCAAAAAAATTGGTGTTAAAGACATAAACAAAGCGAAAATCAAACTCATAGGTAATCTTTGTAGGTGTACAGGATATGAAAGTCAACATAGAGCTATTACGAAATTTTTGGGGGTGACAAAATGAAAGAAGTTACAAAAAACATAATAAAAAAAGATGCTTTTGGATTGATGCTTGGGAAACCCGTCTATACGGACGATTTAGCTCCAAAAGATGCTTTAATAGTAAAAATTTTGCGAAGCCCCCATGCATTTGCAAAAATAAAACACATTGATATATCTGAAGCAGAAAAAATTGAGGGAATTGAATGTATATTAACATATAAAGATGTTCCAAAAAATCCAATAACACGAGCTGGACAAGGTTATCCTGAACCATCACCTCATGACTGGTACATATTAGATGAATATGTAAGATACGTAGGTGACGAAGTTGCTATTGTCGCTGGAAAAAATGAAAATGCCGTAACAAAAGCACTTAAAAAGATAAAAGTTGAATACGAAATTTTTGAACCAGTCCTTGACTTTGAAGACGCTGAAGAACATCAATCCATAATACATCCAGAAAAAGAAGCACATTCTATGTTTGAAATAGGATTTAATGCACCGAAAAATATTGCAGCATCGTATGAAATGCAAATTGGAGATATAGAAGAAGAACTAAAAAAATGTGAAGTAGTTGTAAAAGAACGATTTTATACGCAAGCCCAAGCCCATGTTGCATTTGAACCACATTCAGCAACTTCTTACATTGATATGCATGGAAGACTTGTAATAATCAGCTCCACACAGGTCCCATTTCACGTTAGAAGAATAATATCTGAAGCTTTTGATATACCAATAAGAAATATAAGAGTAATTAAACCAAGAATTGGTGGCGGTTTTGGAGGAAAACAAGCAGTCCATGGTGAACCATTCGTAGCAGCTGTAACACTTAAAACTGGAAAACCAGCAAAATTAATATACACACGCCAAGAAGTTTTTGAATCCACTTATCGTAGACATTGTATGAGATTCGATGTAACCTTAGGTGCTACCAAAAATGGTAAGTTAAAAGTTATTGATATGCAGGGGCTTTCTGATACAGGAGCTTATGGCGAACACGCACTTACAACTTTCATGGTTGCTGGTTCAAAAACTCTTCCTCTATACAACAAAGTAAATGCTGTACGTTTTAAAGGAAAAGTTGTGTATACAAATACAGTACCAGCAGGTGCTTATAGAGGATATGGCGCTATTCAGGCAAATTTTGCATTAGAATCTGCTATGGATATACTTTCTCAAAAACTTGGAATGGATCCAGTAGAACTTCGAAAAAAGAACATGATGAATGAAGGTGAAACATCTCCTATATTCAAAATTATGGGAGAAGGTCGTGAAGGTGCTGAAATGATAATAAAAAGTTGTAAACTTAATGAATGTATCGAAGAAGGAATGAAATTAATAGGTTGGAAAGAAAAATATCCAAGAATAAAAGTTTCTGAAACAAAAGTTCGTGGTGTAGGAATGGCTATAGCAATGCAAGGTTCTGGAATTGCGAATATTGATATGGCATCTGCTATATTAAAACTCAATGATGATGGCTCTTTTAATTTGCTTATTGGTGCAACAGACCTTGGAACAGGAAGTGATACAATTCTTGCACAGATGGCTGCAGAAATCTTAAATGTTTCAACTGAAAATATAATTGTGTATTCATCTGACACTGATTTAACACCATTTGACACGGGAGCATACGCATCAAGTACAACATATGTATCTGGTCATGCTGTACAACTTGCCGCAGAAAAAATGAAAAAATTAATAATTAAAGAAGGCGCTAAAAAACTTGAAATTCCGGAAGAAAAGGCAGATTTTGATGGTGAGTTTATATACGAAAAAGATGGTAATAAAAGGGTATCACTAAAAGAACTTGCCACAGTGCTATATTACACAGAAAACCAAAAACAACTTGTAGCAGACGCTTCTTATGTAGGCAAAGAATCTCCACCACCTTATATGGCAGGTTTTGCAGAAGTAGAAGTAGATATTGAAACAGGGAAGGTGAAACTTATAAACTACGTAGGTGTCGTAGATTGTGGAGTAACAATAAATCCAAATCTTGCAAAAGTACAAATAGAAGGTGGAATTGTGCAAGGTATAGGTATGGCATTATTTGAAGATGTAAAATACACTCAAAATGGAAAATTATTAACAAATAATTTAATGAATTATAAGATACCATCAAGAATGGACATTGGAAATATAATTGTAAAATTTGTCGAAAGTTATGAACCAAGTGGTCCCTTCGGTGCAAAATCGGTAGGTGAAATAGGTATTGACACTCCACCTGCAGCAATAGCTAACGCCATTTATAACGCTGTCGGTGTAAGAATTACACAACTCCCAATAACCCCAGAAAAGATACTAAATGCTATAAAATAACCACGTCTGTGTAAAATCTCTAACAATAAGCTGTTCCATTCGTTTCATCTATCTATAACTTAAATATTTATAAAAAAACCCTCCCGACTAAAAACGGGAGGGAATTTTTACCATTAACTTATTAGTTGCTACCAAATAATAACCACCAAGGCTTTGCTCCACCTAATTCATCTACCGTGGCAAGCGTAGCATCTGTTGATTCAAATGTACCGTATACTGGGATTTCATAACCATTCAAAGTTACCGTTCCATTGACTGTGCAAGTTGCACCAACATTTGATCTTTCAATCCTTATCAGCGCTAAACCAGCAATGTTTGAATAATTATATTCATTTCCAGGAATAAACTCTTCTTCACTATAAGAAACTCTTTTTCCCAAAACAATCTCATGCAATGCAGAATCAACTGTCACCGTTGCCTGTCCCAAACTTACCGATGGTGCATCAAATTTAAACTTGAAAGTTGAAGTAAAAGTAAATTCTTGAGTTGTGTTTGTTGATAAATTCAATATTTTAGAAACTTGCCTTTCTTCTTCTCTACGTGTTGCATAACTTCCAAAATATCCACCATTATAGCTTCTATCGTTTGAATCGGGACCACCTGCTATTATTTCATACTTTCCTGCATCAATATTTGAAAAGTGAGCAATTCCATATGAATCTGTCTTTGCAAAATAATCTCCACCAAAACCTTCAAGTCTCTTTAATGTAACAAAAACTCCGGAAATTCCATTATTTTGAGAATTAACCACTTTCACATCAAATGATTCAATTCCTCCACTTGTTGGTAATTCCATACCAATTGAATTTTTTGTATTAATAAGTCCATAACCTGATGAATGATCAAAACCTGCTTCATCTATATCAACAGCACCTTCTTCTATAAGCTTTCTTATCTGCCATACTTTTGCATTTGGATATTTTTGTTTTAATAATGCAACAACACCAGATACATGTGGACAGGCCATTGACGTTCCCTGATAAACATCGTACAATCCGCCCTCTGAATCTTCAAAACTGTGACTTTCATAACCTTTAGATGTACTCAATGGAACTGTCGACAAAATTGAGACACCCGGTGCTCCAACTGTTATTGCATCACTTCTATTTGAGAACCACGTTGTCCTATAGTTCCCACCATTATACTCTACTGCTGCAACTTGTATAATTCCTGGATATCCACTTGGATAATGCACATGTTGATCCGTATGATCATTACCAGCGGATACAGTTACAACTACATCGTTATCCAAAGCATAATCATATGCAGCCTTAAGTGTATAACTGTATCCCCAACCTCCCCAAGAATTTTGTAAAATATCCGCACCATGATCAACTGCCCAAATAATTCCTTCTGCAGCTTCGTCATCACCAATATACTTACCATCCGCACCATCAAAAATTACTATTGGCATTATCTTTGCCTCTGGGGCTACTCCAACAATTCCAAGAGAGTTTTCCGATGCCGCAATCGTTCCAGCAACGTGAGTACCATGAGCTCCACCAAATGATGAATCTGTTCCAGCGGGAAGCACTTCATTAGTAAGTGGTCTATAACCTTCAATAACCTGTCCTTGAAGGTCTGGATGTGTACCATCAACACCACTATCTATAACTGCAACAACTATACCATTTCCTTTATATCCCGCATCCCATGCTGCTTTTACATTTATTGCTTCAAGACCCCAAAGGTACTTTGAAAATTCCTCTTCTCCTCTTTCTGAAAACAGGGAATCTCCATTTGATTTTATCATTAAATGTTCATCAGAAACAGGTTTAGGATCAATTATCCATCTTTTGTAGCTTGGCTCAACAAATTTCAATCCCTTTAAATTTAATTTCATAATCTTTTCATATGCATCTTTTACCGTACCATCAAATTTAATTGAAACAACTTTAATTTGTGGCAAATCAACAGAAATTTTACCATTCAACGCCTCTACTACTTTTTCTACATCTTCTCTATTTTCATATCCAACCAATACTTTTCCTTGTTCGTGTTCTTCCTCTAAACTGCCAAATTTTACATTGTTTACATTATTATTCTCCGGATTACTTACTATACTACTATTTAATCCACAGGAAGAAAATATCAAAAATACTATCAAAATAAGTGGAAAAATAAATTTTAAACTTTTTCTCATTTTTTCTACCCCCTTTCTTAATTTTCACCCGTTGTAAATGTATTATATATTTCTGCTTCAATCTTAAATGGATCAAATATCTTGCCTAAATCAGCATAAATTGAATATGCTTCAGAATCTTCATCGCTTACCACTGCTACTGCAAGTTCATTTCCCCACTCATATGTTTTATTTTTTTGTAAAGTAACATATGGATACCACGTCTTTGCCGCATAATCCACCCACCACAATCCTAAAGGAGGATTACTAAACTCAATTTCAACAGACGTTGCTGTAGTAATCAAAAAATTATAGCTCGGATATCCAGATTTACTTAAAGAATAATATCCAGAATCATTCACGGTGTTATCGTATAACCAAATATCAAAGTAATAAACAGGCGTCCCTTCTTTTGATTCTACAGGATTTACTATTTCCCAAGAAAATGTTGGATTAATTGATACGTTTGTTGCACCATCAACAGGAGAAATGTATTTTATACCAAAAATATCCAAAGGAACAACAGAACCTAATAATGTTGGAGTCGCAACATAATCTCCATATTTTGCGCCTACTTTATACCAAACTTCTTTTCCAACTTCAAGTCTTGGAGATTTGTCTCTATAGTAATTGTATCCCTCTGGAACAGTTGCTATTTCCTCAAAGCTTTCACCATCAAAACTTCTATATACAACATATGCATCAGGTTGATCTGTTGTAGAAGATGCACTTGACTGCTCCCAAGAAAGCCATTTTACTTCTACCCAAAGATTTGTATCTTTTTCAGGAGCTGCTTGTGGCTTTCTCAATGTAATATCTGCCTTTTTATTTATCTTTTCTGAACCACCATAAAACGCTATTCCACCTCTTCTGGTATACGCGAAAATCCTTGCACCATCTTTATATTCGACTTGATAATAGTTATCTACACTTTTTCCCTTTCTATGGATATTTAGATAATATACATTTACAACTAAATTTTCATTTTGATCAAACGCAGCAACATATAATGGTACCAATCCGTCAAATCCAACTGTTGAAATACTACCTTCAGCTGGTGAGCCATAATCAATATCCCTTGGATTTGTAAAAAATCCTGAACCTGGAACACTTCCTAATTTTACATAGATGTATTTTTCTTTATATTCATTGCTTTCAACGGTTACTTTGTAATATAAAGTATCCGTTGAAACATCCAGTACATTATCTACAAACGATAAATTTTTACTCATTGCACTATCCCCATACAGCTCTAAATTAACAGTTAGAGGTTCTAAAACATTTGTTTTACCAAAAGAACTTACCCTAAGTTGTGTTTCAAAAATATTTTCTTTTCCCTTTTCCAATTTAAGGTTGTTTATTCTAGTAACAGAATGTCCATCTTTAGTAACTATTAAGTCAACATAGATAATATCGCGATTTGTTGACAAATTAATTAACGCTTCTCCCTTTTCATTGGTATAAACATCTAACTTTTCAATTCCATTATGTAGCAGACTGATTTTAGCATTAGAAACCGCCGCCCCACTGTTATAATCAGTAACATATACTTTTAAAGTAACTGGCATAGTATCAACTAAAAAACAACCGCTTAGTAATAACAAAAGTAAAACTGAAACAACCGAAAACAAGAACACCTTTTTCACCTTGACCCCTCCCTTTTTTTAAGATATGCTTAAGAAAATAATCATCACACGAATTATAACATATTTTTACAAAAATATGTTAAAATTATTTCCAAAGAGTGAGGAGTGATTAAATTGTTTAAATATGAAGATTTTATAAAAGCTTTGGAAACGCTTCTAAAGAAAGAATTAAACAATCTAGAAAAGGAAAAAATAAAAAAAGCCATAAAAATGGCAGAATATGCTCATGAAGGATTCTTTAGAAAATCAGGTGAACCTTTTATTACACATCCCTTAGAAGTTTCAAAAATTCTAGCCTCTTTGGGACTTGATGTCGAAACTATAATTTCAGGTATATTACACGATGTAGTTGAAGATAGTGAAGGAAAAGTTACACTCGATGACATAAAAAATGAATTTGGTGAAAAAGTGGCTTTAATAGTTGATGGTGTTACTAAAGTAAGCAAAATAAATGCACCTGTTGGGAATATAGAGCAAAAGAAAAAAAGTGAAACAATACAAAAAATGTTATTTGCCATGGCAGAAGATGTCAGGGTTATTTTTGTAAAACTTGCAGATAGGTTGCACAATATGAGAACTATACAATTTGTTAAAAATGAAGACAAAAAAAAGTATAAAGCTCTTGAAACACTTGAAGTGTATGCCCCAATTGCTCACAAATTAGGAATCCATATTATAAAATGGGAACTAGAAGACCTGTCTTTTAAAGTACTACGTCCTAAAGAATACTACAAAATAAAAGAACTTGTCTCTGAAAAAAAGAAAGAACGTGAAGAAAGAACTAATGAATATGTAAACCAATTAAAATTGGCACTAAAAGAACACAACATCAATGCAAAAGTGGAAGGAAGGTATAAACACTATTACAGTATCTGGAAGAAAATGATGGAAAAAAAGAAAAAATTTGAAGAAATTTACGACTTAATCGGCATAAGAGCAATTGTTGATAATATAAAATTTTGTTATTCTGCATTAGGAGTTGTACATCAAATATGGGTTCCTTTGCCCGGGAGATTTAAAGATTACATAGCAGCACCTAAATCAAACGGTTATAAATCAATACACACAACAGTTATAACTCAGTATGGTGAACCACTTGAAATTCAAATAAGGGATATACAAATGCACAATGAAGCAGAATATGGACTTATCGCACATTGGATATATAAAGAAAAAGATGTAAACCTAAAGCAAAAGTGGCTTATTCAATTACTAGACTGGAGGAAAGAGTTATTACAAGGAAATACTAATCTTTCCGAACTGAAAAATGAACTACAATTAGAAGAAGTTTTTGTTTTAACCCCAAAAGGTGAAATAATTCATATGCCGTTTGGATCAACTGTAATAGATTTCGCATACGCAATTCACACAGAAATCGGGCACCACTTTTCTGGTGCAAAAGTAAACGGAAAAATCGTTCCAATTGATTACAAATTAAAAAACGGAGATGTTATTGAAATACTCGTTAATAAATCAAGTAAAGGGCCAAGTCTTAACTGGATAAAATATGCAAAAAGTCCTCGAACAAAAGCAAAAATAAGAAGATTTTTTAGAGAAAAAGAAAAGGAAAAACTAATTGATTCAGGGAAAGACGTAATCAGAAAAATTTCAAAGAGATTAAACATTTCAATTGAAAAATTCTTCGAACTTGAAAAAATCAAAAATTTTTTAAAAAGCCATAATTTAAGTGTAGAAGAATTCTACTCTAGAATTGGTGAAGGAAGTATTACATTCAATGATATCCTGACTATTATCGAGAAAAAAAAAGAAAAACAACAAAAGAAAAAAACAAATAAAAAAAATTCAAATTCACAAAATATAGTAATAATTGATGGAATATCAAATCTAGATGTCCACATTGCAAAATGTTGTATGCCTGTACCAGGTGATAATATAGTTGGTGTTGCAAGTAGAAGAGGCATAACTGTACATAGAACTAATTGTAAGAACATACGCCACATTGATGAAGATAGAATCTTTGAAGCTAAATGGGGGACAACAAATGAAAATGGATTTACAACAATCCTCGAGATTGAATTTGATAAAACAGAAAGACTCCCAGAAATTATGAACCTCTTAATTTCAAACAAAATTAATGTTACAAGCTTCAAACTAAATGAATCAAAAAATTGGAACACGATCTTTGCAAATATAACAATTGTGGTAAAATCTTTAAGTGAGCTCTACTCAGTGATAAATGATTTAGAAAAAAAAGCAGGGATATTGAAGGTGAGAAGAAGATGAGAGCGGTAATACAAAGAGTAAATAATGCAAGTGTAGAAGTAGAAAGTAAGATAATTGGAAAAATAAAAAAGGGAATATTGGTATTTGTAGGTATTGGAAAAGAAGATACAAAAAAGGATGCAGATTATTTAGTCGAAAAAATATTAAATTTGAGAATATTTGACGATAAAGAAGGAAAAATGAACCTCTCACTTTTAGATATTAAAGGTGAAATACTGATTGTTTCACAATTTACTTTGTATGGAGATTGTAGACGTGGAAGAAGACCTTCATATTCCAATTCTGCTCCTCCACAAGATGCAGAAATTTTATACAATTATTTTGTTGAAAAGGTAAAAAAATATAATATTAAAGTTGAAACGGGGAAATTTAAAGCACACATGAGTGTAAAATTAGAAAATGATGGCCCTGTAACTTTACTATTGGACTCAAAGAAGGTGTTTTAATGCTACTACATGTATGTTGCGCTCCTGATCTTGCAGCAGCATACTTTCATTGGAAAGATAAAATAAAATACATTTACTTTTTTAATCCCAATATTCATCCTAAAAAAGAATATAAAAAAAGGCTAAATGAAGTTAAAAAATTGGCAGAGCTCTGGAATTTGACATTCATTGAAAGTGATTACAATATAGAAGAATTCTTCAAAGTAATAAAAGGGTTAGAGAATCTTGGTGAAAATTCAAAAAGATGCGACAAATGTATCTATTTTAGGCTATTAAACACCGCAAAAAAAGCAAAAGAACTTAACTTAAGTTCCTTTGCAACGACTTTAACAGCTTCTAGAAAAAAAGTTTTGGAAAAAATCAACAATATTGGTAAAATAGTTGAGGAAGAAGAAAAAATTAAATACATTGAAAGCTTTTTTAGAAAAGGTAATGAATCTCATCTTGCCGCAAAATTTGTAAAAGAAAACCAAATATACAGGCAAAACTATTGCGGTTGTGTTTTCTCAAAAATAGAAAGCAAAAAAAGATTTGAAAAGATTATGGAAAAGTCAAAAAATAATCTTGAGAAACTTGGTTTGAGCAATTTGGAAATATTACCAGAATCTTTTAAAATCACAAAGGAATCCAAAAGAAAAATTACAGAAAACTTCTTTGAGGTAGTAAAATCAATAAGGCCCAAAATATTGATTGTAGATAGCTATATAAAGAACAAGTTCAATCTAAAAGAAGGCTGGAATAAATTTGGAAATTACAACCAAAAAGTAAAGATTATAAAGGAGAATCTATGATGGATTTTATTTCTTTGACCTTTTTCTCAAGAAGTGAAAATATAAAAATTGCAAGAAGTGTAATTCAAAACTTCTTAGCTCAAAAAGGAATAAAAGAGCAAGATATTTTTGATACAGAACTTGCTGTAAACGAAGCAATCGCCAATGTAATAGAGCACACTTACAAATTTCAAAGAGATAAAACAATAATAATGACCTTAAAATGGCTTGAACCCAATATATTGGAAGTATATCTTAGAGATTTTGGTGAAAAAGTTGATCCTGCAAAAGTAAAACCAAGAAAACTAGAAGAAATTAGACCTGGGGGATTGGGGGTATACATAATAAAAAAGATATTCAACAAAATGGAATTTAAAGATGTAGAAAATGGAAATTTGTTATACCTATTAAAAGAGTATGAAATTTAGGAGGGAAAAATGCAATTACTAACAAACAATGCATTGTTAACAGCCTTCTTCGCATTTTTAATCGCTCAATTTTTAAAAGTTCTAATTTATAAAGATATTAAAAGTTTTGGAAGATATGGAGGAATGCCAAGCGCGCATGTTGCAACTGTCTCTGCACTAGCCTGGAAGGTGGCACGTATTACTGGATATGACTCACCTAATACTGCAATAGCTGCTATTTTTCTTGCTATAATTGCATCTGATGCGGTAGGGTTAAGAAGAAAAGTTGACCCAAATAGTGGTCATACATTTATTGAAGCACTTGCAGGTTTTCTACTAGGTACTTTTTTGGCATTTATTATTCCAAAATAGGAGGGCAACAATGAAAAAATGGATTTTTGTTTTTGTGTTTTTGATATTATTTTCAATCGTATATGCTCTTCCCGGTGAATGGTTTAGAAATTTTGTAAAAGAATACAGAAGAGCATATGGTTTACCAACAGACGATGAGTTGTTAACAAAAATAGAAGATGCAATATTAGATGCTTCAAAGGAAACAGGGCTTGATCCACTTTTAATAACTTCTGTCATAATAGTTGAAAGTGAATTCAGAAATGTGATAGGACTTTACGGTGAACTTGGAATGATGCAGATAAAACCTGAAACGGCGGATTTTGTTGCAAATTATTATAACCTAAAAAAACCTAAAGAAGGTTGGACAAGAATATTGTGGGATTTTAAATTAAATATAAAAATAGGAAGTTATTATTTAAAGTACCTTTACGATAAATTTGGGAACATTCAAGAAGCTGTAAAACACTACAACGGTGGTATTTACAAAGAACAATATGCTGAAAGAATATTAGAAAAATACCAACAAATGTTAAAGGTGGCAAGTGTATATGAAAACAATTCTTGAGACAGAAAATATTTGTTTTGAATATGAAAATTTCAAATTAAAAAACATAAATATCTCTTTAAAACATGGAGATTTTGTGGGAATAATAGGGCCAAATGGTAGCGGAAAATCTACTACCTTAAAATTAATTACAAAATTAATAAAGCCAAAATCTGGGAAAGTATTTATTTTTGGAAAAGACTTGGAAAGGTCCTCACGCTCTTTTATAGCTTCAAAAGTATCTTTTGTAAGGCAAGAATTTAACCCTACTTTTGAATTCAAAGTCAAGGATATTATCGAGCTTGGAGCTATCCATATAAAAAAAAGTTTTTTTAACACCGTTAATGAATCATCAAAAATAAAAAAATGTTTAGCTATGGTAGAATTAACAGGATATGAAAACAGATACTTCTCCACATTAAGCGGTGGAGAGCAACGTAGAGTTTTAATAGCAAGAAGTTTGTTTCAAGAAACCCCTATAATAATTGTAGATGAACTTACTGCTCATTTGGATATTTCGCATGCAATTCAAATTGTAGAAATTTTAAAGAAACTTACAGAATCAGGAAAGAGTATTTTAGCCGCATTCCATAACATTAATATTGCCTCAAAATATTGTAATTACCTCTATGCATTAAAAGATGGGGAATTACTATTTCAAGGCACACCCAAAGACGTTATTAACAAAGAAAATATTAAAAAGCTATACAACAAGGAATTTTACATACTAAATCATCCAGTATATAATTATCCTGTAGTTACCGTATAATATTCAAAAGAAGTTTTTCAAGCATTCCATACATTTGAACACATTCTTCTTTCATTTCTTTACTAATATTTGGGGGTTGAATATCTTTTAATTTTAAGGCAACTTCAAATAAGTTGTTTGCAAAGTATGTATCGTTATTTTCATATTTTGAAAAAAATCTTCTAAATTTTTCATCTTTAATTGAAATAAATGGTTTTCCATAGAAAGCCGCAATCAAAGAACCGTGAAACCTTTCAGAGATCACAATACTTGAACTAAAAATCTCACTAATATTACTAGAAAAGTACATTTTTAAACCATTAATTGAAAAATTTGAAAGTTTTTTTGCAAGATTAACATCCTCAGGAGAGAACGGGAGAAAAACTACCTCTTTTATACCTTTTCTTTTCAAATCGAATAAAATAGGTATATAACTTTTAATCTTTCTGGGAATTATTACTGCCTTCTTCTCAAATGAAAGTTCTTTATCATTCAAACCTATTATTCCCGGATCAGTGCAAAGATATGTGTTTTCATTAAAACACTTTGAAAATTTGTATGAAACAGGATCTCTTGCAAAAATGTATAAATTATCATTTTTTAGCAAATCTTTTAAAAGTATCCGCGAAAAATAATAATTTAAAGGGCCAAAACTATTTCCAAAAAACACAACAGGCTTTTTCAAGAACAACGATAACTTAAAAATAGTATAGTAATAAATAAAACTCCTTAAGCTTGTCTTATCCTGTAAAATGCCACCACCACCGCAAACAACCACGTCTGACTTTAAAATTGCGGAAACGACAGAAACTAAATTAAATCTATTGTACCCTCCATGTGATAATTTATCTTTTGGTAATAACTCCAAAACATTAAAGTTCTTACCTTTAAGAAATGTTTTTATACTTTTTCTCATAAGCTCATCGCCAAAATTTCCAAAACCATAGTATCCTACAAGTAGTACAGTTTTTGATAAATTCAAGGAATACACCCTCCTAACAAAGAAATATTTCTATGAAAAGTATATCATATAGGAGGATAAATATGATTAAAAACATAAGCAACAAAATTTATGTTATCGAAAATGAACTTGCCGCAAATAGTACACTTATAATAGGGAAAAAAGGGAATATACTAATAGATACTTCACTTTTCCCAAAAAAAGCAATGAAAATAAAGCAATTTTCAAAAGATATTTCTGGAAAGGACATCTCTTTGGTTATAAACACACACTATCATCCTGACCATACTTTTGGAAACTCTGCATTTGATTGTCCCATTGTTTCACATAAATTAACAAGGGAATTTATGAAACAAATGGATGAAAACTATCTAAAACAACTTAAATTAGAAGATATTGAGATAAAACTTCCAAATGTAGTATTTGAAAATTACTTTGAATATGAAGACGGTATAAAACTTGTCATATATAGTGGTCCTGGTCATACCTTGGATTCATCTTATATACACATTGAATCAGAAAATATCATAATTGCAGGAGATACAATAATTACAGACATTCATCCAGAAATAGTTCCAGATAGCAATCTAGAACTTTGGATAAATACACTTGAAAATATGCCAAAAGTTTCAAACATAATTCCAGGACATGGAAAAATTGGAAATAAAGAAGATATCGATAAAATGATTGACTATTTAGAGAAAATAAAACAAATGAAATCTGGAAATATAAACGCCTACAAATTAGAAAATGATCCGAATTTCAAAAATCGGAAACACCCAGAATTACTAAAATGGAGTTTAGAAAATCTCCTTCCCTCTTAAAAAAGAGGGTTTTTTTATGCTAAAATTGTAACAAGAAGGGGTGAAAAATATGAATATTCAAAGATTAATAAACATGAAAGGCAAAGAAAAAATAGTAATGGTAACAGCTTATGATACACCATCTGCTAAAATTGCCGAAAAAGCAGGTGTAGATATAATTTTGGTAGGAGATTCACTTGGAAATAATGTACTTGGATACAATTCAACTATTCCTGTAACAATGGATGAAATAATTATACATCTCAAAGCAGTAAAAAGGGGAGCTCCAAATTCTTTTATAGTCGCAGATATGCCATTCCTTTCATATGGTTGTAGCTTAGAAGAATCCATTAAAAACGCAGGATTACTGATTAAAAATGGAGCAAATGCAGTTAAAATCGAAGGTGGAAAAATCCACTGCAATTTAATAAGAAAATGCATAAATATTGGCATCCCCGTTATGGGACACTTAGGATTTACACCTCAATCGTTAAATATTTTTGGTGGATATAAAGTTCAAGGAAAAAAACAAAGTTCCAAAAAAACAATACTTGAAAACGCAGTACAATTAGAAAAATGTGGGGTATTTTCAATAGTTCTTGAAATGCTAACAGAAGACGTTTCAAAACAAATAACAGAAAAACTCTCTATTCCCACAATTGGCATAGGTGCAGGTAGATTTTGTGACGGACAAGTTTTGGTATTTCACGATATAGTTGGACTAAATCCAGAATTTAAACCAAAATTTTCAAAACAATATGCCGATACATTTAATATAATGTTAGATGCACTAAAGGCATACAAAGAAGATGTGAAAACAAATAAATTTCCAGAAGAAAAACATATCTTCAAAGGAGGAAAATAAAATGCCACATATACTTTTAGGCGTATCAAGTGGTATAGCAATATACAAAACTGTCGACTTAGTCAGCAAATTAAGAAAAGAAAATTTTGAAATAGATGTAATAATGAGTGAAAACGCAACAAAACTCATATCACCTTCTGTTTTCTCCGCAGTTGGAAATTGTAACGTATACACCGATACATATCAAATAAATGGAGGATATATAATACACACAGAACTTTCCAAAAAAACAGATATCTTTTTACTTGCTCCTGCAACTGCAAATACAATTGCAAAAATTGCAAACGGTTTTGGTGATAATCTTTTAACAACAACGGCGATAGCACTTCCAAATAATACACCTAAAGTGTTTGTTCCAACAATGAATACTAGGATGTATGAAAATAAAATCACACTAGAAAACATACAAAAACTAAAAAAACTTGGCTGGTATTTAGTAGAACCAGAAACAGGTCACCTTGCCTGTGGAGATGTGGGAAAGGGAAGATACCCAGAAAATTCCAAAATAATTGAAATGTTGAAAATCATATTAGAAGAAAAAAAATTAAACGGCAAAAAAATTTTAATTACTGCTGGCCCAACCCAAGAAAGTATAGATCCTATAAGATACATAACCAACCATTCTAGCGGAAAAATGGGATATGCACTCACTAAAATTTCAAAAAGAATGGGGGCATATGTAACACTAATCTCAGGACCTACAAACATTGAAAAACCATACTTTATAGATGAATACATAGAAATTAGAACGGCAGATGAAATGTACAATGAAGTTGTTAAACGTTTTAAAAATTTTGACATTGTAATAATGACTGCTGCAGTTGCAGATTACACACCTGTTAGAAAAGAAGCTAAAAAAATTAAAAAGGCTAATGAATCATTAATACTAGAACTAAAAAGAACAAAAGATATTTTAAAAGAGATTTCTATACAAAGACTTAAAAACCAAGTAATTGTAGGATTTGCAGCGGAAACGGAAAATATAATAGCATACGGAAAAGAAAAGTTAGAAAAAAAACAAGTTAATTACATAATAGCAAATAACGCTTCTAAAGTAATGGGAAGCAATTACTCTGAAGTATTTCTAATTTCAAAAACACAAGTTTTAAAATTTGAAGGGAGTAAAGAATACGTTGCAAAAAAAATACTTGATACTATATCTTCTAATATTTAATGTGTTAATTTTTTCAATTTCTCAACACTTGGGAGTAAAATACATCTTTAGAAATACACAATTTAACAAATACTTAATATTAACAAGTTCAACTCAAAGAACAGTTATTGTGTATAACATGGAAACAGAAAAAATAGAATATTACTTCACCAATGTAGGAATTTTTCCTGCAATATCTTATCTTGATAAAAACTTACTGTTGATTATTGATACAGTAGGGACAAAATTAATTTCCATAAACTTAAAAACACATGAAAAAAATTTAAAACACCTTGAAAAAAAACCTATCTTCTATCAGAGAGATAAAGATAAAGTTTACATCTTGGATACAGATGGAAATTTGTATGGATATAGTTTCACGTTACACTTGGAATATTACTACAAATTCCTGTCAGCTCCAAATTATTTCTACATGTATAAGAACTATCCTTTAGGACTTTTCATCTGGAAAAAAGAAGTGGATTTAGAATACAAAAAAAAATTGTATAATTTCAATTTAATTACCCCTTCTTTTCTTGTAGAAGATTACGTCGTAGACACACGTGGTGGCAACATATTACATTTGGTTAACTTCAAAATTTACAAAACATCTCCTTATATTTCATTTGTATTAAATTGGAATAAAAAAATTTACTTTGGTTCAATGTTTAGTAATGAAATTTATACCATTAAAAATGATAAAATAGAGTTATGGAAAAAGTTACAGTATACGCCAACAAATGCAAAAGTGATAAATAACAAATTGTATATACTTTCAGCACCGTATAATAAGTTAATGGTATTTAATTCTAATGGCAACACAAAAGAATTTAAAACTAACAAATACCCTATCGACATATTTTCTTACAAAAATAAAGTATTTGTTATATGTGCTGAAAATGGAGTAATTAATATATTCTAAAAGGAGGTTGTATTTATGAATGTAAAAAAATGGTTACTTACACATTTTCCATCATTGAAAAAAAATGAAACAATCGGTAATGCATTAAGGAAAATGAGGGATTTTTCTTGTGATTATTGTATAGTTTTAGATGAAAATGAAAAATTTGAAGGAGTAGTATACAAATCAAGCATTAGAGATTCAGAATTAGATGAACCATTAGATATGTATATAACATTTCCAGACTTTTATGTGGTAGAAGACTCAAACGTTGAAGAAGCAGCATTAATGTTAATTGAAAACAAAGACCAAATATTACCAATCGTCAATAACAACGCAGAAGTAATTGGTGTATTAACTGTTCAGGAGGTACTTGAGGCATTTACAGAACTCTCTGCTATGGATGAACAAGGCACAAGGATTGTACTAGAACTTGAAGACAAACCAGGTGAATTAAAAAGGGTTATTGATGTCCTTGCAAATAACAAAATGAATATACTTTCCATATTAACATTAAAGGAAAATAATAAGAGACAAGTATCTATAAAAATCCAATGCGAGGATCCAGAAACAGTTGCAAATTTACTTGAAATATACAAGATAAAATACCTTTCAATCATTGAAGAAGAAGGATTTTAATGGAATTTATCTTCAAATTTGAAGAATTTGAAGGACCTTTAGATTTAATTCTTTTTCTTATACAAAAAAAGAAATTAAGTATCAGGGAAATACCAATTTCCCAGCTTGCTGATGAATTTTATCAATATCTACAAAAAATGAAAGAATTTAATCTAAAAATAACATCTGAGTTTATTGCAACTGCTGCATATCTTATGGAACTAAAATCTAAAAGTCTACTTCCTAGAAGCTCAGAAGATAAAGAATTTATAAAATCGAAAGAAAAACTTTACTTTCAAGTCGAACAATATGCTAAATTAAAAGAAATGGTAAAAAAGATAAAAAAAGCAGAAAATGTTAGTATTAAAAATATTCCCGTATCTGTAAAAACGGTATTTCCTAAAATCAATGAGAAAAAATTACAGAAACTAATCTCTTCTATCATAAAAGAAGTTGAGTTAAAACAAAAAGTTTACAAAATAAAGAAAGAAGATATTTCTATTGAGACAGTAATGTGTCAAATTTTAAATGATACAGAAGAAAATTTAATAAATATTCTAAAAAACTCAAAAAACAAATATGAAATTATAATAAAATTTTTGGCAATTTTGGAACTTGTAAAACTCAAAAAAATAATAATAGAAGAAAACTTCTTTATAAGGAGAATTTAAAATGGATGTGGAAAAAATAGCAATAGTCGAATCATTAATTTTTGCTTCAAAAGGTATTCAAAAAGAAAAGATAATTGAAATAACACAAATAGACGAAAAAAAATTAGAAGAAATAATTAAAAAGCTAGAAAAAAAATACAATCTAAACGAAGAATCAGGTATAGAATTAAGAAACATAGATGGATATATAAAATTTTTTACAAAGAAAAAATTTTCAACATATGTTGAAAAAGTGGTTAAAAGGCGTTCTTTGAGTACTCTCTCAACTTCTCAACTTGAAATTGTTATTTTTCTTGCATCAACAAAAAACGCTACCAAAAAGGAAATCGATGGAATCAGAGGAAAAGATTCAACAAACATTATAAAACAATTACTTATGAATGGTGTTATAAAAAGAAAAAAGAAGGGAAGGAAATACATTTACAGCCTTACTGAAACCTTTAAAGAAGAAACTTTTATTGAAGATCTCTTAGTCGAATTAGGAGGTGTACAATTTGACGCTGGAAGAAGCCAAAATACTATCGAAAAAAATAATGGAAAGTAACGAAATTCCACTTCTAATAGGTCATTTCGGTGTAGGAAAAACTGACATAATAAAAGAAATTGCAAAAGAAACGAACAGAAAACTAATCATACTTGTACTATCCCAAATGGAACCTGGAGATTTAATAGGGCTTCCTTCAAGAGAAAATAATAAAACAGTTTTTTTGGCACCAGATTGGTGGCCTGAAGACGAAAATACCATAATTTTTTTAGATGAAATAAACCGCTCTCACAGAAGCATAAGAAATGCAATAATGCAACTCTTAATTGATAAGCGTATTCACAATCATATTCTTCCAAAAGGAACATGGATAGTAGCTTCTATGAATCCACCAGATGAAGAATATGATCAAGTAGATTTAATAACTGATCCCGCCTTTTTATCAAGATTTTTTATCTTAGAAGTTTCACCAGATACAACTGAGTGGATCAATTGGGCCAAAAATAATAATTTATCAGACGAAATAATAGAATTTATAGAGAAAAATCCAGAATTTCTTCATACTTCAAATTATATATCTTTAAAAACTACATTAAAACCAAGCCCTAGAAGTTGGTACAAATTAGGAAATGTTTTAAAAAATCTAACTGAGGATGAAAAAAAACTATATGGATACCAACTCGCATCTGGAATTTTAGGCCCAGAAGCTGCAAAAATCTTTATAGAGAATATCACTTCTAATATTCCTACCGCAAGAGAAGTCATTATTAATGGAAAAATACCAAAGAATCTAGAATTACATGATGCAAACTCTTTAATTTTAAGAATAATTGATTTCTTGACAAATTTGACAGAAGATGAAGCCAAAAATTTAATCAACAACGTGGAAACTATTTCTAAAAATCTATTATCCGTATCTTCAATTGTACCTAAAGACGTATTTTTTAGTTTAGTTCGATTACTCAGCGAACTTTCAAATGAACCTGGTTTTAAAGGTTTAATATGTGATAAAATCCTGGAAAAAATATCTATATAACCCCTCAAAGTGAGGGGTTATTTTATAATAATTCAAAAAATACATCATTATGTAAATACAAAATTAACAAAAAATTTTTAAAAATCCGTTTTTTTAGAACGGATTTTTTTATTTGATTTTTCCATGTTAAATATGTTATATTATTTATAAGAAAATTTCTTAAAAGTTACAAATGTTTTCACAACCTTAACAAAGGAGGGATTTTATGGCTAGACAAAAGTGGGGTTCAAGATGGGCTTTTGTACTTGCGGCAATTGGTTCTGCTGCCGGACTTGGGAATGCTTGGAGATTTCCTTACATGGCCTATTCAAATGGTGGAGGTGCTTTTTACGTTCCGTACTTTATTGCTTTATTTTTAGCAGGAATTCCACTACTTATGGCTGAATTTGCTATTGGACAAAAATTTCAAAGCAGTGCCCCAAAATCCATGACAAAAATAAAAAAAGGTGCAGAATTTATCGGTTGGTGGGCTGTTATAACTGGTGCATTAATAACATTCTATTACAATGTTATAATGGCATACATATTTAACTACCTTTATTACTCTTTCGGTGTTGCATGGAAAGACAATCCAAGCAACTTTTTCTTTGGAAATTTTCTAAAAATATCCAATGGTCCTGGTGAATTAGGTGCCATAAGATGGCCAATATTAATTGGACTTATACTTACATGGTTATGGATTTACTTTATTTTAAGAAAAGGCACAGCATCAGTTGGAAAAACAGTTGTATGGACAGTTCCATTACCCGTAGTTTTATTAATTTTACTTGGAATCAGAGGTATTACTTTAGATGGTGCAGCACAAGGATTAAATTACCTATTTGAACCAAATTTTGCAAAGCTTGCAGATCCAAGAGTTTGGGCCAATGCATTTGGCCAAATATTCTTCACGCTTAGTTTGGCGTTTGGTATAATGATCGCATATGGAAGTTACAACAAAAAAGATGAAGACATTGCAAACAACGCTATAATTACGGCATTGGGAAACTCTGCTACATCATTTCTTGCTGGAATTGCCGTATTTTCAGTGCTAGGTTACATGGCTTTACAAACTGGAAGTCCTGTCAATGAAGTTGTAAAAGGTGGAATTGGACTCGCATTTGTAGTTTATCCAAAAGCTATCTCTTTATTCCCAGGTGGTATGATTATCCAATCAATTATTGGTCTTGCTTTCTTTTTAATGTTATTAACACTTGGTATTGATTCTGCTTTCTCGCTAGTTGAATCGGTAGAAGCAGCAGCATCTGATAAATTCAAAACAAACAAAAAGGCATTTCTAATAGGATTTTCAATATTTGGATTCCTATGTGGACTTCTTTTCTCCACGCAAGGAGGTCTGTATTGGCTTGATATCATTGATCACTTCCTTAGTATATATGCATTATTAATTGTTGGAATTTTGGAATCAATAATCATTGGTTGGGTTTTTGGTGCGGAAAAACTCAGAAATTATATCAACAAAGTTTCAGAAATAAAGATCGGAAAATGGTTTAATTTATCGTTAAAATTCATAATTCCAACTGCACTTATAGCTGTTCTTGTTTTAACATTAATAGATGAGATTAAAGAACCATATGGGGGTTACCCAACTTGGGCATTATTAACTGGTTTTGCAATACTAATTGCAACTCCGATTATAGCTATTATTCTTTCAAAAATTCCTTCAAAGGACAGTGAATACTATAAGAAGGAAATTTAAAGGGAGGAGACAAAATGAGCATAAGTGCTATAATATTTATGATTTTTGCAGGTGTAGTTTTATTTGGAGGGCTATTTTGGTCCCTTTCAATAGCAGCTAAATCAAAGAAAAAATAAAAAAGGCTTCGGATCTTCCGAAGCCTTTTTTATTCTAAAGTGTAAAATCTTTCTTGTGGACTCACAATTTCCGTAATTCTTACACCAAAATTTTCATCTATTACTACGACTTCACCCCTTGCAATAAGTTTCCCATTAACTATAATATCCACAGGTTCACCTGTCAATTTATCAAGTTCAATCAACGAACCTACAGAAAGTTCCATAACTTGTTTTAAAGTTAATTTCGTTTTTCCTAATTCCACAACAACATTTAAAGGAATATCTAAAAGTGCTTGAATCCTGTCCGGAATTTGTGTACCACTTTTTACAGTTTCTCCACTTTCAAAAGATTGAAATTGAGCTGGTGAAACCGCAACTGGATTTTTCTGAACATTTTCAGAAGTAACCATTCCCATCGATGGCTTTCCAGATTGATTATTAACTTGCGGTTGTGGCTGCGGTGGAGACTGTTTTTCCTCTTGTACCGTTTCAGTACTACCAAATAACATCTTATACAATTTCTTTACAAAAGGTGGTGACATTGTTAAAAAGAAGGCAGCAGGTTCTAACCCCTCGATTATAAGATTAAAATTAACCTTTGCAACAACATCATCCTCGTTAGTAACTACAGGTGGAAATTTAACATTTTCATCATCAAAATCTAACAATTCAACAACCGGAGGTGTTATATCCACTGGTTTTTTTAACATATCTGAAAGAGAAGTTGCTGCTGCTCCCATCATTTGATTCATTGCTTCAGAGACTGCACTCAATGATATTTCATCCACTTCTTCTGATTCTACTTCTCCAGTACCCCCCATCATAATATTTGCAATCCTTGCCACTGCAATCTGTGGTAAAACCAAGGCATTTAATCCTTCTATTTCTCCTACAAAATTTATCGAAACTACCGCATTTTTACCTTTAACCTCTTTTCTTATTTCTTTGAGTTTCTTCATTTCAACTGTAGGAACAGTTATATCAACTTTCCTTCCAAGGAGTGTTGATAAGGCAGTAGTCCCACTACCCATTATTATATTCCCAATTTCACCAAACATATCTTTTTCAAGATCAGTTAGTTCATTTTGCGAATCATCTATTTGATTCAAAAGAGAGTCCAACTCTTCTTGCGAAAGAAATTGTTCATCTCCCATCATTTTATCTCCTCCTCATCTAACACCTTTGCAATTCTAACTGCATACCTTCCTTTAAAAACGCCTGGAACCCCAAGAAATTTATCCTTCCCATTTAGTTTTATCTTTAGAGGATCCTCTTTAAAAGTATTTAAACGTATTACATCACCAACCTCAAGATTTAAAATATCCCAAAGTGTCAAGTTAGTTTCTCCAATAGTTGCAGATAACTCCACAATTGTTCTTGCAAGATTCTCTCTTAAAGCTTTCATATCCTCTTCGGAAACAATTTTTTGTTTTGTTTTAAACCAACTCTGGGTAGTTAGTTTTTCTCCAATTGGCTCTACCAATGAAGAAGGCCAACAGACATTTATATACCCCTCAAGTTTACCAATATTTACAAAAAATGTTATCACCAAAACCATTTCATTTAACGCCACCACTTGAACAAATTGTGGGTTTGTTTCAATAGCTTCAATAACAGGAACAAAAGAATAAACACTATTCCACGCCTGTGATAAATTTGTCAATATATTTACAACTTCTTTTCTCATAACTTCTATTTCAGTTCCTGTTGGAGGTCTATTTAACTCAACAGAAGTTCCTGGACCTCCTAGTAAAATTTCCAAAATACCGTAAAAAATCTCTAAATCTATATCCAGTACAGCACTTCCAACAAATTCCTTTGCAGAAAACACAGTAATAAAGGAAGGATTTTTTATCGACTTTATAAACTCATCATATGTCATTTGGTCAATACTTACAAGATCAACCGCAACAAAACTTCTCAACCTACCAGAAAAATACGTCGATAAACTTCTTGCAAAATTCTCATGGAGCATCTGCAATGTTCTTTCTTGTTCTTTGGAAAATTTCCTAGGTCTTAGAAAATCGTAAGTTCTAACTTTTTTCTCTTCTTCCTCTTTTTTTACCTCTTCAATCGATACTTCTCCTTGATTTACAGCCTGTAATAACCTATCTATTTCTTCCTGACTTAAAACATCAGACATATTATCACCTCAATTACTGTACAGAGCTAACAGCTTTTATATAAAGATATACATCTATCACTCCTTGTTTTTCTTTTTCACCAACAAATCCTGTTATTTCATTCACGGCATTTTTTATTTGTTTTTTCAAAAGTTCTATCCCTGCAGGTGTATTTATTTCTGTTCTCTCTTTACTAAGAAAAATAAGCATTAAAGCATCCATGATTTCATCATTCTTTTCTGCAATTAGACTTCTACATTGATCACTTCCCACCTTAAACGAAAGCGAGTCAATAACAGCAACTTCCTTTCCACCTTTTAACATAAACGTCTGATAAGTTCCTGGCTGAATAACAACTGCTTTTATAGGAACTGCAGAAGTAGTTTCAGATTGAGTAGTTTCCTTTGCAGCTTGTGGTTGAGTGTTATTGCCCAAAAACATAACCACTGCAACACTTACCACTAACGATATAACTAAAGGTATCAAAATTGGCATTAGCAATCCCATTATTCCCTTTTTTTTCTTTGGCTGAGCTTCTTGAATTTCTTCCTCTGGCATTTGAACCCCTCCTATTTTGCTAATTCTCTCTTTATCAAAATATCAATTCTTCTATATTTTTGCCTTAAATCCACGATTTTCTGATCGGTTTCTTGAGTGAGTTTTGCAACAAAATTATTCCACTCGTTTCTCGTAATTTCACCTGCAACTAATTTTTTTCTCATCTCTTCAAGTTTAAATTCATATAAATTTCTCAATGCCTTTATTTCTTTTTGTATTTCAACATCACCCTTCCCTATTGGCACAAACCTCTCAGGTGCATAATAGTAATCTGGGTCAAACCTTCCTAACTGAATATCCGCTATTCTTTCTAATGAGCGTTTCTGTTTTAATTCTGTTGTAAAGAAAAGAACAACGCTAGAAGCCCGTGCAGCACTGAGATGCCAATTGGAAAAATATATAGAATTCTCCGGCAAAGGTATTTCATTTGCAAAACCATATACTTCGAGAACATTAGTAGTATGTTCAATTATCACAGTCCCCAATTTTTCCAAAAGTTTTTTTGCTTCAGCAGTTAACCTTGCACTACCTGGTTCAAATATATCCAAATCACTAATTGTAATTAATGTACCTTCATCCTTTTCCTGTACAGTTACCTTTCCTTTGTATTCCTCTGATATCCTTAAAATCTCCTGATAAACCCCAGGATTTTGTGAAATTAATGGTTCTGTTTGTAAAGATTTTCCACCAGTTAAAACACTTGGGGGATTTCCATTTAAAGCCGATGTTAAACCCACCGCAACTTGTTGAAACTTACCTGGACTAATACTAGACATTGCAAAGAGCAACACAAAAAATGTCAGCAACAACGTAACCATATCACCATATGTGGTCATCCACAAAGGGGCACCTTTTGGACATTCTTGCTTTTTAGCCATTATGCACTTGCCTCCTGAGTAGATGCCTCGTATTGTGCTTTAGCCGCTTGAGGTAAGAACGCCTTTAATTTTTCTTCTAATATTCTTGGATTTTCTCCAGCTTGAATTGATAAAATACCTTCTAATATCATGTTTTTTTCTAATTCCATATTTAATATTCTTTTTCCTATTTTCTCTGAAATTGGCAACGCAAAGGCATTAGCCATTATTGAACCGTATAGTGTAGTAATAAGTGCAACTGCCATCGATGGACCTAGAGAATTTGGATCATTCAAACTTTTAAGCATTTGTATTAAACCAATCAAAGTACCTATCATACCAAAAGCAGGGGCATATGCACCAATTGCATCAAATAACCCTTTTTTCAAATTCATTTCACTTGAAGCAACCTCTATTTCAATTTCCATCATAGACTTTAAAACTTCTGGTTCAGTACCATCAACCAATAATTGTAACCCTTTTTTCATAAATGGATCTTCAAGTTGCTCAATATTTTCCTCTAGGGATAAAAGTCCTTCCCTTCTAGCTTTTTCGGATAACGAAACCAAAGTTTTCAAAAGATTTACATAGTCAGTCTTTGGTTCTTTTAAAGATTCTAGTGCAACTTGGACAAATTTAAAAGCTATATCTTTAGGATTTGCAGCAACTGCAGCACCTATCGAACCACCAATAACTATAACTATTGATGGGATATTGATAAAAGCCGCAAAGTCACCTCCACCGGATATAATACCATAAATAACCATAATAAAGGCCAAACCCATACCACCCAGTAATGCTATATCCATTATTCCTCACCATCCTTATATAAAGGGGGAATACTCAAAATTTTTTTTCTATATTCTATTATTTTTTCAATTACTTCCTCCACACTTTCCAATACAATATACTTTTTCCCATTGTAGAGTGTAATAGTTGTATCAGGCAAAGCTTCTACTTTTTCAATGTACTCTGCATTAAGATAAAATTTTTTCTTATTTAAAAAAGTAAGTAAGATAATACATTTCACCCCTTATTTTATCGTCTTAAATTCACTACTTCTTGAAGAATTTGATCAGCAGTAGTTACAACTCTTGCATTTGCTTGAAAACCTCTCTGAGCAATTATTAATTTTGTAAACTCTTCGGACAAATCTACATTTGACATTTCAAGTGCTCCAGAAATCAATGCACCAGAACCTCCAAATCCAGGTTGTCTGATTATTGCGCTTCCACTATTCGCACTTTCCGTGTAAAGAGAGTTTCCTGCCTCCAAAAGACCCGCAGGATTATTAAAAATAGCAAGTGCTACCTTCCCAAGTTTATCAGTAAGTCCATTACTAAATGTACCAATTATATCTCCATTTTCTGCAATTGAGAAAGACTCCAAAGTACCTTGAGCATTTCCGTTTTGTTCAACAACATAAGCATCAGAAGTTGCAGCAAACTGCGTTATACCAGTCAGATTCAACTTAATTTTTACTTCCCCATCTCCGTTTTCTGCAGCATTAAATTTAATTGCATCAATAGATTCTCCACGATTTATCTGACCAGTTATTGGATCAAAAGCATACAATCCTGTATACCTTCCGCTCTCATCAAAAGTCATAACACCAGTTGTACCACTTGTTATCTCTTGTCCTGTATCGTAATTACTTAAATATTTTACATTCTCTCCCGAAGCACTCCTTACTCTAAATGCCCAAGCATTTTTATAATTTGCAGAACCATCGTTGTAATTTGCAGAAAGTTTTACGAAATCTATATATAATGTATACGCGTTACCAAGCGTATCATATACCTGTACCGATGTTGTATAAAATGGTGAATTAAAATCTGCAACAGAAAAATTAGTAGGATTATCCGCTTCGTAAAATCTAGGTTCACCACTTCCAGGAACTACTAGACTATTTACAGTCGAACCGTTATAAACTTCCACTGTATAAGTCTCTGCTGGATCAAAAACACCCGTCAAACTATAGTTTGTACCATTTATCAAACCAGAAGTAAAATCATATTGCGCAACCAAATTACCGTTTGAATCTCTAACAAACACTTTTGCATTGGAAGAAATATCTGCTCCGTTATATGTGAAATCCAACTGATTAGTTGAAACCACCGTTCCATTTTCCGTTGATGCGATGAATCCAGGAGTTGCAAGATCAACAACATCTTTTGCAATTTCTATCACATAATCACTACCATTCTTTATTTGATCAGAAGCAACAATTGCAGTTCCTGAACTTACACTAGCAGTTTGAACATCCAAAATTTTGCCACTAGAATCTCTGATAATGAATGTGTAATTTCCATCCTCCTGACCTATTCCACTTAAATTAACACTTCCATCAGTTGTTGCTGTAACACTCAACTTTTGCTTTATTGCACCAGATTGTACAACATTACCAAACTTGTCAAATTTCATATATATCTCTCCATCGATATTATCATCTGTTCCACTGTATACTTTTGCTCTATAAATTTGATAATCCGCAAATGGATCCTGTAAACCTCCCTTATCTCTGTCGAAAATTATCTTTACATTTACAGAAGTTCCTCCATAACCAGACAATGTCATAACAGTTTTACCTGGGCCAACTCTTGCATCTAAATTATTTGCCACAGTCATAGAAGTAGTCTTCTTTGCAGACATAGAAAGTCCCGCAGAAATTTGGATATCTGATATTGGTTTATTTGTATCTACATATCTTTTGCCAGATTCTGGATCTGGTTCGGCTATCCATCCCTGCAATTTTAACCCAGAAGTTGGTTGTATAATTGTACCATTCACATCTAAATCAAAGTTCCCCGCTCTAGTATAGTATGTCTTTCCTGTACCATCTCTTAGAATAAAAAAACCATCTCCTTGAATTGCAAGATCAGTTTTTTTCCCCGTATTTTGAAAGCTCCCTTGAGACATTATCTTATCTATTGATGCAACTTTTACACCATAGCCTATTTGTTTTGGATTTGTCCCACCTGTAAGCTCTGTTGCCCTTTTTGACAACTCCAAAACCTGAGAAAAAGTTGTTGCATAAGTCACACGCGATGCTTTAAAACCTATTGTACTGACATTTGCAATATTATTTCCTACGACATCAATAGCTTGTTGAAATCCTTGAAGACCAGTCACTCCACTGTAAATTGATCTTATCATCTATTTCACCCCTCTTCAGAAATTTCTATTATTGAATTTATCGGATACAAATTCCCATTCACAAGTACATATACATCATTATCTTTAAACTGCACCGCTTCAACCTTTCCACCATCCATAGCTGAAATTTCACTTAAGCTTCCATCTGGTTGTACCGTATAAAGTTCAAAATTATAAATTCCATCTGATAAAGCAACTCCGTCATTGTTCCTACCGTCCCATAAAAAGGTCTGCATACCTGCTTCCAAATTTCCAAGGTCTTCCTCTTTAACAATTTTCCCATTTTCATCGTATATCTTTAAAATTACATGCGAAGGTTCTTCTAATTTAAAAACTTGGGTATTTGTCACACCGTTTTTTAACTCAATAATATTCGACTTTACAACAGCATACTTTCCCACCATAGATGAAACTTGTGCTCTATACAACGATGCTGAACTTTCAACAAATTTTTGAACTGACTCACTCATATTGGTAATTTGTTCAAGTGTAGATAACTGCGTCATTTGAGCAATAAACTCCCTATCTTTTAATGGTTCTAAAGGATCCTGATTTTTTAATTGAGTAACTAATAGTTCTAAAAACGCTTCCTTATCTAACTCTTTTTTTACACCGTGATTTTTTGCATTTTCCATTGGATAAATATTATTCATTTGTATCCAGTTCATCATTATCTTTCACCCACCTCTTTTTTTGCTTTTTATTTTGTTCATTTCCTTTGTCTTGTTTTTCTTCTTCATACCATTCTTGTTCTTCTTTAACTTCAAAAGAATATTCTTTGATTTCAAGCCCTATATTATTAAATCTTTCCCTTAAATTGTGTAATCCTTTTTCTACAATATCTCTTGATTCTTTATTTTCAAAAACAAATCTTATAACTACTTCGTCATCCACTTTTTCCAAATTAATCTCAAGTTTTCCAAAAGCTGGATGTTTTAAATCAATTATTGCTTTTTCCTTATAACTTCCTTTATTTTCTATCATCTCCGTAATTTTTTTGTAAATTTCCTCTATGTTTCTATTTTGAGATTCTAGTTCTGTTCTAATTACATGTAAATTGTCCGTCTTCTCTGTATTATTCAAAAGATCAATTTTCGTATGCACTTCTTCATATTTTGGCATCTTATATAATTTTCTTGCTTGATATTTGAAAATTTCATTGGAAATTTTTGGATTAACTTCCTTATGTGATACTTGTTTTTTTATATTTCTTTCGCTTTCAAAAATAAATTCTATTTTCAACTTATGTTCACTATCCCCTTTTATATTATTCTTCAAAAAAACATTGTTTTCCCTAATAAACCGTTCTAAAATCTTAACTCTTCTATTAATTTCATTTGTCTTTGGAGGATTTTTTTCTCTAATTATGGGGGATAATTTCTCATTTGTCATAGAAATAGGTATTAATATTAAAGAATTTATAGTCTTATTTCCAATTCTAAATATTTTGTCTTTAAAAAAGTAAACTACATCCTTTTTTTTATTTAAAATTATATTTCTATTCAATATTACATCTTTTTTTAATAACGTTTTTTCTAGGTTATTCTTATTTATGAAAATTACTTTAATCTTGGGTTGGATGTCCTTTGGTAACTTCACATCTTTTATTTTAATATTTTTTAAATGTTTTACATTTTCACACAACAATCTTAAATCCTTAATATCCACATTTAAATTTAAGCTCACTTGATTGTGTTCTAAAAGATAAGATTCTTTCCCTTCTAACTTTTCTAAAAAATTCGTTATAACTTCTTGCACTTTTAAATTTATCTTAGTTTCTGTTTTTTCTACCTCTTTGCTTACCTTTGCAGGAACATCCAGTTTTTTCACTTCTTTAGCTTTACTATATTTAACAGCTTTGATATTTCTAACATCCATCTTCTTTGAAAAATTTAGAATTATATTCTTCTTTTTGTCATAACCTTTTGTACTTTTCGTATTTTCACATATAATATCTTTCTTAATATTACTAATAGAAGCACCTTGAAGATTTTTATCTTCATTGAGTTCATTTACATATTCTTTTACATTCAAATAAGTTTTTTCTATTGAATGGAAAGGAGATATATCCTCCTTTTTTTCAATTACTTTACTCTTTTCAACTATTTTATTCTCTATAACATTTCTCTGTAAATTTTTTAATTTCTCATCTTTCTTTGAGATATCAAAAAACTTCTGATCTTTCCCTGTTTCCAATGGTTCCTTTTTTAATTTTGTAATTTCTTTTTTTAAAGTATATGTATCTTCTTTTATAAAATCTTTCTTTTCAACAATATCATTTTCAACAAAAACTTTATTTATAATTTTTACTTTTCCGTCTTTTTTACTTTTTAAGACGAGTAACTTTTCATCATTTTCCTTTATATCACTAATCATCTTTCTTAAAACACTATTTTTTACGTTTTTTTCATCTGATCTTTCCAACTTTAATCTGTCTAACTCTAAGATTTCCTTTTTCTCAAAAGTATTAACTAACTTTTTTTCTTGCAGCATGTTTTTTTCGTCTCGTGGTAAAATTTCTTTTTTACCATCCATATTACTAAATTTATATTCTTTCTTTTTTGAATTCTCTCCATTTTTTCTTTCGAAAACAACATTTGAAAACTTATCTTTAACGTCTTCTGTTAAGTTTTTAGTACTCACAGAAGTTTCCAAACTTTCTATAACACGCTTTAGTAATTTTTTTTCATCTACAAAAGGTTCATCTTGTAGCCTTAATATTTCTTTTGAAACTGTTTTTCCAAAAATTTTCTTTTTTTCCTCTACTAATTGCTTAAAAGCGCTATTACTTTCTTTTTGGCTTTTTAATTTTACATTTTTACCATGATTCATTTCAACGTTATTAGCAATAAGTTGTTTTAAAAGATTCATTCTATCCCACCACCTAATTTTATCAACTCAACAAAAAGTTTCTCGTTTTCATCTTTTAAACGTTTTAAAATCCTTTTTGCAATTGAGACATCCACATTAGATAGCAGATAATATACAATTCTAGGAGAATCTTTATATAAATTAATCATTGAGTAAATCTCGTTTTCACTTAATGAAGATAAATATCCTTTTACTGCTTTGTTGAATCCTTCAAGTGATATCAACTGACTTTGTAATGTGTACAATTTATCAATCTCTTTTTTCAAAAATTCCAATTTTTCATTTAAATTACTAAGAATTTCATTTACATTGTAAATTTTATTAACAACCGCCGCTGCTTTTGTTGGATTTACTTTTGCAAGTGCTTGTACCATTTCACTTCTTAAGTCTGGAGCTAACTGCTGAAAAACTACAGCTAATGTCTCTACATTCACATCTTTACTATTCATCAACGATACTAATTCATTCGCATCTCCATTTTTAAAAATTTCAACTAATTTATTTAAATTCTTAGCAGTATCAAAAACTTTTGTTTTGGATAATTCCTCACTTATTTTTTTCTCTTTCCATTCATCCTCTATCCTTTTAAGCGAATTGTATAAAATTTCGTTTTGTTTTCTTAATTTTTCTGCCTCTTTCAATTTTTCTTCCGATTGCTTAATTAATTCCTCTATATTTTTTTTATAACTTTCAAATATTTCTGTAAAGTACTTTTTGGGTTCATTTACACTTAATGACTCATACTTTACATACCTATTTAGAATAGGTACTTTATTCAACAAATACGCAGCATAACTCTTGAAATTTGAAAACAATGATTCATCCACACCATATACATTTTTTAATAAAAAATTAAAATAAGAAAACAACAAAATTTCCGAAATAACTAAAACTGCTATAATAAACGCTATTAGAAATTTTAGAAGTTTGTTTTTCTTCTCCATATTCAACCTCCAAATATTCTTCTCCAAATAAATTTTTCTACACAACCTACAATCATTCCTTAAAAAAATGCGGGGCTTTTAGCCCCGCAAGATTTAAAACTCATTATTCTTGTTCCATTTCTCTTTTTCTTTCTTGAATAATTTTTTCTTGAACGTTTGGCGGAACAATATCATATTTCGAAAATTTCATAGTGAAATATCCTCTACCACTTGTGATAGAAGAAAGTCTACCCGAGAAATCCAACATCTCTGCAAGTGGCACTTCAGCTGTTACCTTTGTAACTCCTTTTCCTGCAGGTTCCATTCCATGTGGTCTACCTCTTCTTGAACTAATTTCTCCCATTACATCTCCTGCATTTTCATCTGGTACAAATACAGAAACTTCCATTATAGGTTCAAGTAATACGGGTCTTGCTTGTTCAAAAGCCTTCCTAAATGCCTGTATTGCAGCTATTTGGAAAGAAATATCAGAAGAATCAACTTCATGATACGAACCATCAAACAATGTAACCCTAATATCAACTACAGGAAATCCTGCAAGTGATCCCTTTTTCATAGCCTCTTTGATTCCTTTTTCAACAGATGGAATAAAGTTTTTTGGAATTACCCCACCAACTATTTTATCAACAAATTCAAACCCCTTTCCTCTTTCAACTGGCTCTATTTCAATTTTCACATGTCCATATTGACCATGTCCACCTGTTTGCTTCTTATGTTTATGTTCGCCAATCGCCTTTCCAGTAATTGTTTCTCTATATGCAATCTTTGGCTTTCCAACTTCAACATCTACACCAAATATGTTTTTTAATCTTTCAACCATTACATCCAAATGGATATTTCCAATACCCGAAATAACTGTTTCCGAAGTTTCAGGATCAAACTCCCAACTAAACGTTGGATCAGAATCTGCAAGTCTTGCAAGTCCATTACTAATTTTATCAATATCTGACTTGGATTTTGGATTGATACTTCTTGAAATCATTGGCTCTGGAAATTCAGGTAATACAATCTTTAATCTTCTATCTTTATGAGTCATTGTGTCTCCAATGGCACTCTCTTTCAATTTTGGAATAACAATAATATCCCCACACGTTGCTTCCGAAGTTTCCTCGGTATTTTTTAATACAGGATAGTAAATATGCCCAATTTTTTCGTTTACTCCTCTATTAACATTAACAAGTGTATCACCAGCTGCTAATTTTCCACTAATTACTTTCAAAAAGCTCAACTTTCCAACAAATTGATCAACTATCGCTTTAAAGGTATATGCAACAACCGGCTCATCTTCCGATGGGAGAATCTCAACATCATCTCCAGATTCAAGAACTGCTTTATATGCATTTCCCTCTAATGGATTTACACCTAAAATTGACATTACTTCCAGAAATTTATCAACGCCTATATTTTTTTCGGCAGAACCACAAAATACTGGAACAATTTCACCATTTTTGTAACCAATTTTCAAAGTCTTTAAAAGCTCATCAGAACTAATATCTTCATCTGCAAAATACCTTTCCATTAATTCCTCATCCAGAGAAACTATATCCTCAATCATTGATGCTCTTAACTCTTCCACTTTATCCTTTAGTTCATCAGGAATATCTATTTTTTTTGCCTTACCATTTTCGTAAACAAATGCTTCCCCAGAAAATACATTTACAATACCTGTAAAACTATCTTCTTTACCTACAGGATAAAAAACTGGAACAAACTTTCTTTCAAATCTTTCTTTTAAACTCTCCAATGCTTCTTCAAAATTTGCCCTTTCTTTATCCATTTGATTAATGAACACAGATATAGGTTTTTTTAATTCCTCTGCTATACTCCATGTTCTTTCAGTTTGAATTTCAACTCCCGCAGTTGCATTAACCACTGAAACTATATTTTCAGTCACAAATACTGCATTTATAACATCACCAACAAAATCACTAAACCCCGGTGTATCAATAACTGTAAATTGATATCCATTAAAATCAAATTTTGCTACGTGCGAGGAAATACTTGAGCCTCTTTCCGCTTCAATGGGATCAAAATCTACTTCTTTATTTCCAACTTTATCAATCTTTCCCCCATTTACCAACATAGCGGATAAAAGTATGCTTTTACCACAACTATTATGTCCTATCAAAGTAAGAGTTCTTTTTTTATTAACAGCACCCATTAGCCCACCTCCATTTATTTTTATTGCAATCTTTATTATATCACATTTTAGTTACCTTTTCTTTACAATATATCCTAAGCCTACTTCTATTAGCCCAGCACTGACTAGTACCAAAATGAAATCAAAAAATGTCAATTTTATATAACTTAAACCATGCAGTATAATTATAATCCCCAATATAATAGCTGCAACTCCTTTTGGAAATTCCTTTATTATCCTATAAAAACCAAATACTCCAATAAAAAGACCAAAATAAAATATTAGAGAAAATGAAAAAGAAAAAAATATAGAAAATAATAGTAACACTCCTATTGATAACAATATCAAACCACTTATCATGTTTTAACCTCTTTTTTATATAAAGTAATCAGTTAATTCAGTTTCAATCTCTATTTCATAATCATCTTGGTTAAATTTTACTTCAAAAACGTTGTTAACCAAATATTCTAACACTAAAATTGCCAGTGCTTTATTTGTTAATTTTTCTGTTTTTTTACTGTCAACTACTACGTAAGCTACATCTCCGTCTAAAAATAACCCTTTAATGGCACTCTTTGCACCTTCGGAAATCGCATAATCTAAAACTAAACCAGATGGTAATACAATCTTTTCAGAAAATCCCCTCAAATTAGAAAAATCTACTTTGTCTATATTAGTGTACAATAAACCCTTGAAAAAAATCAAATCTTTTTCTTGATTTGTTTCGTACAATTCTAATCTTAAACGTCCTATATTCTCGTTTAAGTCTACAGAAAAACCAATCCCCTGTTCGGAAAATTTAGATATCTCGTTTAAAATTTTGGAAAAATCATTCTTTTTTTCTTTTTTTACATATTTAAATACAAATGAATCTATAAACTTCATTTTAATCCTCCTTTAAATTTAAATTCTGGAACAATTCTTCTAGCAATGCCAACAGCTTTCTCAATATTTCCTACTAACAAATTCTCCATTATCTCTTTAGAAAGATTTTTAATTTGTTCAGTTGAAATTGGAACCGAAAAATTCACAGAATATATCTTAGAATGTCCTGTTTTTAACGGAACCTCGTAAGGATAAAATAATTCCTCGTATAATTTTTCGCCTTCTCTAATTCCAGTATAAATTATATCAATATCATCCCTCCCTAGAATCTTTGCCAATTTTTTTGCAACGCTTTCAATATATATCTGCTTTCCCATATCCAAAACAAACAAATTTCCGTTCAAAATAGTTGATTGTAAAACTAGCGAAACAGCTTCTGGAATACTCATAAAATACCTTTTCATTTCCGGATGAGTTATCGTAACTGCTCTTCCATTTTCAATTTGTTTTTTAAATTTCCATAAAACACTCCCACGACTCCCAATAACATTACCGAATCTGACAATTGAAAACTTTACAGGGCATTTTTTTGCTAGAACATAAAGTTCTGAAATTCTTTTACTCAACCCCATAAAAGATGTTGGATTAACCGCTTTGTCTGTGGAAATAAATACAAATCTTTCAACATTAAATTCACATGAAAGTTCCACCAAATTCACGGTACCAAATACATTTACCCTAATAGCTTCATATGGATTTTCTTCCATTAAAGGAACATGCTTATGAGCTGCCGTATGAAAAACAATATCGGGACTATACTTTTTAAATACTTCCCTCATCCACTTCGAATTTTCCACATCCCCAATCACCCTTGAAACTTCCAAATTGGGAAATTTTTCTCTTATTTCCTCGTTAATTTCATAAATACTGTTTTCTCCTCTACCCAAAAGAATAATTCGATTTGGTTCTTGAAAGGCTATTTGTCTACAAATCTCAGAGCCTATACTTCCACCAGCTCCTGTTATCATAACAACTTTATCTTTTATATACTCCCTTATTCTGCTCAAATCAACCCTTACAGGTTTTCTACCGATTATATCTTCCAAAGAAATTTCCCTAATATCTTCAATTCTGATTTTATCTTTAAAAAGTTCTTCAAAAGAAGGAATAACTTTTACTTTTGTTTTCTTTAGATCTATTTTTTCAATTATACTACTAATTCGTTGACTATTTAATTCTGGTATAGCAATTATAATTTCATCGTACGAAAATAACTTTAAATATTCATCAATTTTTGAAAGAGGTCCAAAGACCTTCCTTCCAAATATTGTACGGCCAATCTTATTTGTATCGTCATCTATAAAACAAACAACATCACCAATACCAGATTTCATTATTTCTTCTGCAATTGAAACAGCTACATCTCCAGCTCCAATTATCAAGTATTTGTTTTCTACACTTTTTTTTATTTCTATTATAAATTGATAAAAAAGTCTTACACCAACTAATAAAATAAATGAAGATAAAAACATTACAAACCCAACTGACCTTGGTAAAACTATTCCCTTATAAAAATGAAAAAATGACAAAACGAGTAAATAAGAAATAACAGAGGCTCTAAAAAGCTTCAAAAAATCCTTTTGGTTTGCATATCTCCACACCACTTTGTAATTTCCATTAAAAATGTATACCAACGCTGAAATTATAATGTATACGTATATTGATTCATCGTATTTTCTCATCTCAGAAAAATTAAAACCAAATCTAATAAAAAGAGCTAAAATTCCAGCTATTAAAGTAGAGAATACGTCTACAAAAAACAACAAAACTTTTCTATTCAAAAAGATCACCTCAAATTACGTGTTTAATATTTCCTCCCAATTTTTTAAATTTATACGCTATATTTTCATACCCTCTTAGCGCATGAAAATCATTATGTACTTCTGTTTTTCCTTCGGCAAGGAATCCTGCAATGATAAGTGCAGCAGTTGCACGTAAATCGGTTCCCTCGACTTTGGCTCCACTTAATTTTTTGACGCCTTCTACTATCGCCGTTCCATCAAATATTCTTATCTTTGCCCCCATTCTAACCAATTCATCTACGTGATGAAACCTATTTTTAAATACATTTTCCATTATCATACTAGTCCCATTTGCAACAGATAAATAAACCATAATTTGAGGTTGTAAATCAGTGGGAAATCCTGGATAAGGTTGTATGTTTATATTAATAGACTTTTTCCTATTTTTACCATTTACATAAACATATGAGTCAAATATGTCAACATTTGTACCTGTTTCTTCCAATACTTCCCATAATATCTCTAAATGTTCTGGTATTATACCTTTTACAACCCCTTCACCACCTGTTGATGCTATAGATATAGCGTAAGTCCCCGCTTCTATTCTATCTGGCATTACACTATATGTTCCACCTGAAAGTCTTTTAACTCCTTTTACTATAATTTTTCTCGTTCCAGCACCAACTACATTCGCTCCCATTTTGTTCAAAAATTTCTGAAGATCAACAATCTCTGGCTCCATTGCAGCGTTTTCTATAACAACTTCTACACCATCTAATAATGCAGCAGTTGTCATTAAATGTTCTGTTGCACCTACACTGGGAAAAGGTAATGTAATAAAAATTTCCCCTTCACTTTTTCCTTTTTTTGCAAAAACCTCTCCATGTTCAATTTCTATACTAAAACCAAGTTTTTTTAACCCCATTATATGATAATCTACTGGCCTAACTCCTATTGCACACCCCCCTGGTAATGAAACCTGCCCCTCTCCTAATCTCAACACTAAAGGCCCTAAAACGTTAAAAGAAGCTCTCATTTTTCTTACTAAATCATATGGGATCACTTTATTCTTAGCAACTCCCGAAATCCTAACAACGTTATTTTCAAAACACACATTTTTGCCCGTCTCTTTTAGAATATCAAGCATCGTTCTAATATCAAGCAAATCGGGCACATTATGTAACTCTATTTCATCATCAATTAATATAGTGGCCGCCAAAATAGGAAGCGCTGCATTCTTAGCACCTGAAATAACAACTTCACCATTTAATACAGATTTTTCTAGCATAAAATATCCCAATTTAATCCCTCATTCTTTCACAATATTTAATAGTTCTTCAAGGTTTGTTGAATCGTAAGGATATGTAGCCATTTTTATGTCAAACTCCACTTCTGGAAGTTTAATATTCATCAAACTTTCTATTCTATCCTTTACAACATTTGCATTTTCTTTTGAAATTTCGGTCAATAGCACCAAGAATGAATCATATGAATATCTTCCAATACTATCTAAAGGAACTCTAACCGATTCTCTTAAAACTTTACCTAAGGTAATAATAATTTGTTCCTTTTCAAAATCTTCTTTTTCATTTATTCCTCTCAACTTAATCAGAATAATAGCATATTCAAAGTTTTCTTCAAATGCTTTTTGATGATAATAGCTTATTAATTTCAATATATGTTCTTTCGAATAAACCCTTGTTAACGGGTCAATCATTCTCTTTGTTCCCAAATCTTTTATAAAATCATCAAAGGCTTCAAATTGCTTCTTTACAATCTCTGAATATTCAGTAAGCAAGCTTTCAAGCTCGTTTTGTCTTGTTTTGAGTAATAATAACTCATCTTCTAACTCTCTAATTCTAACTATCAATTCTTCTTTTGTCATTTTTTCATATTCACCCATTCTATCTCCTCCTAATATAATCTTCTAATAAAAAAAAGTGTGTATTTAGATTGAAATTTGTAAGATTTAAATATATCTTCCCATCTTTTATATAACCCAACCTAACACCTAAATTGTGCAAATAAACTCCATATGGTAAATACTTTGAATAATATATATCTCCATTTTTTACTTCTACACTATCAAAAAATTCCAAATTTCCATTATCAAGCAACGCTTCAATTTCAAACTTATCCGTTACCACCGTAACTTCAAATTTATCATACCACCATTTTTTTACAAAAACAAAATTACCAGTAGTATTTACTATCCCAAATAACCTTTTATCATTTGTTAATATCACACCAGTAGCATCTACCCCAAAAAAGTAAATCCCCTTTTCAGAAAAACTCAAGGGAACTAATTCATCCTTTTCGATGCCAAAATACACCATTTTATATTTTACATCATCATCAAATAAAGTATTTAAACCTTTTCTTAGTAAAAAAAACGGATAAGATGTTTTTTCAAAAAATACATTTACACTTTCCAAAACTTTATCTTCAAACATATAATTAAAAATAAAAATAAAGATAAGTAATAAAAAAGATAACATCAGAATTTCTACTTTTTTCATTCATTTCTCCTCAATCTTGATAATATTGAAACTTTATCAAGTACCATTCCTGCACCACGTGCTACGCAAGTCATAGGTTCATCTGCAACAAACGCCTCTATTCCCGTCTCTTTCTTCATCAACGTAGTAATACCCCTAAGTAGTGCTCCTCCACCTGCAACTACTATTCCTTTCTCTGTAATATCCGCCACTAATTCCGGAGGAGTCTTTTCCAAAGTTGCCTTTGTAGAATCTACAATTTGCATTATTATAGGTTTCAAAGCTTCTCTTATTTCACCACCTCTTAACACAAGCCTTTTTGGAAGTCCGCTTGACAAATCTATTCCGGTAATGCTCGTTTCAAGTTCATCATATTCCTTATCTGGAAATACATTTCCAATCTCAATTTTAACCCTTTCTGCTGTTCTTTCACCAATTATCACTCTATACACTTCTCTTACATATTGGATAATCGCCTCATCAAGTTCATCTCCCGCAACCCTAATTGAAGTCCAAGTAACAAGACTTCCCAAGGAAATAACGGCAATTTCGGTAGTACCTCCTCCTATGTCCACTACCATATTGCCCGTTGGTTCCTCAACATTCAAATTAGCACCGATAGCTGTAGCCATAGGTTCTTCTATTAAAAAAACTCGTTTTGCACCAGCTTCATTACCTGCCTCAAGTATTGCCCTACTTTCAACTTCAGTAATTCCCACAGGTACTCCAACAACAACCATGGGTCTGAAAAATGAAAAACCATTTTGAGCTCTATTAATAAAATAAGTAAGCATAGCAAGTGCTACATTGTAATCAGCAATAACTCCGTCTTTCAATGGCCGTATTGCTTTTATATATGAAGGAGTTTTTCCAATCATATTTTTTGCTTCATTTCCAACTTTTAAAACTTCATCATTTTCTACATTTATTGCAACAACCGAAGGTTCATTTATTACTATCCCTTTATCTCTTACATAGACTAATGTATTAGCAGTCCCCAAATCTATCCCCATATCATATCTTTTAAACATACTAACACTCCTTTAAAATTTCAACTAATTTTTTCTTTGCATCACTTATCTTTGAAACTTCTTTGCCACCTGCCTGGGCAAAATCTGGTCTTCCACCACCACCGCCACCTAAAACTTTAGATAAAGTTTTTGCAATTTCACCAGCATGTAATTTTTTTAAGTCTTTTCTTCTTTTTACTATCAACACTACCTTATCCTTTTGTTTGTTAAAAAATACTACAAGATCCACACCCTTATCAATTATCCTATCGGATATCTCCCTTAATGTCTCAACTTCCAATCCTTCAAATTCTTTAACTAAATACTTTATGTTACTTTCCAAATTAACTTCTTCCAACAACTTCTCAACATTAACCATATTTTTCTGAAATTTTTTGAATTTTGATTCCAATGACTTGATATCTGTTTTTAATTTTTCAATTTTTACAAATACATCCCTGTCATTTGCTTCAAGTAAATTTTTAATCTTTTTCCAATTATTCTCCAGAGATTTTAAATAACTCAAACTAACCATTCCAGTTATTGCCTCAATTCTTCGCACACCAGCACTAACTGAACCTTCACTGATAATTTTAAACAATCCTATTTCACCTGTATTTTTTACATGTGTACCTCCACACAACTCTTCACTAAAATCTGCTACTTTTACAACTCTAACTTTATCTCCATACTTCTCTTCAAATAATGCCATCGCTCCTTTGCTAACAGCCTCATCATAAGACATAATTTCCGTTTTCACATCTATTGCTTCTAAAATTATTTCATTTACAAGTTTTTCAACCTCTTTTATCTGCTTTTCTGTTAACGCTTCATAATGCGTAAAATCAAACCTCAATCTTTCAGGTTCAACCGAAGAACCTGCTTGTCTAACATGAGTCCCCAATATCTTTCTTAACGCCGCGTGTAATAAATGCGTTGCTGTATGATTTCTTGCAGTAGCTTTTCTTTTATCCATATCCACCCTTGCAACACCTTTATCACCAACTTTTACCCTTCCCTTTAACACTCCTTTATGAACTATTATTCCTTCAACGGGTAAATATACATGTTTAACCTCAAAATTACCATTTTCAAAACTAATTACACCTTTATCGGAAACCTGTCCACCTTTTTCAGGATAAAAAGGAGTAACATCAAAAACTAACTCACATTCTACGTTTTCAACACTATCGACAAAATCATCTGTCTTAATCTTTAAAACTTTTACATCTGTCTCTAGTGTATCGTATCCTACAAATTCTGTGTGAAAATTCAAAGACTCATATTCTGTTCTTTCAGAAAATTCAACTTCTCCTGCTGCATTTCTCGCCTTTTTTCTTTGTTCCTCCATGTATTTATTGAAACCTTCTTCATCAAGTACATATCCATTTTCATTTGCGAGATCCTTTAAAATATCCAGTGGAAATCCATAAGTATCGTATAATTTAAAAGCAGATTTTCCATCTATTTTTCCTCCAGATTCCCTGACAACTTTTTCTACAATTTCAAGTCCTTTATTCAAATTTTGTAAAAACCTCTCTTCTTCTCCATGAATAATTTTCTTAACAAAATTAGATTTCTCCACAATTTCCGGGTAAATCTTTCCCATTTTTTCTACCACAGCATCTACAACATTGTACAAAAATGGCCTATCTGCTCCTAGTAACTTACCATGCCTTGCAGCCCTCCGTAAAATTCTTCTTAAAACATAGCCTCTTCCTTCGTTAGATGGAAACACACCATCGGAAATTAAAAATATTAAAGCTCTAATATGATCAGCAATAACACGAATTGATACGTCCTTTTTCTGATCTTTTGCATAATCAACTTTCAAAATATCAGAAATTCTATTTATAATAGGTAAAAATAAATCAGTATCAAAGTTATAATATACCCCTTGCATCATTGCAGCAATTCTTTCCAACCCAGCACCTGTATCGATATTTCTCCTCTTCAAAGGTAATAAATTTCCATTTTCATCTTGATAATATTCCGTAAAAACTAAATTCCATATCTCCACAAAACGCCCTTCTGTATTTGCAGGATTTGGTTCTTTGCCATCTACAGTTTCAACTTCCATACCTGTATCGTAAAAAATTTCAGTGTCCGGTCCACAAGGACCTGTAGGTCCCGCAGGCCCCCAAAAATTATCTTCCTTTCCCAACCTTAAAATTTTTTGCGAAGGTATTCCTATATTTCTCCAAATTTCGTATGCTTCATCATCTTTTTCATACACCGATATCCACAACTTCTCTTCTGGCATTTTTAAAACTTGTGTTATAAATTCCCAAGCCCATTCAATTGCCTCTCTTTTAAAATAATCACCAAAAGAAAAATTTCCAAGCATTTCAAAAAAAGTATGATGTCTTGGCGTTCTTCCCACATTCTCTATATCAGTTGTTCTTATACATTTTTGACACGTTGCTATACGTGTATAAATAGGATCAACCTTTCCCCAAAAAATAGGTTTAAAAGGAACCATACCCGCAACTGTAAACATTAATTGTGGGTCATCTGGAATCAAAGAAGCACTAGGTAAAATTTTATGACCTTTTTTCTCAAAAAATTCTAAAAATAGCTGCCTTATCTCTTCGCTTTGCATACAGTTACCTCCTTAACCTACAAAAATTTTCAAAAATATAAATATAATCGGAGCAACAAATAACAATCCATCTATTCTATCTAACATTCCTCCATGTCCAGGCATAAATTTTCCTATATGCTTTAAACCATATGCCCTTTTTATAGCAGATTCAAAAAGATCTCCTAATGTATCAAATAGTCCTGTAATTATAGCAAAAGGCACAGAATACAAATAACTAATATTAGTATTGCATTGAAAAAAGGTTTTCATAACATAAAAATAAATTAAAACATAAATAAATGTACCAAAAATTCCTCCAAAAAGCCCTTCATAACTTTTATTTGGACTGTAAACTTTAGATAATTTGTGTTTCCCAAAAGCAAGACCAAAAAAGTACGCAAAACTATCATATGCCCAGGATAGAGTTAATGTTAGTAAAGCCAGCGATGCACCATAATATTTATAAAGTGGAATAAAAAAAGAAAGATTAAATGAAATGTAAATCATAGATATGGAAAAAACACCAAAATATTCCATAACTATATCTTTATTCTTTACCAAAACTAATGTTACTAAAATACCCATTATAAATAATACACTAAACAATTCCATAGAAAAATTTATAAACCACAAACCAAACAAAACGGGAAATGCGGAAACAATGATAATATACAATACAATTACTCCCGTTTTTTTGTACTTCATCAATGTTGAAAAATATAACTCAGAACTTGCCAAAAAAACAATAGCGGAAACTAGCCCTATCAAACTTTGATACGAAACAAAGCATATAACAACAACCGGCGCAACAACTAATGCGGAAAAAAGCCTAACTTTGGTTTCTTCTTTCACTTTATCCCCCCAAATCTCCTATTCCTTTTGAAATAATCATCTATCGCCTCTTGCAAATCTTTTTCTGAAAAATCTGGCCACAAAACATTTGTAAAATAAAGTTCACTGTACGCAGCTTCCCATGTTAAAAAATTACTTAACCTCATTTCTCCAGAAGTTCTAATTATCAAATCTGGATCAGGAATTTCAGGTCTATAAAGAAACGAATTAAAAATATTTTCATCTATTTTCTGTAGTCCACTCTCTAAAATTCTATTAACAGCATCTATTATCTCTGCTCTCCCTCCGTAATTTATTGCCATATTTACAACTATTCTCTCATTATTCTTCGTCTTTTCTTCGTATTCTCTACAAACATTGTATATCTTATCACCCAATTCTTTTAGACGTCCTGAAAAGACTAGTTTTACTCCTTCTTTATCCATTCTTTCGTAAAATTCAGCAATTTTACTCTGCAAAAGGCCAAAGATAAAATTTACTTCTTTTTTCGGTCTTTTCCAATTTTCCGTTGAAAATGCATAAAACGTGGTGTACTTTACACCACGTTTTGCAGACCATCTTACTACTTCCTCGATTTTATACGCTCCCTTGTAATGACCATACATTCTAGGCTTATTTTGTCTTTTCGCCCATCTTCCATTTCCATCCATTATAAAAGCTATATGCCGCAACATATTAAAACTCCATTATCTCCTTTTCTTTCTTCTCAAATAATTTATCCAACTCTTCAACATATTTGTCAGTTAAGTTTTGTATTTCCTTTTCTAACCTTCTTTCATCATCCTCAGAAATTTCTCCATCTTTTTTCATTTCTTTTAACACCTTTATACTATCTCTTCTTATATTCCTAACGGCAATTTTCCCATGTTCAACTATGTCTTTTGCTTTTTTTACCCATTTCTGTCTTTGTTCTGTGGTTGGAGTAGGAAATACCAATCTAACAACATTACCATCATTCATTGGATTTAATCCTAAATCACTACTTTGAATTGCCTTTTCTATAGCTCCAAGTAAATTTTTCTCCCAAGGCTTAATAATCAACGAACGTTCTTCTGTTACATTTACCGTTGCAACCTGGTTTATTGGAGTAGGCACTCCATAGTAATCTACTTTTATTTCTTCTAAAAGTGCAGGAGATGGTCTTCCTGTTCTCAATTTTTTTAATTCTTCATCAATCGAATTCACACTTTTTTTCATCTTTTCTTCCGTTTCCTTTATAATAGGTTCTTTCATCAAAACACCTCCCAAATTATTTGTTATTTTCCTTTATGTATTATATCACGGAACATTTAAAGTTAAAACTTTCGAGATCTCATTGTCGGAAACTAATCTGAAAATTATCGTGTGCTTTCCACTATTTTCAAACATTAAAGGAAGTTCAAATAAAGTTACCCCACCATATTTGTTTAAAAAAACCTTCATATTACTAACTTCATACGAATAATTTTCTTCTGGAACCAACACATTTACCTTTCTTATCAAAATATATCTTTCTTTATTTTTGAGATTATTTATCTCAAAAGAAAATTTCACAGGTGAGTTTTTCTTCAAATATTCATCGGAATATATTCTTAATTTTAAATCTTCTAAATTTCTTTCTACCTCATTTACAACTAAAAATTTATTTAAAATCTCATTTAGCTGTCCGTTAATAACTAAGCTACACTTTAAAGTAAATATTCCCGTTTTTTCGGCTAAAAATGGTTTTGAAGATTCCAAAAAAAGTCTTTCACCACTAAAAAGTTTGTATTTTCCTAAATTTACATCCTTAAATGATTTACCTTCTAAAATCCACTCTAAAGATTCTACATTAAGTTCCACAGATGTAGATGTCTTATTTTCAATAACAATCTGTGGATAAATTTTTTCACCAACTATATAAAATGGATCCATATATATTTCTTTTAATATTTCTTCTTTGACATTGAAGGTATTTTCAACTTCTATATCTTTTCCATTTAAGTTTAAATTAACTACAATTTTATAAATTCCAGCAGTCAAATTCTTAATAGTGACCTCTCGCTTTAGATCAAAAACCAAGACACTTGAAAGTTTATCAACATTAGAATTTACACTTGAATCGTAGTAGAAATTATATATAGGGATATTTTCTTTTAAAATTTTAAAACGGAAATTATTAATCACAAAATTTTGCAAAGTATTTCTTGTATTTATAAGATAAACTTTTGCATCAATCTCTTCGTTGGAAAAAAACTCAGTTTTATGTTTAATAATAACCTGGAATCCATTCACTAAATTTGGATTTTTCACATTCAAACTTTTGAATAAGAAAAAAATAACGAGAACAACTATTATATTTATAAAAAGTATATAAATACTTCTTTTTCTATAACCTTGAATTTCTTCCTTTAGTTTCTTTTCCTTTTCCTCCAATTTTTTCTTATATTCCTCATTCCTCATACATTCCACCTGTCACCCTTATAATTTCCTCAAGAGTTGTTTCTCCATTCAAAACTTTGTAAAGACCATCCTCAAATAAAGTACGCATCCCTCCACGCTTGGCAGCCTTTGTTATCTCTGAAAGTGATACCCTATTATTTATTAAATATTTTAATTCATCATTTACTATTAAAACTTCATTAATAGCGGTTCTACCTTTATACCCAGTATTATTACAAGCTTCACATCCCACTGCTACTTTTTGTTTTAAAGGTATCTCAGGAAAAAGCTTTCTAGCAAATTCTGCATACTCTCCATCAAGGGATACCTCTCTTGCACAATTATTGCAAACTCTTCTTACCAATCTTTGACCAATTACTCCAATCAATGAAGAACTGATAAGACTTGGATCAATACCCATATTCAACAACCTATCGATTGCACCTGCTGCAGTATTCGTATGCAACGTTGATAAAACTAAATGCCCAGTTAGTGATGCCTCAACAGCCAAATTTGCAGTTTCTTTATCCCTGATTTCACCAACCATTATGATATCTGGATCTTGTCTTAAAAATGCCCTTAGATACTTTGCAAATGTAAGACCTATTTCTGGATTTACCTGACATTGCGTGACACCTTCAATAGTATATTCTACTGGATCTTCTGCTGTAACTATATTTACAGCTTCATCGTTAAGGGAATTAATTATTCCAACCAATGTAGTACTTTTTCCACTACCAGTTGGACCAGTAACCAATATAATTCCATATGGATGAGTTATCAGTTGCTTAATTCTTTCATAGTTATAATCACTATAACCCAATTCTTCTAATTTTTTATTTGATTGAGAAACTTTTAAAATTCTCATAACAACCTTTTCTCCATTAACAGATGGCATTGTGGAAACCCTAAAGTCATACTGTTCAGAATTTAAATTCATAAAAAACTTACCATCCTGTGGTATTCGTCTTTCAGTGATATCAAGTTTTGATAGAATTTTTATCCTTGCCACAACAGAACCATGACTACTTTTTGGATATTCCGTTATTTTCTTTAAAACTCCATCAATTCTATATCTAACAACAACATTTCTCTTCCCAGTAGGCTCTATATGAATATCGCTTGCATCTAATTCAATAGCATGTGTTAATAAATTGTTTACTAATCTAACAACGGGGGTATCTTCATTTTCTATTTCACCCAAATTTTCTTCCTCTTCTTCCACTTCTTCATTTTCATATAATGATTCTGAAACTTCAAACTCCATCTTTTTTTCCGATGAAACTTCCATTAAAACTTCTTCAAACATATCAGGTGCCATAAGATACACTTCTATCTCTTTTCCAAAAAGAAACTTCAACCTTCTTTTTATCAAAGAAATGTTATAAACGTTATCTGTAACAACCATTATTTTATCTCCATCAAGTTTTATTGGAACTGCCCTCAATTCCTCCATTAATTCTCTCTTCATATTCAAATTCAATGTTGGATCTACTTTTGGCTTTTCAGCAAAATAAGGTACTTCATACTGCTCAGACAATGCCTTTACTATCTGATTCCAAGTACAAAATCCCAATTCAACTAAAACCTCTCCAATTGGTTTTCTTGTCTTTTTTTGAATCTGTAATGCATACTCCAAATCTTCTTTTGTAATTATCCCCCTATCAATTAAAATATCCCCCAATCGTTTATACTTTTTTTCCATCATTTCCCATTACCTCCAACCCAAATTTAAACAAAGCAGGAATATCTTCTTGGCTGTATAAAAAGTCTTCTTCTCTCTCAAGACCTGTTGCAATCAAAGTCACTCTTACTTCATCTTCAGGCATTTCAGGATCAACATTTATACCAAGTTTGAGATCTGCATTCTCACTGCATGTTTGTCTTATTATAACAGCAGCTTCCTGCATCTCATGTAATTTAAAACTATTAGATGCTGTTATATTTAAGATTATTGAATTTGCATTTTCAATAGGATGTTCAACTAATTTACTTTCAAGCGCATTTCTCGCTGCAATTGTAGCTCTATTTTCACCTTTACCAACACCTATTCCAAGCATTGCCGCTCCTGCATTCCTCATTACAGATTCAATATCAGCAAAATCTAAATTTATAATGCCCCTTTTGGTAATTAATTCGGAAATACCTTTTATACCTTGATACAATGTTTCATCTGCCTTTTTGAAAGCATCAACAAAAGTTATATCTGAAGAAAACTCCTCCAATAACTTATTATTACTTATTTTTATTAATGTATCTACGTGTTGATGTATTTTTCTAATTCCCTGCATTGCCGCTTTCCACCTTGGGTCACCTTCAAAATAAAACGGTGTAGTAACAACTGCAACGGTTAAAATCCCCAAATTTTTAGCAATTTCTGCTATAACTGGAGCTGCACCAGTACCAGTACCGCCCCCAAAACCTGCTGTAATAAAAAGCATATCAGTTCCCCTTAATATTTCTTCTAACTTCTTTTTATCTTCAAGTGCTGCCTCTTCACCAACTTTTGGATTACCGCCAGCTCCCAAACCCTTGGTTAATTTTTCACCAATTTGCACAATTTCATCCGCTTTACTTATTTCAAGAACTTGTGCATCTGTATTAACGGCAATAAACTTCACATCATCTATACCAGACTCAACCATTCTATTCACGGCATTACAACCTGCTCCTCCAACACCAACAACTTTTATAACAGGCATTATTTTTGAAAAACTCTCTTCTTTTTTTACATTAAATGCCATATTTATTCCCCCTTAAACAATTTTCTAAAAAATTCACCAAATCCAAAAGAACTTTTTGCTTTATTCTTACCGGATATAAATTCTGAACTCTCTTCTTTTTCAAATTGCAAAATATTTCCAAATACCGCTGAAAATTGCGGATCAGACAATATTTGTTCATTCTCCTCAATGATAAATTCATCTGTATTTACAAAACTTCCAACTCTCACAGAACATTTCAACACATCGGAGGCCACATCTGTAATCCTAGAAATTTTAGCACCTCCACCAGTTAAAACCACACCACCTGGTATTCCCAAATCTTTAAATTCTTTATAATCTAACATTGCATCTCTATAAATTTTTCTAACATTCAAGAAAATTTCCCTTAATCTTGCATAAATTATTCTTGCAAGAAGTTCTCTATTTACCTCTAAATTCGTTCTGTTATCCAACGCCTTGTATTCTATAACACTTGGTTCAATATTTTCAAAAACAGCTATTCCATAAATCTTTAAAAGCCTCTCTGCTTCGCTTATAGATGTCTTCAAAACCCTCGCTATGTCTAATACAACATGTCTAATCGATTTTTGAATTCTCACAAATTTTATAGGTGCGTTGTTCAAGAATATGGTAACCACAGTTGAATAGTGTCCCAAATCCACATGTACAACTCCACTATCCTTTTCAAAACTAGTCAAAACAGCTTCTGCCGCTGAAATAGGAGATATGAAATATTCTGCCTCTCCTATTGTATCCCTTGTGGCATAATCTACAATACTTCTATGCATATTGTCACCAATTATAAATGAATAAACACCTTCTAACTTTTTCGCATTCATGTTAACAGGATTAAAAACTATTTTCTTTTCATCCAAAATATATTTCTTTATATATGAATGATAAACATTATTATTATCCCCAAGTATAGTTTCTAAAATCAAACTTTTCAACTCTTCTACATGTTTCTCATTAACGGCAACAGAACTTTCAGCTTCGGTAAGTATTAACTCTTCCCTAATCTCTTGAAGCTTGAAATTCCCCACACTTGAAGAGACCAAAAAATCTCCTTTTAAATTTTTTCCAATTTGTTCCTCCAAATTTTCAATTAAAACATTCATAGATTCATTAAGCGCAACAACATCCTTTATTTCTCCTGATTCAATTCCTTTGGACTTAATGGTTGAATATGCAATAACTTCTTTTCCATCATTAGAATAATTAACCACAACTCCTTTTATACTATGATTACCTATATCTATAGAAGTTACAGGATCCCATTTACCCATATATTTCACCTCGCCTTTATTAACCTATCATTAGAAAAATAATAAACCTCGTTTGGTTCAATATATTTATACACTATTTTCAACTTTTCAAAATAAACTTTAAAATCAAAATTCTCATTAAAAAACACTTTTGAATTATTGTTTAATACCATGTAATTTTCAACAAAATTTATTTCATACACAAAATTAGGTATACCAAAAGATATATTTTTCAAATATTTTTCACTAACCTTCCCTCTAAAATAATCTATTTCATCTATAGGAATCACAATCACAGGCAAAGAAGAAAATACTTTATAATTATCTACTATGTCAATTATTTTACCATTTGAGGAAACTATCCACAAATTATCTTCATATGGTAAAATAAACCTAGGGACGTTATTAGACTCCTCAACATAATTTAAATTACCTTTTGGATAATAGAAAAGCAAAAGAAAGATAAATAATATGCTCCACAAAAATATAATCTTTTTATCAAACATCATAAACTATTTTATCATAAAATTATGAAAATATGACAAACTGGAGTGGAGCGTGGAGGCGCGGCACTTGCCGAGGAAAGTCCGGACTCCATGGGCAAGGTACCGGATAACGTCCGGAGGGAGTAATCCCTGGACAGGGCCATAGAGAAGAAGACCACCTATATGGTAAGGGTGGAACGGTGAGGTAAGAGCTCACCAGGTATGGAGTAATCCATACGCTTGGCAACCCCTACCTGGAGCAAGGTCAAGCAGGGCTTGGGTGGCCCGCCCATTAGCCCGGGTAGACCGCTCGAGGAATTTGGTAACAAATTCCCAAGATAGATGCCTCCAGCAACAGAATCCGGCTTACCGCTCCACTCCTAAATACTAAAAACAATTTATTTTTCATATAAAAGGAGGTTGAAAAAATGTATGTAAACACAAAGGAAATTTTAGAAAAAGCAAGTGAAAATTATTACGCAGTTCCCGCTTTTAATATTAACAACCTAGAGTTTTTAATCGCTATTTTACAAGGAGCTGCAGAAAAAAAGGCGCCCGTAATAATAGAAACAAGTGAAGGGGCAATTAAATACGCTGGAAATGGTAATCCTTTAAGAGGAGCAAAGTTTTTCGTAGAAACCGTCAAAAACTACGCTGAAACACTAGACATTCCAATTGCACTTCACCTTGACCACGGAAAAAACTTAGAATATATTGCAGCTGCAATTAAAGCCGGGTATTCTTCTGTGATGATTGATGCTTCACACGAAGTTTTCGAAAAAAATCTAGAAATTACAAAAGAAGTAGTTAAATGGGCACACGCATCTGGTGTATCCGTTGAAGCGGAATTAGGACAATTAGCTGGAATTGAAGACAATGTTATGGCTGAAGAAAATGTTCTAGTAGATCCAGAACAAGCGAAAATATTTGTAGAAAAGACAGGCGTAGATTTTCTTGCTCCTGCCATTGGCACAAGCCACGGTGCATTCAAATTTAAAGGGGAAGCAAAATTAGATTTTGAAAGACTTAAAAAGGTTAAAGAATTAACTAAGATTCCATTGGTGTTACACGGTGCATCCAGTGTACCAAAAAAATTCGTAGAACTTGCAGAAAAATATGGGGCAAATCTGGGTGGTGCAAAAGGTGTTCCACAAGAAGATATTAAAGAGTGTGTTAAACTAGGAATAAATAAAGTAAATACAGATACAGACCTTAGAATAGCATTTCTTGCCGGTCTTAGAAAACACCTTCTTGAAAATGAAAAAGAATTTGATCCGCGAAAATATTTCAAACAAGGTATGGACTTTGTGAAAGAAGTAGTTATGGAAAGATTGGAATTCCTTAATGCAGCCGGGAAAGCTTAAAATTTTAAAAGGGGGAATCAAGATGGTTGTTCTCGTTGTAAACAGTGGCAGTTCATCAATTAAATACCAACTTCTTGATATGGATGATGAAAATGTACTTTGCAAAGGTATAGCCGAAAGAATTGGTATTCCTGGAAGTAGAATAGTTCACAAAAAAAACGGAGAAAAATTTATTGTAGAAAAACCCATGGTTAATCACGACGAAGCACTCAAAGCCGTACTAGAAATTTTAAAAGACGAAAAAATAGGGGCAATTAAAGACTTTAACGAAATCGATGCAGTGGGTCACAGAGTTGTACATGGAGGAGAAAAATTCTCTGGCTCTGTATTAATAACCGATGAAGTTATAAATGCTATTGAGGAGTTTTCATACCTTGCACCTTTACACAATCCACCAAATCTTATGGGCATAAAAGCTATTATGAAATTGCTTCCTGGCATCCCAAATGTAGGAGTTTTCGATACCGCATTCCATGCAAAAATGCCTAAAAAATCCTATCTCTACGCAATACCATATGGATATTATGAAAAATACAAAGTTAGAAGATATGGGTTCCACGGAACAAGTCATAGATATGTTTCAAAAAGGACTGCGGAATTGTTGGGACTCGACTATAACAATTCCAAAATCATAACCGTTCACCTTGGTAACGGTGCTTCTATTGCCGCAGTTAAGAATGGAAAAAGTATCGATACTTCAATGGGATTCACACCTCTTGAAGGTTTAGTTATGGGAACTCGTTCTGGAGATCTTGATCCATCTATAGTTACATTCTTAATGGAGAAAGAAGGATTATCCGCCGAAGAAGTCTACACAATATTAAATAAAAAAAGCGGAGTTTTAGGATTGTCCAAAAACTTTAGTTCTGATATGAGAGACATAGAAGATAAAGCACTTGAAAATGATCCACTATGCAGATTAGTACTCGACATATATGAATATAGAATCGCAAAATACATTGGAGCATACGCAGCGGCAATGAATGGCGTAGATGCTATATCATTTACTGCTGGGGTAGGAGAAAATTCACCAATTACCCGTGAAGAAATTTGCGAAAATTATCTAAGTTTTCTAGGAATAAAAATTGATAAAGAGAAAAACAACGTAAAAGGTAAAGAAACGATAATTTCAACTCCTGATTCCAAAACAAAAGTTTTAGTAGTCCCCACTAATGAAGAATTAATGATTGCAAGGGATACAAAAGAAATAATTGAAAAAGGTCTCAAACAACTTGATTATTAATTGGCTGGCATTCGCCAGCCCTTTATTAGAGGTGTTAAATATGATAATAAAAAAAAGATACGTGTATATTGACACTCCTCAAGTAATAAACAAAAAAAATGTAGAAGAAAAAAAAGAAAAAGAAGAAGTAAAACAACAAGATGATATTATTAAAAACGCACAAAAAAAAGCAAATGAGATAATTGAAAACGCGCAAAAAAAAGCAAACGAAATAATTGAAAAAGCAAAAAAAGATGCACAAAAAATTTTGGATGAATCGATAAAGGAAAAAGAAAATCTAATTAACTCCCAAAAAAAGGCTACTTATGAAAGTATTAACAAATTAAACGAAAGAATAAACTTTTTAATACAAAAATTTGACGAGAACATACTAAAAATTAGGGATTGAAATAATAGAAGATTCTAAAGTACAATTTGGTGTAATCGCAGAAACCGAAATAGGAAATATCAATACTGATCTAAAATTTCAAATGAAATTAATCAACGAAATTATAGATGAGGTTCTTAAAAATGGATAAATTTGAATTTTTAAAAAAGAAATTATTGGAATTTGAACCCTATCAAAAAATAGGTGCAGTAAGCAAAATAGTGGGACTAACAATTGAATCAAAAGGGCCTGATGCCTTTCTTGGGGAACTATGCAAAATACTTACCGAATATAGAAAGGCATATGCGGAGGTAGTTGGATTCAATGAAAATGGTGTCATTCTGATGCCTCTTGAAGATATCTCTGGATTAAAAAAAGGGTGTCAAGTACTAAGAACGGGACAACATGTAAGTGTTCCAGTTTCAGGAGAGTTGCTTGGAAGAGTTATAGATGCCCTTGGAAGACCACTGGATGGTAAAAAGATCTTTTCAAAAGAAAAGATCCCCATTGTAAGAGAAGCTCCAAACCCTTTGATTAGAAAGAGAATAACAACACCTATATCTGTTGGAATAAGAGCAATTGACGGTTTTTTAACCCTTGGATATGGTCAAAGAATAGGAATATTCGCAGGGAGTGGTGTGGGAAAAAGCACACTCCTTGGAATGATAGCCAGAAACACCTCAGCAGATATAAATGTAATATCGTTAATTGGTGAAAGGGGAAGAGAAGTAAGAGAATTCATAGAAAAAGATCTAAAAAAAGATGGATTAAAGCGCTCAATAGTTATAGTTTCAACTTCAGATCAACCTGCTCTTTTAAGAGTTAAAGCTTTACTAACAGCAACCGCTATTGCAGAATACTTTAGAGATAAAGGATATAATGTCCTTTTAATGGTCGATTCTTTAACAAGGTGGGCAATGGCACAAAGAGAAGTGGGCCTTGCTACTGGAGAACCTCCAACAACTAGGGGTTATCCACCTAGTGTCTTTGCAGGTCTTCCAAAAATTTTAGAACGAGCGGGAAATTCCGATAAGGGAAGCATTACAGGAATTTACACTGTACTTGTAGAAGCAGATGATTTTAATGAACCTATTTCCGATACAGTACGTGGAATTGTAGATGGTCATATAATACTGTCAAGAAAACTTGCAGAATCAGCCCATTATCCAGCTATTGACATATTAATGAGTGTAAGCAGATTAATGAACGACATTGTTACTAAAGAACACAAGATTGCCGCTATGAAACTTAGGGACTTAGTTGCAACATATTACGACGCAAAAGATTTAATAGATGTTGGTGCATATAAAAAAGGTACCAATCCTAAAATAGACAAATCAATTGAACTTATAGAGGAAATAAATAAATTTCTAAAACAATCAATTGATGAGAGTATGTCCTTTGAAGACACGGTACAATACTTGATTTCAATCGCCAAAAAAATTTAGGGGAGGAAAATTAATGAAAAAATTTTTGTTTATTTTGATTATTTCTTTTCCCGCTTTTTTATTCGCCGTAAAATTTTCTCTAACATATGAAAATTCCCTATACAACGGAATAAAATACTTTTCAAATACCTTTATACCTGAATTTTCCTACACGAACAATAATTTTTCATTCATAGCATCTATGAAATTGTCAAATGACGGGAAATTTCTTCCATTTTATCCACAATTTTATGGGGATTATTATATAAAAATAAAAAATGCTGGCATTGTAATTACTCAAAATAATCTAAAAATCAAATTCGGAAATTTCGAAAATTACGATGTGATAGATTCACCTTATTCCCTATTCATATCCTCCCTCGGCCATTCAAAACCTGAAGTATCAATAAAATATGAAGATTCTAATTTTCTATACGAGTCAAGGTATATACTAGTAACATACAACAAAAATGGTTTTATTGACAAAGGCGTTAATTTAAAATATTACGCTATAAAAATCCATAACTTTACATTTGGGTTTGAAGAAGCAGCAGTATATGTACATAGAATATTTGACTTTGAATATTTCTCCAATCCTTTACCAAACTTTTTCATACAAATTTATAGAATAAATAGCATATATGGTAATTCATTTAACGATAACAGTTTAATGGGAGGGTTTGCAAAATATAAAAGCAAGTATTATAACTTATACGGACAAATTTTAATAGATGACTTTAACGCAAACAGGTTTTTTAATCCAGAACACAATACAGTAGACAAAATAGCTTGGTCTTTTGGAAGTACTTTAATGTTTAAAAAGATAAACTTAAAGCTTTTTCATGCTGGTGCAACAAAATATACATATCAACCATCTAGTGTTGATGAATCAAGTAATGCATTTTACTACGGTTATACTTACTACAACACGTTGGAACTTAACAACTTTCCTATAGATTATCAAGATATATACATTGGATACAAATATGGAGAAAATAATCTTGCTTTTATGGTAGAAGCGGAATACATAGACAAAATAAAATTAAACACCGCAGTTGAGCTGGTAATCTCTGGAACAAAATCACCAATAAATCCTTGGACAGACAAAGACACATTTAATCCAAATTTTAATCTGCTTAATGAACCCAAACTGGAAAAAAGTGTATTTTTATATTTCAGTGTCCTCAAAAAATTTGATATAATTAGTTTGGGATTTAACTCCAAAATTGGAAAGATATTCAACGTTTTAAAAAAAGTAGATGCAAACGATGCAAATGGCTTACCATATTTTGCTCCTTCAAATGAACAAAAAAATATCTTAGAATTAAGTGTACTTTTTAAAATTGAAATATGAGGAGGAAAAACAATGAAAAAGTACTTTATTGCACTTTTAACCTTAATTACAATATTAGCTCTTTCAGATACTATAGTTCTTAAAGATGGCAGTCAAATAAAAGGAAAAATACAAACTATTAATTCAAATATTATAAGCATTAAATCCATTGTAGGGCAAATTGTATCGTACACAGATTTAATAAAAGAAGTATATTTCGATGAAAGTGCTACTCCAATAGCTGGCGCATGGATCGAACCAAACGAAAATGAATGGATCAATATTCCCGGAAAACTCACAAAGTTTGATGGAAATTCAGGCACTGTACTTCTACCAAATAACGGAACATTTGTGTTTTCAAGTAGAGATGCTATTAAATACTCTAATTTTGTAGAAACACAAAAAAATACTGAAAACAAACAGTATACATCAATTATCCCAGGGAAAACTGATAAATTAAAAATTACTTTAAAAACAGGAGGAACATTTAGCGCAAACTTTTCTTCAAGACTTGGTGATGTAATCACATTCACCGTAGAAAAAGGTATTATATCCATTCCAACCAGCTTAATTAAATTAATAATTTACCCTGAAAATACAAAATACAACATAGTATTTACATTAAGAGATGGCGCGAAAATACACGCAAAGATACTTAAATTTGAATCTAATAGTTTTTTAATTGAAACGGCAGTAGGTGTAATGTTTGTAAACCCAGAAAATATCCACACAATAGAATTTTTATTCTAATTGTAACAAAAATTTTATTGAATTTGTAGATTGGATGTCAAAAAAAGATAGTAAAATTTTTCACGAGGACCATGAAAAAAGGAGGGGAAAACATGAAAATAGCCATTAACGGATTTGGAAGAATTGGAAGGTTAGTACTTAGGGAACTCATACGCCGCAATAGCGACATTGAAGTCGTAGCCATTAACGATTTAACCGATGCAAAAACATTAGCTCATCTTTTCAAATATGATTCGGTACACAAGATTTTACCTAACGAAGTAAAAGCAACAGAAAACTCCATTATTATTGATGGTAAAGAAATTAAAATATTTGCTGAAAAAGATCCAGAAAATCTTCCATGGAAAGATTTAGGAATTGACGTTGTAGTCGAATCTACAGGTGTCTTTAGAAAAAGAGAAGGAGCAGAAAAACACATCAAGGCAGGTGCAAAAAAAGTTGTTATTACCGCGCCTGCAAAAGGTGAAGATATTACAGTAGTTTTAGGCTGTAATGAAGAACAATTAAAACCTGAGCATGCAATTATTTCATGTGCATCTTGTACAACAAACTCTATAGCAGCTATTGCAAAAGTAATTAACGATGAATTTAAAATTGTAACAGGTCATCTTATAACAGTTCACTCATATACAAATGACCAGAGAATACTTGATCTTCCACACAAAGACTTAAGAAGGGCAAGAGCTGCTGCTATAAATATTATTCCTACAACAACAGGCGCTGCAAAAGCCGTTGCTTTGGTTGTTCCAGAATTGAAAGGAAAACTCGATGGTATGGCAATAAGGGTACCAACACCAGTTGGTTCACTTACAAACTTAAGTATAATAGTTGAAAAAGAAACTACCGCAGAAGAAGTAAACGAAGTTGTAAGAAAAGCAACAGAAGGCAAATTAAAAGGTATTATAGGATACAATACTGAACCAATAGTAAGTGGAGATATAGTTGGTACAAGATATGCAGGAATCTTTGATTCTACCCTTACAAAAGTAATGGATGGAAAATTGGTAAACATTTTCTCTTGGTACGACAATGAGTACGGATACACTTGTAGAGTCGTAGATACACTAGAACTTGTAGAAAAAATGTTATAATCTATTCCATTTTTAATACCAATGGGGGCAAAGCTGCCCCCATTGTTAAAAAGGAGGGAAATACCAATGGAAAAAATGACAATCAAGGATTTAGATTTAAATGGAAAAAAATTAATTATGAGAGTAGATTTTAATGTCCCTTTAAAAGATGGAATCATAACAGATGATACAAGAATTGTAGAAGCACTACCTACAATAAAATATGCAATTGAAAATGGAGCATTAGTTATTCTTTTGTCACATCTTGGAAGACCAAAAGGTGAAAGAAAACCTGAATTTTCACTTAAACCTGTTGCCCAAAGACTCAGTGAATTGCTAGATAAAGAAGTAATGTTTGTTCCAGAATTATACGGTGAACCTGTAAATAAAGCGATTGAAAATGCAAAACCTGGAGATATTATTCTTCTTGAAAATACCCGTTTTGATAAAGGTGAAACAAAAAATGATCCAGAACTTGCCAAAAAATGGGCTGATCTTGCAGATATACACGTAAATGACGCCTTTGGAACAGCACATAGAGCACATGCAAGTAATGTTGGTATTGCTCAATACATACCAAGTGTAGCAGGATTTTTAATGGAAAAAGAAATAAAATTTCTTTCCAAAGCAACATCAAATCCAGAAAAACCATACGTAGTAATTCTCGGTGGTGCAAAAGTTTCAGACAAAATAGGTGTTATCACCAATCTATTAAACAAAGCCGACAAGATTTTAATCGGTGGAGCAATGATGTTTACCTTCTTAAAGGCGCTTGGAAAAGATGTTGGTTCCTCATTGGTTGAAGAAGACAAATTAGATCTTGCAAAAAGAATTCTCGATTCTGCAAAAGAAAAAGGAGTAGAATTTATATTACCCGTAGATGCCGTATGCGCACAAAAAATAGAAAGTGGTGTTGAGAAGAAAATATTCAAGATTGATGAAGGCATTTCAGAAGGTTGGATGGGCCTTGATATTGGTCCAGAATCAATAAACCTCTTTAAAGAAAAAATAGCAGATGCAAAAACAATTGTGTGGAATGGACCTATGGGAGTGTTTGAAATTGAAGACTTTGAAAACGGCACAAAAGAAATAGCTCTTGCTATCGCAAATGAAACTGAAAAAGGAGCAACAACAATTATTGGTGGTGGTGATAGTGCAGCAGCTATAGCTAAATTTAAATTAAAAGATAAAGTCTCACATGTCTCAACTGGAGGTGGCGCATCTCTTGAATTCCTAGAAGGAAAAGAACTACCTGGTATTGCAGCTATAGCTAATAAAAAAAAAATAGAAGATTGATTCTTGCAGGTAATTGGAAAATGAATAAAACTCCTTCTGAATCCATGCATTTTGCATCCATATTACTAAATGGGTTTGCAAAAATGAAAGAATTTGATGTAATAATAGCACCAACATTTATATCAATTCCTGCTGTATATGAAATATTAAAAGATTCAAACATAAAACTTGCAGCTCAGAATATGTATTTTGAAGATGAAGGTGCATTTACAGGAGAAATTTCTTGGAAAATGCTTAAAGATGCTGGTGTAGAATACGTTATTTTAGGTCACAGTGAAAGAAGAAATATCTTTAGAGAATCCGATGAATTAATCAACAAAAAAATATTAAAAGCCCTAGAAGTTGGTTTAAATCCCATCTTCTGCGTGGGCGAAAAATTAGAAGAAAGGGAAAATAATCTTACATTTGCCGTTATCGAAACACAAATAAAAAAAGGACTAAAAGGAGTTAAGGATATCGAAAAAGTAATAATCGCCTATGAACCAGTTTGGGCAATTGGTACGGGTAAAGTTGCAACTCCACATCAAGCGCAAGAAGTGCACAAATTTATAAGAAACTTGATTAAAGAAATGTACGGTGATGAAGCCTCAGAAAAGATAAGAATATTGTACGGTGGAAGTATTAAACCAAATAATTTCTTTAAATTAATAATACAACCAGATATTGATGGTGGTTTAGTGGGTGGTGCAAGTCTAAAGGAAAGTTTCATAGAACTTGGCAAAATAATGAAAATAGTGATATAATAAAAGCTAGGGGGATTCCCCCTAGTTTCTTTTTTTAGGAGGGTACCTAATGAGAAAAATACTCATTATTGATGATGAAAGAAATGTAAGATTGCTTATAGAGAAATTTTTAGATGAATATGAAATTGATTCACTCATTAGTGTGGAGGAAGCTTTAAAAAAGATCGTGGAAAATAAAGTAAAGTACGACCTTATTATCACCGATTTAAAACTTCCAGGAAAATCAGGCTTGGAATTAATTAGGGAATTACGCAACAACGCATACGAGTGTCCTATTTTAGTTGTATCTGCATATGTAAAACCAGAAATATTATCCGAAATTTTTAAATATGACAAAGTAGATTTTCTTTCAAAACCTTTTACAAAAGATGAATTAACAAAAAAAGTAAAAAGTTTAATCGAGGAGCAAAAAGATTCATTTGATAAAGCATTAAGAAATGCAAATAAATATTTAGAATTAGGAGAATTAAACAAAGCAGAAAAAATGATAAAACAAATGTTTTACATACTTCCTTCTTCGCCTATTCCACATTATCTGATGTACGAACTACTAAAGAAAAGGGGAAACATTAATCTTGCCGAAAAACATCTAAAAGCCGCAAAAGCCCTTGATGAGGAGGAAAACAATGAAAAAAATTGACGAACTTTATCTTGTAATAATTGGCTGTGGTAAAGTTGGCGGTAACGTATCAAGTATTGCATCTTCTATGGGACACAGTGTAGTTGTAATTGATAAGGAAGAAAGCTCATTTGAAAATTTATCACCAGATTTCACTGGATTTTCTATTGTGGGTGATGCCACTGAAAAAGACGTACTTGAAAATGCCAAAATAAACAAAGCAGACTATGTCTTGGTACTTACTCACGACGACAATACAAATTTTCTTATTTCTTTAATGTGCAAATATTATTTTGGAGCAAAAAAAATAATTACAAGGGTCTATGATCCAGATAATGTAAGTTTATTTCAAGAATACGATATTGAAATTATTTCTCCAACTCTACTTATAATTGGTGAATTAAAGCGAATATTGGTTGGTGATTTGCTATGAAAGTTGTCATAATAGGTGGCGAAAAAATAGCATACTTTATGGCAAAATCCTTTTCAAGTAAGGGATATAAAACATATTTGGTAAATAAAGACCAAAAAGTATGTGAGGATTTTGCACGTGATTTAAAAGCAGTGGTAATACACGGAGATGCAACAAAAAAGAAATTATTAGAACAACTTGATATAGAAGAAGAAGATATAATCGTAGTTTTAACAAACAAAGATAAAGAAAACCTAATAATAACTCAATACGCCAGAAAAATATTCGGAGTAAAAAACATAGTAACTCTAGTTAACAATCCAGACAATATAGAACTTTTTGAAAAATTGGGAATCACAGCAGTTGTAAGTACAACTACCATGCTGCAAAAGGCCGTAGAAAATCTTCTTTTTGGAAAAGAACTTGAAGAATTTCTTTCAATTGAAGAAGGAAAACTATCATTTTTGAAAGTAGATATCCCTGAAACCTCTAAAGCTGTTGGAAAATACTTAAAAGATTTAAATCTTCCACACGAATGTGTAGTGGGAGGAATTCTAAGAAAAGGAGAAGTTATAATTCCACATGGTAACACTCAAATAAAAGCAAATGATAGGCTCTATATCGTAGGTCTTCCAACTGCTCAAACTGAAATATTAAATATATTAACGGAGGAATAAAATGCCAAAAAAATCAGAACAATACAAGGTCATTATATACAACGTTGGTTTAATATTAATGTACTATGCAATAATTATTCTTTTCCCCATTTTTTTGGTACTTTTCTATCCAAATGAAATGATAAATATCTTTGGATTTGCATTTCCTGCGTTCTTCTCGTTTATTTTGGGTTATACCCTTTTTAAAATATCAAATATTTCTTCTCCACAAACTGTAACTGTTAGAGAAGGTGCTGTAATTGTTCTACTTACATGGCTTTCAGTTGTACTAATCGGTTCCATTCCGTTTATGATTATTGAACATTTAACCTTCTCACAAGCTGTTTTTGAATCTACCAGTGGTTTTACAACAACTGGATTGACTATGTTTACAGATGTCACAAATGTTTCAAAAATGATTTTAGTTTGGAGAAGCTTTATGCAATTTATAGGTGGAGCAGGCTTTGCGCTTATAATGATGGGCTCAGTAATAGGTCCTAAGGGGTTTGGTTTATACCACGCAGAAGGAAGAGTCGATAATATTGCTCCCAATATAAAAAGATCAGCAAGAATAATTTCATTGATATACGTTTCTTACGCTATAGTAGGTACCATACTATTAGATATCTTTGGAATGCCACTTTTCGACGCATTTAATCATTCCCTAACAGCACTTGCAACGGGTGGTTTCTCTGTTAGAAATGGCAGTATAGGTGAATATAATAATTTGTCTTTAGAAATAATTATAATAATTTTAATGTTTTTAGGTGGTACGGGGTTTGGTGTTCATTATGTACTATGGAAAGGAGATTTCAAAGCATTGAGCAAAAATGGAGAGCCCTGGCTTATGCTTTCAACAGTTTTCCTAACCTCTACTCTAATTAGCATAAATGGATTTGGAAAAATATTTAACAGTTTTTCAGAAGGATTTAGAGAATCAATCTTTCAAACAGCATCTGCAATAACTGGTACTGGTTTTTCAACTGTCGATTTAACTAATCCCATGTGGGTTAACTTTGGGCTTGCAATGTTTATTTTAACCTCACTAATGATGGCAGGTGGTGGTATGGATTCAACTGCCGGTGGACTAAAACAGTACAGAATTTGGGTAACTATAAAAGTGGTAATACATTCTATAAAAGAATTTCTTTTACCTTCTAAAAGTGTTACTAAAATTTTTGCATGGAAAGGTCAAAATAAAAATACCATTACAAATGACGATATAAAAGAAATATTTTTAGTATTTTCTATGTATTTTTTCACATTTTTCATAGGTAGTATAATATTATCCACTTATGGCTATGACCTAACAAGTTCCATGTTTGAATTTGCATCTGCAATGAATGGTGTAGGTTTATCCGTGGGCATAACAAAACCAACAATGCCACTTGGTGCAATGTGGACATTAACAATAGCAATGTTTACAGGAAGACTAGAATTCTTAGTAATCATATACGCAATCGCAAAACTTGTCGTGGATCTCAAAGAAACCATTAAAAAATAGTTTTGATCCTATTCAACGCCTCTTTCAAAATTTCTCTGGAGGTAGCAATATTCATACGTTGATATCCTTCACCACCTGGCCCAAATTCTGCCCCATCGTTCAACCATACTCCTGCATTTAATAATTTTTGGTGAGGATTTTGAATTCCTCTAAAATCAATCCACATTAAAAATGTTCCTTCAGGCAAATTAACATCTATATTTAGTTCTTTCTCAAAAAATTTTTTAACAAACAAAGCATTTTCATAAATATAATCTAATAATTTATCCAACCAATGTCTTCCCTTTGTATAAGCAACTTCCGTCGCAACAATGGAAAAAATATTGGAATGTCCTAAATGCTGTAATTCAATTATCCTTTCAAATCTATCCCTTAAAAGCTTATTTGGAATTATCGCATTTCCAGACTGAAGCCCTGCAATATTAAAACTTTTGTTTGGTGAAGTAAGAACAATTGTATTATTATAGAATTTTTCATCTATACTTAAAAAGACCCTGTGTTTATTATTAAAAATAATATCTGCATGAATCTCATCAGAAACTACAATTATATCATTTTTCAAGCAGATTTCTCCTAACATTTCTAACTCTTCTTTCTTCCAAACTCTTCCAACGGGATTATGTGGACTGCATAATATTAACATTCTAACATCCTTATTTATTTTTCTCTCCAAATCCTCAAAATCCATTTCATAGTAGCCATTTCTTTCAATTAAATTATTATACACAATTCTTCTACCAGAATTTACAACCACTTCATAGAATGGTCTATATACTGGTGGCTGGACAATAACCTTTTCTCCCGGAAGCGTAAACGCCTGTATTGCAAATGAAATACCTGGTACAACGCCTGGAACAGCAACAATCCAATCTTTTTTTATTTCAAAATCATGATATTCTTTAAACCATGTTATTACAGCATTGTAATAACTATCAGGTCTAAATGTATATCCGAAAACTCCATGCTTTACCCTTTTCAAAATAGCCTCTTTTATTTCTTCTGAAACTTCAAAATCCATATCAGCAACCCAAAGAGGTATTATATCTTCTCTTTTAAGATCCCATTTATACGAATTAGTTCCCCTTCTATCAGGTACCTTATTAAACATCTAAATTCCTCCTTAACGTTACATAAGATGTAGGTGTCTCATAAAGTTTTACTTCATATAAAAAATACCTATCTGTCTTTAACTTTTCTGTCAACCTTTCCCATATCCATTCTGCAATATTCTCCGCACTTGGTTGCTCAATAATATCATTAATATATGAATGATCCAAAATGTTCAATACATTTTCTTTTACTATGTTTTTCAATTCAATAAAATCAATCACCATTCCTTCTTCGTCTTTTTCGCCAGCTACTGTAACTATCAATTTATACGTATGCCCATGCAATCTTTCACATTTCCCATGATACTTTACCAAATTATGTGCAGCATCAAATGTAAATTCCTTTGTAATAAGAAGCAAACTATCACCCCTAACATTTATTTTATCATTTTTAACAAAAAATGCCTCCTTACAAAGGAGGCATATTTGGTCTGGGCGGCGGGATTTGAACCCACGACCTCCAGATCCCGATTCTGGCGTTCTAGCCATCTGAACTACGCCCAGGCACCGTAACTATTCTAACATATCAATCAAAAATCTGCAATGCAATTTTCATTACACTCTTTAGATTCTAGTTGAATTGTAGAATGAAAAAAACCATTCTTCTTTAACAACCCTTTCATTTCTCCTAGATATCTATCGTATTCTTCTCCATTTACCCTTACATGAGTTTCCAAATAAAGGGTATGACCATCCAAAGACCAAATATGTAAGTGATGTACATTTTCGACAAAATCGAATTCTTCCAATAATTTTTTTACTCTATTTAAATCAACTCCTTCAGGAATTCCCTGCATAACTATGCGAATTGATTCTTTTAGTATATGAATTGATTCAAAGATTATATAACCTGCAATAACAAAAGTAATTATAGGATCAAGTATCCAAAGGTTATAATATTTCATTATATGGCCAGTTACAATAATACCAATTGAAGAAAACATATCACTAAAAATATGCAAAAACGCAGATTTTAAGTTTAAATTTTCTTTTCTATGTACAAATAACAAAGCTGCGGTAAAAAGATTACCAAATAATCCAATATATGCTATCACTAACATAACTAATGTATTTATTTCACTGGGATATACCAATTTTTTCACACCTTCTAATATAATTGTAAAGGAAATGGAAAGTAAAACAACTATATTAATAATCGATGCAACTAACTCTGAACGTTTATATCCATATGTATACTTTCTATCTCTTGGTTTTTTGGAAATCTTCCTTGCAAAATAACTCGTTAAAAGCGCACCTGTGTCACTTAGATTATGCAACGCATCTGACACAAGTGCCAAACTACCTGAAATTAGACCGCCAATTACCTCCGAAACTGTGATAATTAAATTAAACCCAACAGAAAAAGCTAATTTTTTTTCTACTACATCGTGACTATGTTTATGCATTTTTACTCCCTCCAAACTCTTGTATATGCTCTATCGCATACTTAATAATCACAACAATATGTTCATCATATAACCTATAGTATACATTCCTTCCAATCTTTTTGTACCTTACAAGATTGGTCTGCCTTAAAATTCTCAATTGATGCGAAACAGTTGATTGAGTTGAATTAGTTATTTTTTGAAGTTCAGTAACATTACATTCCTTTTCAGAAAGTGCAAGTAAAATTTTCAGCCTAGTTTGATCACTTAGTACTTTAAAGAATTCAGACAACTCATATATCATATCATCACCTCTATATATGAATAATTGTTCATATATATTATACATCAAGTGATGATTTCTGTAAAGATTTACTTAAAATTATCATATTAAGTTCTAATTAATGATATACTTTATACGTAAAAAGATATGTGGGGGGGTAACAGATGGTAGAAAGATATGCTCTTGAACCTTTAAAATCTCTTTGGTCTTTAAAAAGTCAGTATGAAAGATGGTTGGAAGTAGAACTATCGGTTATACGTGCCTATGAAGAATTGAAAATAGCACCAAAAGGAACGTATGAAAACGCCAAAAAAAATGCTTACATAAACGTTGAGAAAATTTTAGAGGTAGAGAAAGTAGTTGATCACGACGTAATCGCCTTTATAAAAGTAGCTACGTCAAAAATGGGAGAAGAAGCAAAATTTTTCCATTTTGGACTCACTTCCTCTGACATAGTAGATACTGCAAACAGTCTTGCACTTGTTAGAGCAACAAAGTTAATTATAGAAGAACTTAAAAAGTTGTCAGAAATACTCCTAACTAAGGCATTAAACTTTAAAGATTTAGTCACTATTGGTAGAACGCACGGTGTCCATGCCGAACCTACATCATTTGGATTAAAATTCCTCTCTTGGCATGCAGAAATCGAAAGAAATATAAAAAGATTGGAATTTGCCATGGAAGAAATTTCTATAGGTAAACTTTCAGGTGCTGTGGGAAATTATGCAAATATTGATCCGGAAATTGAAAAATTAGCCCTATCTTTCCTCTCTCTAAAACCTACAAAAGTTGCAACTCAAGTAATTCCAAGAGATGTTCACGCATTTTTAATTGAAGTTTTTGCATTAGTAGCAAGCGCTATTGAAAGAATGGCAGTTGAAATCAGACATTTACAAAAAACAGAAACATTAGAAGTGCAAGAACCGTTTAAAAAAGGGCAACGAGGCTCTTCTGCCATGCCGCATAAGAAAAACCCAATTTTATGCGAAAGACTCACCGGTATGTCCAGAATAATAAGAAGTTATGTTAATGCGGCACTTGAAAATATAGTTTTGTGGCATGAAAGAGATATTTCCCATTCATCTGTTGAAAGATATATGTTTCCAGATTTAACAACAACATTATACTATATGGTTATAAAAACACAAAAACTAATTGAAGACCTAGTAATTTATCCGGAAAACATACAAAAAAACATAGAAATTACAAATGGGTTAGTTTATTCGCAAAAGGTTTTATTAAAACTTGTGGAAAAAGGCTTAACTAGAGAAGAAGCGTACAAAAAAGTTCAAGAAATAGCACTTTATTGTTGGGAAAATAACACTTCTTTTAAAGATGCCGTCAAGAAAAAATTTAACCTAACTGAAGATGAAATTAAAGAAATATTTGATCCAAAATATTACCTAAGAAATGTTGCTAAAATTTTTAAAAGATTTCAATAAAAGGTCCAAGTATCACTTGGACCTTTTATTGTATTCTTCTATCGCCTTTGCCATTATATTAATTGCATCTTTTAACTTTTCTGCACTCAACACATATGCTATTCTTATCTCACTTTTTCCCAATCCTGGTGTTACATAAAATCCTGAAAGAGGTGCAACCATAGTAGTTTTTCCATCTACTTCAAAATTTGAGAGCATCCATTTTATAAATTCTTCCGAATCATCAACTGGGAGTTTAGCAGCAAGATAAAACGCACCTTGAGGTTTGTGAACAACTATATCAGGTATCTTACTCATTTCTTCAAATGCAATATCTCTTCTTATATTATACTCTTTTATAACCTCTTTCATATATTCTTCATCCGCTTCTAAAAGCCCTAATGCACCATATTGTGTTGTTTCAGCAGGACATAACCTTGCTTGTGCAAATTTTAAAGCTGCTCTATAAAATTCTTTGTTTTTGGTAAGAAATGTACCAATTCTTGCACCACATGCACTATATCTCTTCGACAAACTATCCACAATAATTAGTCTATTCTTTATATTTTCAAAACTAAACATTGAAATTGCCTGTGTACCATCAAAGGTAAATTCCCTATAAACCTCATCTGAAATTACCACTAAATTGTATTTTTTGGCAACTTCTGCAATTGTTTTTAATTCTTCTTTTGAATAAACAACACCTGTTGGGTTTGATGGATTTGAAAATAAAATTGCCTTTGTTTTCGGAGAAATTACATTCTCAAATTCCTTTATATCAGGCATTCTATAGCCTTCCTCTGGCTTTGCAGTTACAGGCACAAGTCTTATATTTAAATAAGAGGCAAAACCTGCATAATTTGCATAAAAAGGTTCAACAACAATAACTTCATCATCTGGATCACAAACAACACCGAGTGCAAACATTATTGCTTCACTACCACCATTTGTCACCATTATCTCATCAGGTTGCACAGCTATGTTCCATAAATTATAATATTCAGAAAATTTTTCTCTAAGCTCTCTTATACCTTGTGAATGTGTATAAGAAACCACATCTTTTTTGTACTTTTCAATATATTCATACCATTGCTTTGGAGTTTTAATATCCGGTTGACCAATGTTTAAGTGATAAACATGTATTCCTCTCTTTTTTGCATCATCTGCATATGGTACTAACCTTCTAATCGGACTTGCAGGAGCACTAATTGCCCTTTTCGACAACATAAATCATTCCTCCTTAACAAATATAGTTTTCTCTTCTACTATTTCATACCCGTTCAGATTTCCGTTCCCTCTTACATCGATATATGCAAAATTCCCAAAATATTCAGTTCCTATTATTTCAAAATTTAAATAATGCAACTCTTGCATTACTTTTCCATATTTATTATAATCAACTTTTATCCTATAAACCTTTATTGGAACCATTTTTACTATCTTTACTTCCGTTAAAGCTTTCTCCACAACACTTGAATATGCATCAATTAATCCCCTAACTCCAAGTTTTACACCACCAAAATATCGAGTAACCACTACAACCACATTTAGTAAATCAAATTTCCTCAAAACTCCTAAAATAGGACGTCCTGCAGTTCCTGAAGGTTCCCCGTTATCTGAAGAAAACTCCACTATCTGCTCATGCTCTATCACTCTATACGCAGGACAATTATGAGTTGCATCATTGTATGATTTTGAAATTTCTCTTATAAACTCTCTTGCTTCTTCTGAATCATCAGCATGGGAAATAGTTGCAATAAAAATAGATCTTTTTATATTTATCTTTTTTTCATGCCTTCCAAAGATCGTCCTATAACTATTCATAACTTTTTCTTTAGCACCTCTTTACCATTTAAATCAAATATGGTTATTACAACTTCATTATTTTTTTCGATAACCATATACGTAGGAGGAAAACCACCTTTTGGTAATGAAAGACTACCAGGATTTGCAACAATTATTCCATCAATTTCTTCTATTTTTGGAATATGTGTATGCCCATGCAAAACTACTTTTACGTTATGCTTCTTTGCAAAAGAAATTAAATCAAATCCATCATTTTCAATTACTTCCCCATGAAATAAATAAACAGGTACTTTTCCAAAATATTCTATACTTTGCTTAGGCATTTCCTGGACACCCAAAACTTTTAAATCTACATCTGCATCACAATTTCCTCTAATATAGTTTATTTTGTGATTTTTTAGTTCCTCTGCTAGATTTTTTGGATCATATCCCTCGGGCAAAGGATTTCTAGGACCATGATATAATATATCACCCAAATGGAATATTTCATCCACTTCTTGTACTATATTTATCTTTTTCCAATTTTCCAATGAACCATGTGTATCAGAAACTACAAGAATTTTCACAGTTTCACCCCTTCTTTAAATATAACAGGTCAAAAAAATAAGGTCACTCCTGTATTACTTTATTCAAAAGTCTTTAAAATTATTTAAAAACCAAATACTTCACCATTCTAAACTTTGCGCAATTTTACAAGCAAGTTCAACGTTATTTTCTAAAAGTTTTATATTTGATTCTAAAGTTCTTCCATTGGATAATTCCACCAATCGTTTTAAAATATAAGGAGTCACTTCTTTCCCCTTTACATTTTCCATTTCTTTTTCAATTATTTCTATATATCTTTCTATTTCATCGTTGTCTATTTCGTATACTTTAGGTATAGGATTTGCTACTAAAATTGCACCTTTTATTCCAAGACTTTCTTTCGTTACAAAAATTTTTGCAATTTCTTTTGTGCTTTCAACTTTGTAAATCCTCTCATCAGACAATCCATTATAAAAAATTGGAAAATATTCTGTTTTATACCCTAAAGTTAACACTTGAAATGTTTCTAAAAATTCCAACGTCCTCCTTATATCTAATATCGATTTACATCCCGCTGAAACAACAATTATATTTGTATTTGAAAGTTCCATGATATCTTGTGATACATCCCATTCTCCCCTGTGAACACCACCAATGCCTCCTGTGGCAAATACCTTTATATTTGCTAAACTTGCAAGTTTTGCAGTAGAACTCACAGTAGTTGCCGCAGATTTTTTCAAAGAAACTGCATATGGTAACTCTCTAGTACCCACCTTTATAGGATTATCCTCAATAAGTTCAACCACTTCCTCTTCTGACATTCCAATTTTTACTTTTCCCTTTAATACACCGATAGTTGCTGGAACACAGTTATTATCCCTTACCAATTCCTCCAACCTTCTGAAAACTTTCAAATTCTCAGGATAAGGAAGGCCATGGGCTAAAACCGTACTTTCTAGCGCAACCACTGGTTTGTTGTTTTTTAACGCCTCACTCACTATTTGAGAAATTTCTAAAATAATCACACCTCCTATTTTACTTTAATATTCTTTGAAAAATTAATTTCTCCTTTCTTAGTCTTTACAATTACTTTTATCGTATATTCTCCGCTTTTTAACTCTCCAAGATTTAGGCTATATGATGGAACCGAAAATGCTTGGGTAACAATACTTCCCTTTTCTGGCTCTTTAAAATATAAATTAATCAATACTTTATTTTCATTAACAGCATAATCTTGAAGAACGAGCGAATAACCACCTGTTTTTTGTAATCCCATTGAAATTACAACATAAATTTCATCATCACTATCAAACAAATCTTTCTGTATAAATCTTTGAGTAACAATCCCAGTATAAATTCCCTGTTTTTCGAATCTTGGCATTAAAACAGCTCCTACCTCCGTATTTTTTTCAACTTTATCAATTTCATAATCTCCCAAATATACTCTAGACTTTGAAGGACAAATTAAAAGGAATGAAGAAATTACGGAATAAATTCCATCTTTTTTGTTTTTTATTCCTATATACATTGTCTCATCTTTTAATTTGATCTTTAAAGTGGTTTTTTCAATAAAATTTTTTGCTACAAAATACCAACCCTTTATTATATACCCCTTTTGTACACCATCATCAAATAATTTTAAATAATATATCATATTACTCTTTGTACCAACAAAATTAAACATCTGGTCTGGAAAAACAGCATCAACTTTGTACACCATTACATTGATAGAAAAGAAAGTAGATACACATAACAAAAACAAAAAAAATAAATATTTTTTCACACTTTCACCCCCAAACTGATTATATCACAAAAAAGGGCTGCTCAAAGCAGCCCTATAATTTGCTCAATTGCTCTTAAAACCTCTTCTGGAAGTTCATCCCTAGTACCTTTTTTTGAAAGAATGAAATCTTTTCTTTTTAAAAACGATTTTTTCAACGATTCAATATATTCCATATCCTCCATATTTGGAAGAAATCCATCAATCTTTGCAAAGTAAAAAGTCCCAAACCATTTTACCCATTCAATGTTATTTTCCACTACATCTTCAATCAATTGTATTGTTATGTGTTTTGGCACTTTTTTGTTTATAAAGTATCCGGTATTCAAAATATAACATTGAACTCCTTTTTCAAATACAAATTTAAACTTTTCATAATCCTCTTTTAACGGATAAGTTCTAAATGGATTTGCATATGGTTCAAAAACCAATGCATTTGGATCAACATCATTATCCAACTTTTCTGCAGATGTCCTTTTTGTTGTTAACAAAGCACCCATTGCCGATGCCATATTTGGAGAATCAATTTTTACAATTGGTGGTAATGTAGGATCCTTCATTAACCAAAAGATTGCATTAATAGGGCTATCAAACTTATCAACCCTATTAGATGACCAAAGCCTTGATTTTATTGCCCTTCCATTTCCATTTCTTAAATCTTCCATTACGGGAATCAAATTACCATTTTCATCTTTTGTAACGCCACAATTCTGTATAGATAATAAATATTTATTATCTTCTGAATTTGACGGATAATCTGCTGTCTTATCAAAATAAGATGGCTCAAGTGCAATAGATGATAAAGAGTTAGTTGATATAATAAATGCATCATCGTGTAAAACAGTTACATCGTATTTTGAATGTTTTGCATGAGTAAGCGTTGACTTTCCAGAACCAGACAATCCAAAAAATGCGGCTACAAAATCTGTTTTTTCATTTTTTAATATTTTTATTCCACCATGACAAGACACAAATCCATTCCTATTTGCAATGCTCCATGCAAGTGTCAAGGTTCCCTTTTTTAACTCACCAAAATATCTCATTCCAAGAATAGCAGAACAATTGTGTTCTGAATCAAAAATTGCAAGCCCTAATGGGAAATCTGGGTGTTTCCAATCAGGATCCACAAAAACATATATATCTCCTTCGTTATATCTAAAAGATTTCCTATACATACTCTCATATTCTTGAGAAGGATATTGAAAATTTAACAACCAATTATAAAGTAAAATTTCATAACCTTGAGGTATTAAAATATGATTTTTTACCATAAATTCCTCTGAAAGTCCTGAAAATGATATCCCATGGTACATCTTTTTATATCTTGTGTTATAAACCGCTTCACGGACAATTTCCAAATATTTTTTATCATCACTTGTACCTAATATTCTTCGACCTGCAGCATATCTACCCGTTACCGCACCATCATTAAATAACAATACTTTTGTGCCTCTTTCAAGTCCAAGCATTTCTGGATTGTAAACTTCCCAACCAGTCACTATAGTTCCTGGAGAATTTTTTGCAAGTTTATATGCTTCTTTAGGAGTAGTAACAAGTTCTACATTATTTCTGTAAAAAGCAGTCTCAATAGTCATTCGCATTGGTGAAAAAATAGGATTATTTACTGAAATTTCATCAATCTTAAAATATTCTCTTGTCGCCATCATATCTCCCCTTTCACAGGAAAGATTATAACAGTAAAAAAATATATATAAAATTAAATACTTAACTATTATAGTTTAATATAATAAAGGATAAATGTAATAAACTCTAATATTTGGACATAAACACTCCAATTAAAAAAATACCCCCAGTTTTTCTTTGAACCCAAAAATGAAACAATAAAAAATATCCCCAAAGTTGTAAAATAAAAACAACAAGAGTTTTTTTAGAAAAGAAAGTGCAGGAATTTAAGAAGCACATATTACCGAATGAAAGAAATGAAACTTTATGAAAAAATACGAAAGAAAAATTATCTGAAAAAACAACATTTGAAGAAACTTTAGAAGTAAAAGACTATGGAAAAATTTGTAAGTGATATAACGCATATTAAGACAAAAGATAGTTAAAGAGTGGAAGATATAAAAAAGGCTAAACAACATGGCTCCAGTGGAGTACCAAAGCCATGTTGTTTGAAAAAATTAATAAATTATTTTTTTATTTGTCCCACTTCCTAGGATAAGTACATTTAGGGGGTAAGTTTCTTTAAAGGAAGGTTACTCTTTACATCTTTCCCAATAACCAAGATCAATTGATGGATAGGCGAGTGATTTAGTGGCGGGATCTTCAATTTTAAATCCTTTAAATATGTAATTTTATCAAATTTTGTAGATGAAATTACAAAATTTCCTTTCAAAACTTGATTTCTAATTTCTTTCCAAAGAATTTTCTCCCTTTCAAGTTCAAAATCTTTCCAACCAATTAGATATAAATCTCCCATTTTTGGCTTAATAACTTTTTCTACCTTTCCAACCATTCCAATTACCATAGTAGCCGGTATTGGAATTCCATTATTTGTGTTATACAGTGAAGCATTTCCACTCGCCACACCTACACCTGAAAACTCACATGCATCTTTCAATCCTTTCATCATAGCCGCCAATCCGACTGGCTCAACATCTGGATCACCGTAATTTATACAATCGGTAATTCCAAGTGGCTCTCCACCTACAGATAAAGTTTTTCTAACACTCTCCAATACAGCTATATATGACCCCCAGTATGGACTTTTTTCACCAATATCTGCTCTACTGTGAGTCAATAGTGAATAAAAGAGCTCTGTTCCTTTAACTCTCATTACAGCAGGGCCAAACCCAGGTGGAAGTACCGTATTAGTTCCCACCATATAATCATACTGCGTATAAACTTCGCTTGCATCCACGTTTTTAAATTTCAAAGAAATATCTTTTGGAATTGAATCAACAGAAAAGTCGACAATTTCCTCTTCTGGTGCTTCCGATAATAACAAAGCTGGAACCATTAAAATGGTTTCTCCTTTATATCTTACATGATAAATTCCATCATTTGTCACTTTTCCTACAACTGCACCGTATAGTAAATGTTCCTCTGCAATTTTTAAAACCTTTTTCGCTTTTTCTTGAGAAGTTATTATTGCCATTCTTTCTTGACTTTCGCTTATTAAAATCTCAATTGGTTTCATGTCAGGTTCTCTTAACGGTAACTTTTCAAGATCTATTACCGCCCCCAATCCACCTTTAGCAACTAATTCAGAAGTAGCTGACAAAACTCCTCCGGCACCTAAATCTTGTGCTCCTTCTATTAACCCCTCTTCTAACATTTTTAGAAATGCCTCAATGAGCATTTTTTCAGAAAAAGGATCTCCCACTTGGATAGATAATTTATTTGCTCGCTTCCCATTCAAATCCTCAGAGGCAAAGGATGCCCCATGAATCCCATCTCTACCTGTAGCTCCTCCAAAAATTACAATAACCTGATCCGGTCTTGTTGCCTTAGAAGGAACTATATCTTTACGTTTTACAATTCCAACAGCCATTACATTAACAAGAGGATTATACCTATAGGCATCATTTATCCTAAGTTCTCCTCCTACTGTAGGCACCCCTATTGAATTTCCATAATCGGCTATTCCTTCTATTATGCCATCTATAACCTTATGCATATGTAACGAATCCAAAATAGCTGTAGGTCTTGCCCCCATAGCAAGAATATCTCTTATAATCCCCCCCACTCCCGTTGCAGCCCCGTTGTATGGCTCAATAGCACTAGGATGATTATGACTTTCAATTTTAAACGAAAGAACATAGTCCTCATTTAGAGAAACCAATCCTGCATTGCCGGATTCCAAACTAATTAACGGTAAAGATTTTATGTATTTTTTTGTATGAGAGTAACCACAATGCTCACTCCACATTACAGTAAAAGCCTCTTTTTCTGCAAGTGTTGCTTTTCGATTTAACTTTTTCTCTAAAATATCTATATATTTCATATATTACCACCTCTAATGTATTCAAAAACAGATCTGAACAGTTTTAGACCATCTGTACTTCCCAAATACTCATCTACCGCTCTTTCAGGATGTGGCATCATTCCCAATACATTTTTCTCATATATTCCCGCAATAAATTCATCCGAACCATTTACATTTTCTGTGTATCTAAACACTACCTTTGGATTACTTACAGAAACATATCTTCCAAAACCATGGGCTATAGGTAGTCTTATTTTTTCACCTTTTTTATAGAATAAGGTAAAAGGAGTAGTATTATCAACAACTTCCAGCTCTACAAACTTACAAATAAACTTTCCAGATTCATTTTGTAAAAGTGCTCCAGACAGCAATCCCATTTCCACTAAAATTTGAAATCCATTACATATTCCAATAACAAAACCTCCATTTTCCACAAATTCTTTTACAGAACTAGACTCTCTTGCAGAAACTGCTCCAGGTCTTAAGTAATCCCCATATGAAAATCCCCCAGGCAAAACAACCAAATCTAGATTATTTATATCATCTTTTGGTGAAACATAATAAGTTTTAAATCCAGCCAAATTTAAAGCATAATACGCGTCTCTATCACAATTTGAACCCGGATAAACTACCACACCGGCCTTCATTCTATCTCCACCTTATACTCCTCTGTCACAGGGTTTACTAAAAGTTTTTCACAAGCTTCAATCACCTTTTTTTTGGCTTCTTCTTTATCCTTTGCTTCAATTTCACCATGTATAGATTTTCCTATTCTTATACTATCAACGGGTATGTTATTTTCTTCCCTTAATACTCTTGCAATCGTTTCTCCCCGTGGATCCCTTACATTACTCTTATATTGTATATCTACAATAAATTTAAACTTTTGCATGCGTTTAAAACCTCCCTATATTTTTCAAGAGGATCTCCTAAATTCTTTCTGTACACATCTTTATCAAATATTTCTTTAGTTTTCCTAAGTCTTAATGTATCGGGAGAAATTTCATCTCCAAGACAAACCTTTCCATTTTTATCTAGACCATATTCAAACTTCATATCCCACAAATCAAATCCAATTTCTTCAAAAAAGTTTTTTAATTCCAAAGCTATTTTTTTTGTAATATTTTTTATTTCCTTCACTTGCTCCTTTGTACATAATCCAAAAAGCACCAAGTGTTCATCACACACCATGGGATCATGTTTAGTATCGTCCTTAATAAAAAATTCAACAAGAGGTTCTTTTATCTCTTCTCCTTCATCTCCCCCATACCTTCTTATAAAAGATCCCGCCTTTTTTAATCTAGCAACTACTTCAATTGGAAACATTTTCAACGGCACAGCTTTTATTCTATTAGGTTTTTCAAAATCCAAAAATTGCGTGTAAATCCCCTTATAATTTAAATATTTCATTGCTATTGCCGTTATCTCCGCACAAATAGATCCTTTACCTGCTAAAATACTATGTTTTTCTCCATCCCCCGCAGTAATATCATCTTTAAAGTTCAAAATAACATAATCCCCATAATTTTCAACTATTTTTGTTTTTCCCTCCATATAGTTTCCCCCTTAGAGATACTTCCCCACAAGCTTTGAGCGGTATTCTTTTAACTTTTTAGATAAAACCTCGTCGGTTAACGCTAACATTTCAACTGCAAGCATAGCCGCATTCTTCCCCCTGTTAATCCCCACAGTTGCAACTGGAATATCATTGGGCATTTGAACAATTGAAAGTAAAGAATCTAATCCCCCTAAATCTTCCGACTTTACAGGAACACCTATGACAGGTTTTAAAGTTTTAGAAGCAATAACCCCTGGTAAATGTGCAGCCCCTCCTGCGATAGCAATATAAACTTTTATACCATCTCTTTCACACTTTCTGATAAATTCATCCAAAAGTTCTGGCGTCCTATGAGCAGATAAATACTTTACCACATACTCCACTTTAAACTCATCCAAAATAGATACTACCTTATCAACCACATAAGAATCACTCTTACTTCCCGCAACAATGACAACCAAACTAACACCCCCTAAAAAACAAAAGGCCTCTACCGTAAAACGGTAGAAGCCAATATTCATATTTAATTCCTAAAAAAACTAAAATTAAAGACATTTTCTCATCTCCTTTTTGGCCTCACTGGACCAATTTAAAGGTTACATTATCAGTATATCATGAAAAAAAACAAAAGGTCAACACTTTAGAAGTTACAAATTAGTTAAAACAGAAATATACTTACTAACATCATCTGGAAAAACTGTAACCACTCTTCCAAGCTTTGAATATCTTGTAGCAACCAATGCATTGGCAGCAGAAGAAATTCCTACATTTAATCCTAAATTTTTATTCAAGTAACCAAACATCTCAAACACTTCTTCATCGGAAACTGTAACTATTTCATCTATCACATTTAAATCTAAAATATCTGGTATAAAGCCTGCACCAATACCTTGTATTTTATGTTTTCCTGCAGGTCTTCCAGAAAGAACTGCTGAACTTTCTGGCTCAACAGCAACAATCTTAACTTTATCACCAAAAATACTTTTCAACACAGTACCAACACCTGTTATAGTTCCACCCGTTCCTACACCCGCAACAAACACGTCAACATCAAACTTCATTTGTCGTAAGATCTCCGGCCCAGTTGTTAATTTATGTGCCAAAACATTGTATTTATTTGAAAATTGATTTGGCATATATGCTCCTTTTTCATTTACAATTTCTTTTGCCTTCTCAATTGCCCCTTTCATACCTTTTTCACCCGGTGTTAAGACAACGTCTGCTCCAAAAGCTCTCATCAAATCTATCCTTTCCTTTGTCATAGTTTCCGGCATTGTAAGTATTACATCAAATCCTAATTTTTTCCCAATCCAAGCAAGTGCAATTCCCGTATTTCCACTAGTAGGTTCAACAACTAATTTTGTCTTTATCCCATCTTTCAAAGCTCCTTTTAACATAAAAAATGCGGGTCTATCCTTAATACTACCTCCTAAATTACTTTTCTCTAACTTTGCAAAAAGATTTAACTTTTCAATATATATCAAAGGTGTACTTTCCACCATACACTTTATCCTCCTTTTATATAATCCATTCTATTTTTTCAATTTTTTCATACACATTTTTTGCGGGCACCCCTACAAAAGTTGTTCCACTTGGAATGTCCGCAAGCACAACAGAATTAGCTCCTATCCTTGCATCATCACCTATTTTTACAGGTCCTAAAATTTTTGCCCCTGCACCTATTAAAACATTTTTTCCAATATCAGGATGTCTCTTACCTTTTTGAATATTTCTAGCTCCAAGTGTAACACCATGATATATCAAAGTCCCCGTTCTAACCGTTGCAGTAGATCCTATTACAACTCCTATAGCATGATCAATTACAACCCCAGGTTCAATATAAGCAGCAGGACTTATATCTGCAGAAAATAAAATCTTTGAAATATAATGAACCAAAAAAGCAAGAAATTTTAAATCATATTTGTAAAAAAGATGTGAAAGTCTGTAAAGAACCAATGCCTGAAAACCGGTATGCAAAAAAATTTGGTAAACTTTCTCAATGGAAGGATCTTTTTTGGAAAGCTCCTTTCTATCTTCTTCAATAGCCTTAATAGTATCAATAAAATCTCTTATAAAACTACGCACCCCATAAATCTTCACCTCCACTTAGAAAATACTAATTTAATTATACCACACTTCATTTTTTTGTAAACAAATCACTCCTTAAAGGTGCACTACTCAAAAAACTTCTTTATTTTTTCTAATTTCTGCACACTAAATTTCAACCCACCTATTCTATTTCTTGATAACCATATTTCCTTAAATTCACTGATTAACTTTTCCAATCTTATTTTAAATTCTTGCTTGGTAACTTTAGGAAGTTCCCTTATAGTTCTCATAGCTAACTTCTTCAATGCTATTATTATTTCTAAAGATAAAATAGAAAATTTTATAGAATTTCTTAACTCCTTCTTTATTAATTCATCATGCACATGTTTTGTAAATTCATACTTTTCCTCTAAAAATTTCTTTGTATTTAAAAGTTTTTCTAAATCAAGGTCTTTTAAAAACTCATATCTGAGTTTTTCAGGATAAATATAAACAAGTGCAAAAATGGTTGAATTCGGAAAATCAACATCTGTTAATTTATACGCATTTCCCATATCTACCAAAAGAATCGCTGTTTCCTTTCCAAAATAAAGCTTGAGAAAATCAAAAACATCCAAATCTTTATTTTCATTGAATCCCCAAGATAAAGCACTTGCATAAAAAATCCCGGGATATGAAATGGGAATATGTTGCCAATGACCATTATCTCCCCAATCAGCTAACATAATCCCTTTAGCTTTATATTTTAACCCATTTTCCACGGCATTTTTAATGTTCAAAATTGCATTTTCAACTCGCCCCAAAAACGAATTCCAACTAGAAGTCCCAGGACAAACGTAAAAATCAAACCCCTTAAATAATTCGCATTCTCTGTCAAATTCATGTGTTTTTTCATATCCCCAAATCAAATAAATTACATCTTTGGGAAGTTTTTCAAAAAGCTCTGGATGGTATTTTAATATATCCGCCCACATCATCATTCTTTTCCCATGTTTTTTAACCAATTTATGTATCTTTAGAATAAAATCCAAATAAACTTTACCTTTTCCGTATTTTTCACATAAAACCTTTGATTTTCCTTGACAAAGATCAAAAGTTTCATCTCCATTTATATTAAAATACTTACTAGAAAAATGAGGTAAAAGCTCGCTATAAAGCGAATCTAAAAACAATATCGTGTCTTTTACAGCAGGAGAAAGGGTAAAAGGTTTGGAATAATGTTCTCCCCAGGGTGTGTCAAACTCAAAAGTCTCAGCCATATAACTGTACTCATTGTGTATCAACCATTTTTCCATATGTCCAAAAGAAGCCTGGTTTGGGATTAATTCAATAAAACGTTCTTTACAATATTTATCTAAAATTATGATTTCATCCGCAGTTAATGGCGAATATTCTTTCCAAACCCTTTCGTGATTTTGATATGCAAAAGTGTGTTCAATATAAAGTTGAAGCTGATTGTACTTCAATTGTGCTAATAGGTCAATAAGTTCAAAGAAAAAATCCATTTTTGGTACCTTATCCCTGCTTATATCAAGCATAAATGCCCTATTCTCAATATCTGGCCAATCCTTTATTTCAAGAAAAGGTATTTTATTTTCAAAGTTTTTCACAATCTGCATAAAGGTCATAAACCCATTATGAATTCCTGCGTTATTATTAGCAACTATAAAAATTCCGTCTTTATTAATTTCTAGAATATATCCATCTCTTTTTTTTATCTTATTTCTATCTATTTTCGAGTAAATAAAAACTTTCCTTCCCATGTATAACGTAATATTAACGGTTATACCATTTTTATTTAGAAGTTCTTTTACCATATTTGCCGATGAAAAAAGTGATTTTGTAGGAATAAAAATGTAACCACCAGATTTTATTTCATAATACCCATTTTTAATCTTTAACTCTTTAGGATTTGGAACCAACAACATATAAATCACCTCTTAAAAAGACATTTATAATAATATTATATAACAAAAATCATACATCAAAAAGTGATATAATATTAAATAGGAAATGGAGGAGAAAATTTGGAAAAATTCTTTGTAAATGTGGAAATTGGAAGTATAATTTTATACGTTGAAGATAATAAAGTAACCAAAATCAAACTTTCAAACAAAATCGAAGAAGAAGAAGAAGAAACTCAGGATAATATTTTCACTCAACAAATAATTGAATACCTAAATAGAAAGAGAAAAAAACTGGATTTTGATGTAAAACTATCTAGTGGAAAAGTTTTCAATAAAATTTGGGAGTTTGTTAAAAATATACCTTATGGTCAAACGATGACATATGGCAAAATTGCAAAAAAATTAGATGTAAACCCAAGAGTAGTAGGATTTGCCATGAACAAAAACCAACTCCCAATATATATTCCATGTCATAGAGTAATTGGAAAAAACAATATAGGCGGATTTAATAGCGATTTGAAATGGAAAAAATATCTTCTTGAATTGGAAAAAATTACAAATTGGAGGTAATTATGAAAGGTGCAGGAAAATACAGAAAAACTTTTATAGAACCATTTATATTGCTAATTATAGCAGAAACTCCTCTACATGGATACGAAATCGCAAATAGACTCTCAGAATACGGGATAGAACTTACTGGATTGGGTCAAATGGGAAACTTATATAGAATTTTATCAAGACTAGAAAACGAAGGTTTTATCATATCTAAATGGGATTCAAATGCTCAAGGCCCTTCAAAAAAAGTTTACAATATAACCAACAAAGGAATTGAACAACTCAAACTAAATAAGAAAGAATTAACAAAGATTAAAAACATTATAGAAAAATTCATCACAAAAGTTTCAAAGTTTGAACTCGAATAATTGTTCTTGACATATACATAATAGAATACTATAATAAAATTGAATATATATGCAATATATATATAACAAAAATGTCTTCATAAGGGTATATGGTACTTTTTATTGTGAATTTATTCACCTAGATAATTAAGGAGGGATTGATATGAAACAGAAATACAATGTAATAACAATAGGCGGAAGTGCAGCGGGAATTGTAGCGGCTACGACGGGAAAATGTTGTTATCCAGACAAAAGCTTTCTAATGATTAGGAAAGAAAAAGATGCAATGGTTCCATGTGGTATTCCATACGTTTTTGGATTTTTAGGAACAACGGAAAAAAACATTATTCCACTAGCTCCTATTGAAAAAGCAGGGATAGACTTTTTACAAGATGAGGTAATAAAAATTGACAGAAAGGAAAAGAAAATATTCACAAAGAATGGTAATGAATTTGAGTATGAAAAGCTAATACTTGCAACAGGATCAAAACCATTTATCCCGAATATTCCAGGTAAAGATTTAGAAAACGTATTTTACGTTCCAAAAAACAAAGAATACCTTGATAAAATGTTAGAAGCATTAAAAGGATTGAATAAAATAGTAGTTATAGGTGCAGGCTTTATTGGTGTAGAGATATCTGATCAATTAGCACACATTGGAAAAGATGTTACACTTGTTGAAATTTTGCCACATATCTTGGGTAAAGCCTTCGATAGCGATATAGCAAGTATAGCCCAAAAAGAACTTGAAAGTATGGGAATAAAAGTACTAACCAACACAAAAGTCACAGAAATTACAGGTTCAGATAGAGTTGAAGAAGTAAAATTAGAAAATAATGAAATCTTAAAGGCAGATGCAGTAATTTTTGCCACAGGATACACCCCAAATTCTGAATTAGCAAAAAATATGGGATTAGAATTGAATAAATACAATGCAATTAGAGTTGATAGTTATATGCGTACTAGTGATCCAGATATATTTGCAATTGGCGATTGCGCACAAAAGGTCGACTTTATAACAAGAAAAAGTGTTTCTATAATGCTTGCTTCAACTGCAACTTCTGAAGCAAGAATTGCAGGGATGAATTTGTATAAACTCTCAACTGTAAGAAGTTTTCTTGGAACTATAGGAATCTTTTCGACAAAGATTGGAAACAAGGTTTTTGCCTCCGCAGGTTTAACCGAAGAAGAAGCCTTAAAAAACAATTTTGACGTCAAAACAGGATACTTCGAAGGTGTCGACAAACATCCTGGATCTCTTCCAAATACAAATAAACAAATCGTAAAGTTGATAGTATCAAAAGAATCCGATATCATAATTGGCGGGGAAGTAGTCGGCGGAGATAGCGCAGGTGAACTTATAAATGTTATAGGAATGGCTATACAAAAAAATACAAGTATTACAGAATTATTCATTTCCCAAATTGGTACACATCCTCTTCTAACATCGGCACCAACAGCTTACCCATTAATTAAAGCCGCACAAAACATTCTTATATCTAAATAAAAAAGTAGCCCGTCTATCTTTAGACGGGCTATTTAATATAAATGTTAAATTAAATTAATTTGACATCTTTACCCCGAGTTATTATAATGAAAGTAGATATATGTAAAATGCATATAGGAGGGTATCGTATGAAGATTGCAATATTAAGTGGAAAAGGCGGAACTGGTAAAACAACCATCTCGACAAACCTCGCGTGGACATTATCCAAAATAAAATCTGTACAATTACTCGATGCAGACGTGGAAGAACCAAATGATCACATTTTTTTCGATATTTCATTTACCCATGAAGAAAATGTAGAACTTTTACTTCCTGTTGTCGATAATAATACATGTATTAGATGTGGTGAATGTTCAAAAAACTGTCAATTTGGAGCCATATCCGTCTTTGAATCTGGAGCTATGGTTTTTGAAAACTTGTGTCATGGTTGTGGAGTGTGTAAAATGGTATGTCCTGTAAACGCCATAACTGAAAAGCCAAAAAGCATCGGTAAAATAATGCTGGGAAAAATAAATGAAAATTTAAAATTTGGGATGGGATTGTTAAACATAGGTGAGCCCTCTGGTGTCAAAATTATCAGACAATTAAAAAAACATATTGATAATAGTGCAGAAATTGTAATAATTGATTCGCAACCTGGAAGTTCATGTCCAGTTGTTGAAACACTAAGAAATGTTGACTTTGCAATTCTCGTTACAGAACCTACTACCTTTGGATTACACGATTTAAAGCTTGCTTTTGAGCTTGTTAACGAAATGAACATTCCTTCAGGCATTATAATAAATCGTGATAGTTCCAAAACAAAGATAATTGATGACTTTGCTGCAGAAAAAGGCATACCAATTTTAATGAGAGTTCCTTTTGAAAGACAAATCGCCGAAATCTACTCCGAAGGAAAATTATTTACTGAATATTTTCCGGATTATCAAGAAAAATTCATAGCAGTTTATGAAACAATAAAGGAGCTGGTAAAATGAAACAAATAGCAATAGTTAGTGGTAAAGGTGGAACCGGTAAAACAACATTAAGTTCTTCACTTGGAATTTTATTTGACAATGCAATTCTAGCAGATTGTGACGTAGATGCGGCAAATTTAAACCTAATGTTTAATTCAAAGGTATTAGAAAAATATGAATACTACGGAGGAAAAAAAGCAATAATTGATCACGAAAAATGCAATAATTGTGGGATATGTAAAAAAATATGCAGATTTGAAGCAATTGTGTTTGATGGTTCATATAAAGTTGATCCATATGCCTGTGAAGGTTGTAATGCGTGTGTAATTTCATGCCCACAAAACGCCATTAACCTGGAAGAATCATTATCTGGTAAATTTTATTATTCTACCTCAAAAACAAAAAATATAGTCCATGGAAACTTAACTCCAGGTGAAGAAACTTCAGGAGGATTGGTTGCAGAGGTTAGAAAATTAGCAATTGAAAAGGCTAAAAATCTAAAAAAAGAAATAGTTTTAATTGATGGAGCACCTGGCATTGGTTGTCCAGCAACTTCATCAATTGCCGCTACATATTTTGTCATAATTGTAACAGAACCTACTTCAAGTGGTATACATGATTTAAAAAGGATCATAGATACCGTTAGACATTTCAAAAGGGATTTTGCAATTGTAATTAACAAATACGACATTAATGAAGAAATTTCAAAAGAAATAGAAAGTTTTTGTCAAAAAGAAAACATATCAATACTGGGAAAAATTCCATTTGACGAGACTGTAGAAAATGCAATCCTTGAAAGTAAACCTATAGTTACATTTAAAGATAGTAAAGCGGCAAAGGCAATAATGGAAATATACAAAAAGTTAATTAAAATCATAAAAAAGGAGGAGGAAGCATGAAAATAGCAATCCCATCTGAAGGTAAAACTCTTGATTCAATGATCAACGATAGGTACGCAAGGGCAGAGTACATTATCATTTACGATACTGACAAAGATGAAATAGTAGAAGTTATAGAAAACGACTCATCAGAAGCACATGGTAAAGGTCCAAAAGTCTCCCAAATGCTTGTAAACAAAGGCGTTAAAGTATTAATTTCTCAAAGTGTAGGAAAAAATGCTTTTGATGTCCTTAAAGCTGCAAAAATAGATGTTTATATAACACAAAAAGACACAGTAAAAAATACAATTGAAAATTTCAAGAATGGAAAACTAGAAAAAACAGAAAGCGCAACAAATTAAGGTGATATTATGTTAGTTGCAATAGGAACAGTAGATGGAAAAACAATGAACCCAGAACATTTTGGTCACTCTAATACTTATTTGATTTACGAATTTGATGGAACAAATTTTGTAAAAAAAGAAGAAAGACAAAATCCATATGCAAAAAACCACTTACATGCAAAAGTGGATGAAATTCTTGAATTTTTAGGAGATTGCAAAGTATGGGTAGGAATGTCTATGGGAAAAAGTTCCAAAAAAAAGCTTGAAGAACTTGGATACATACCCATCACAGTGGACACGCTCGAAATAAGTAAAGCATTGGAATTAGTTAAAACGCAATTACAGGGGTGATATTATGCCATGGGTAAAGAAAGAAGATTGTGTAAAATGTAAGATTTGTGTCAATGTGTGTCCCGTGGAAAATGCTATCTTCATCCAAGACGATGGCTATCCTTTTATAAACAACAACATTTGTACAAGATGCGGCTTATGTATGGAAAAATGTCCCAAAAACGCAATCCGGCCAAACTATGAAAACCCATCACTTAGAGGTTCTGGGAAAAGAATGGGCCATCTCGGATTTGGAAGAGGTTTAGGTAGCGGAAGGAGAAAAGGATATTAAAAAAATCTCTCTGCATCTGCGGAGAGATTTTTTATATGGTATAATATTTTAAGGGGATAAAAATGCAGAAAAGTATATATTCAATTATTTTAGCTGCAGGTGAAGGAAAAAGGTATAAAAACGGTATAAAATTGCTACATACTATTGGCGATAAATTCATGTTTCAAATGGTAATAAACCTAGTAAAAGGTTGCAATTTCGATAAAAATTACATAGTTGTTAATCCTTTATGGAATTTTATAAAGGATAATTTTGTGGTTCCAGATAACTTTTTTGTTCTTAAAAACAAAAATTATAAAAAAGGCATTAGTACATCAATTAAATTAGCAATAAAAGAAATAATAAGTACAGATATTCTTCCCGAATACGTTGCAATTTTCCTAGCAGATATGCCGTTTATAAAAAAAGAAGATATAAAAACCATTCAAAAATACTGCGACGGAAAACACTTAATTATTGCTCCATTTTTCAACAACAAAAAGGGTTTTCCAACTTTTGTACACAAATCCCTTTTTGGTGAAATTTTCAAACTTGAAAATGATGTAGGTATTAAGCAAATAATAAATAAAAATCCTTCTTTATTAACAAAAGTAAATTTTAATACAAATAGAATTTTAAAAGATATAGACGATTAAAGTTTACCCTTTAACTTTTTTATTTCTTCTTCAACTTCCATAGCTCCTTCGTTGTAATACTTCTCTTCATCTGGTTCAAGTTCTTTTAATAACCTTAAAAATTCACCTGCATGTACTCTCTCTTCATTTGCTATATCTATTAATACTTCCCTTGCAAGTTCATTATCCGTAGATTCTGCTAACTGCATGTAAAGTTGTATAGCTTCATACTCAGCTGAAATCATATAACGAATAGCTCTAACCAATTCATCATGAGTTAATTTCCTATCAGATTTTAACCCTGAAAATGGATTAGAAAATTCTGGCATGTTATCCACTCCTTTAAAAACAAGTTATGGTACATTATTATTATACCGCATTTAAATCTATAAACAAAGGCACCCAAATGGGTGCCTTTCTTATTTAAAATGGATAAAATCCCAAATCCAACCTGTTCTTCTCAAATATCTGTAAAATAAGCTCTTTAACTAAATTTACATGTCCCTTTTCCCATTCTCTTAAGTTTATTAATATACTTTCTAGCGTCTTATTTTCCATTACCTTTGCTCTTTCTGCAGCTTTATCATAATAATTTACAAAATCTTTTTCTATCAACAATGCCATTCTTAAAATTGACAAATCTTTTATATCATCTTCAGATGGTGTTTCTTCTATCTTTTGGCCCTTAAGTCTCTCATTAAAAAAGTCTTTTGTCGTATCTAAAGGTGCAACTGGTATTTCCATTTCTTTTTCTAAGGCTTTCCTTATCTTTCTAATATATTCCGTATGCTCTTTTTCCATTTCTTGCAAAAATTCCAACACTTCTCTTGCCAACTTATTTTTTACCTCTTCTTTTTTCTCTTTGTAAAACTTAAATCCCTCTATTTCAAAATTTTCCGCAACCTTTAAAATATCTTCAATAGACATTATTTTACCCCCTTTGTAAGAAATTCATCAATTCCCCTTGCTGCCCAATATCCATCTGCTACACCGTGTATAATATCCGGACCATTTACAATATCTCCTCCTGCAAACAACCATTTAACAGATGTCTGTCTATATTCATTCGTCAAAATTCTTCCTCTGACAAACTCCAATTTTTCTTTTAAATCTTCAGGAAGATAACTATAATCCGGTGCTTGACCAATAGCTTCAACAACCATTTCAGCTTTTAATGTCTGTCTTTCATTTTCATCAAATTTAGGATTAAATCTTCTATTTTCATCAAAAACCTGCAAACACTTCTTTAATTCCACTCCCCTAACTTTATCGTTTTCAATAACAATCCTTACAGGACCCCACCCCGGATAGAACTTTACACCTTCTTCAGCCCCTTCTTCTATTTCCTCCATATCAGCAGGCATTTCCTCATATGTTCTTTCCAAACTCGTTACCTTTACATCAACTTTACCGTATTCCATTATCTGCAGTCTTGCCATAGATCTTGCAACATCCATTGCTACATTACCTCCACCTATTACTACTAAACTTTTAGGGATCTTGGGTTTTGGTCCTTCTCCTCTAAGATAATCTCTGATTTCCCTTAAAAGAGGTAATGCCTGAATTACATCTTCATGTTCCGTTCCTGGAATTCCAGTTGAACGTCCCAAAGTAAATCCTGTGGATACAAATACCGCATCAAATTCGTCTTTTAATTTTTGGAGAGGTATATCCTTTCCAACAGAGACACCAACGTGTATCTTTACGCCCAAAGCTTGAATAAAAGCTATATCTTTGTCAAGGGCCTCATCTGGCAACCTGTATGATGGTATTCCGTATCTCATTACCCCACCGGGTCTTGATAAAGATTCGAAAACTTCTACATCATATCCCATAGTTGCTAAAAAGTACGCAGCTGAAAGACCTGCTGGCCCAGAACCAACAATTGCAACTTTTTTACCTTTATTTTCCGGTTTAATTTCCAAAACTTTATCATACTCTGGTACGTTATCAACGATATACCTCTTTAACCATCTTATTGCTATAGCCTCTCCTCTATTTCCCAAAGAACAAGCTTCTTCACATTTGTGCGTACAAACTCTTCCACAAACTGCAGAAAATGGATTTGCACCTAACATGTTATTTTCCTCGTTTCCCTTTAAAAGCCATTTTAGTGCATCTGTTAAATCATCTCTCCATATTGCCTTTATGTATTCTGGAATTTGCATATGTTGAGGGCATCTATCCGTACACAAAGCACATTCGACACATCGTGCCGCCTCATGCATAGCTTGTTCCTTACTGTATCCTTTTACATATTCAATAAAAGATTTTGCACGTCCCTCACCTTCAATCATTTCCATTTCTACTCTTTCAAGTTCAAGTAAATCAGAACCTTCATCTCTAACCCATCCTACAGGAACATCCTCAATTCCATGGATTCCCTTTTCGGTAGGTGCAAATATAAAATCTTCCGGTTCTGGAGAAACATGGACATATTCTCTAGTCATCTTTAGTGAGCCTGTAGTACATATATCCACACACATTGCACAGAATGAACATCTTCCATAATCTATGACAGGACGTTGCGTTTTTTTACCGTATTCGTGCGGCAAATCATTAACTTCAACCATTCTAATGGCATCTGTTGGACAGATCTTTGCACATGTCCCACAACCAATACACTCATTCCAATCATTTATGTGAAATCCCCTATATCTTTCCGCTGCTTCTCTTTTAACATAAGGAACTTTTATAGTAACTGGTTTTTTAAATATATATTTCCACGCTTTTATAGGAGCAAAAAACTCTTTTTTAGGAATTGATTTATTTGCCATTATGTCCCCTCCTTATCTATCTACCTCTGGAGCACAAACATCCATTGTTGAAAGCCAAATTGGAACATCTTCTATTCTTGTTCCAGGTAAATACTTTTCTATACCTATAAATGTTTGAGGATATGAAGCTCCACGTACTGCTACTCTATATGGTTTTTCCCCTCCATCTGAAACCATATAATAACCATATTCCCCTCTTGTCGATTCTATATGCACATAGGCTTGACCTTTTGGTATTCTATACCTAAGGGCGTTACCTTCACTAATTGGAACATTAATTTTTCCTTCTGGCATCTTTTCAAGACATTGCCTAATGATTTTTATACTTTGATATATTTCAAGATATTTAAGGTATACTCTTGCGTATGCATCTCCTTCAGCAGCTGTAGGAACTTCAAAATCAACTTTATCGTAGAACAAATAAGGATCAACTTTTCTAATATCATATGGCACTCCTGTTGCCCTAAGACCAACCCCAGTAACACCAAGTTCTAATGCCGTTTCCTTATCTAATAAAGCTATTCCTTTTAATCTCGTATGAACTATCCTATTTTTAAAAATTAAAGTTTCATATTCCCCCAATCTTTCTTCAACGTAATTTAAAGTATTAAAGATTAAATCTTGTATCTTCGGAGTTAAATCTTTTCTAACTCCTCCGGGTATTATGTACATATGATAAACTCTCGCACCAGTTAAATTTTCAAAAATATCTAAAATGCGATCTCTATCTGATACTCCCCAAAATGAACTTGTATAAAGGCCAATAGTGCCGCCAATACCCGGAAAACTCATTAAATGACTTGCAATTCTTGCCAATTCTAAAACAATCATCCTTATCCATTGGGCTCTTTCAGGAACATCTATCTTTGCAATCTTTTCAACAGCCATTGCATAACATGCTTCATTAATATCTGGTTCAGGCACACAAATCCTTGGAATTAATGCAAGATTCTGATACCAAAGTCTTCTTTCCATTAACTTTTCAAAACCTCTATGCAAAAAACCCGGTAACGGTCTTGCTTTTTCAACAGTATCCCCTTCAACATACATATGGACACTAAAATTACCGTGCATTCCCGGATGGTTAGGACCAAAAAAGAGCTTTACTTCACCCATCTATATCACCTCTTATTATCTTAGCTTCATGAATAACATCCTTTTGATATTCCCTATCTGGAAATTTCCTTTTCGAATACTCAAATGGATCAAAATCTTTTCTTAGAGGTGGTATATCGTCCCACATTTCTAAGAAAAGCGGCCTCATGTCATTATTTCCATCAAACTCTATTCCAAAAAACTCATGGAGCTCTCTTTCATAATATCTTGCAATAGGCCACATGTGTTTTACAGTAACAAATTTTGGAGCATCTCTATTTATTTTTGTTGCAACCAAAAATTTTCCACCATCGTTCCAAGAATAGAGAATATAAACAAGCTCAAACTTTCCCTCATCTATCCAATCAACTGCTGTTATTAAAGATAAATGTGAATATCCCTCTTCTTTTAAAGCTAAAAGCGCTGGTAAAACTTGTTCATTAGATAATTCAATCTTTACTTCTCTTTCATCTACCTTTGTTATTTCGAAATTATTAACTATTTTTTTTAGCTTTTCTACCGTATTACTCATGGAATTCATCATGTACAAACACCTCCCCAAGGGATCTTATCTGATTCTGCTTATACCATTCATAATTTTCTTTGTATTTTTTCCATCCATTTGCTTCCCCTCTTCTTATCATTCTCATAAGTTCATTAAATGCTTCGAGCAATGCTTCAGGTCTTGGCATACAACCTGCAATATATAAATCTACAGGAATGTAATAATCCAATCTGTTTACTGTAGCATACGAATCGTAATATATACCTCCGTTTAACGTGCATGATCCAAATCCGATAACATATCTAGGTTCCGCCATCTTTTCATAAGTATAAATAACCCTTCTAAGTGTTTTAGCACTTAAATATCCAGTTATAAACAAAATATCCGCCTGCCTTGGAGTAGCCATTGGGCCCATACCAAATCTTTCCATATCAAACCTTGAAGTCATTGTTGGAGGAAGCTCAATAGCTCCACAACCTGTACAATAATGTAGCATCCACAATGATCTACTTCTAAGTTTATCTGCTATTTTTTCCCATAAACTTCTTTCATTAACGGCCATTTATTCCACCTCCTAAAATACCCAACCAAGTAATACAAATAAAACTTGGACAAATGCCAGACTTAACGGTACTTTCCAATAAAATTTAACAACTTGTTCTATTCTAAATCTCGGCAAAACTGATGAAATTAATGTTGCAATTATCCAAACTATCGTAAATTTCAAAAGAAATGTAAAATAATTACTTACACCAAGGAATATATCCACAAACAATCCTATTTCAACAAATATCGAAAAAGTATGCATTAACATTAAAAGTCCCATATATTTGGCAGACAGTTCTACCATTGGACCAGATGCAATTTCAGCAGGTGCAATAGGTGTATCAAAAGGTTTTTTCCCCAACATTCCAAGCAGTGAAATAAAAGCAACAATTCCACCTATTGGCATTTTAAATAAAGTCCAAGTATTCTGCTGAGCCATCATCAATCCAGACACAGAACTTGTTTTATAATAATACAAAACACCTGCTATAGAAATTAAATAAGGTAGTTCATAACCCAGCATTTGAGTTAAAGCTCTTGCAACTCCTATACTAGCATTTGGGTTTCCAGAACCAACCATTCCCATTGCCATTCCAAGTGCTCCAACTGCAAACAAATATACTATTATAAAAATATTGTCAAGTCCAGGAAACGCAACTAAATCCCCTAATGGCACAAAAGCTAAAGTTGCAATAACTCCACCCAAAGCCATCAAGATTCCAAAATCAAAAATCCAACCGTGAGAAATTCCCCTTTTTGAAAGAGCCTTGAAAACATCTATAAAATTCTGATACCATGGAGGTCCATACCTTCTTTGTACTCTGGCCATTATTTTCCTTGCAATTCCTTCTAGAGTCAATCCAACAAAAAATCCTGTTAATAAAACTGCAATTACCTTTAATATTGTCATCTCTTACCACCTCACCCAATATATTATGAGGATTACAACCGAAATCCAAAAAACGTATCCACTCGGACTTGGTTTATAAATCAAACCAGTTACAATATCACCAATTGATCTAAAGAACACAGCTAACATACCATACAATTTTTCAAAAGATGGATGTCTATCGTACAATCGTTCGATAAACCTATAAAATCCTGTCGCATAGTGGTACAAGTCATAATTGTATAAGTAATCCCCACCAGTATATTGATCAGTTAATTCAACCCTCTTTCCCCTTGGGAATATCAAATACAAAACTGTTGCGATTATAAAACCTACTGCAAACATTGTAAAAACTGTTAAAGTATTCCACTTACCCAGAGGAGTTACTATCTCAAATCCACTGTATGAAATAGGTTTTATTCCAAGAACTTTCTCTATTGAACTTATATAATCTAAAACTGGCTTTGGATAAACTCCAATATAAAGTACCAGAACAACAAACAACAACATAGGTATTAACATAATACCGGGGACTTCTTTTACATCTGCATGTTTTCTCTTTAGCTGTCCCAAAAATACACCTGCTAATGGTCTAAAAACATAAAGAAAAGATCCAACACTTCCAATAAATGTAATTGCCAACGTGATAAACATACCCTTGTTGACAAGCGCACTAAAAATCATCCACTTTGATATAAATCCGCTTGTAGGTGGTATCCCCGCAAGTGAAATTATTCCAACAAGATATGTAACAAATGTCCATGGCATTCTCCAAATTAACCCACCCATTTCATCAATCTTCGTGGTTCCCGTCCTATACACAACTGCTGCAAAAGATAAGAAAATCATAGCAGCAGCTATTGCATGGTTAAATACATGAAACAATCCACCTGCATAACCTATTGAATTCATAGTTCCCAATCCCACGAGGATGTATCCACCATTTGCAATAGATGAAAATGCAATTAGTTGTTTCATATCATTTTGCCTAATTGCCATAAACGTACCAATTAATATTGAAATATTACCAAGCCAAATTAAAAGGTAATTAAGTAGTGGAATCCCATGATAAAATGAAGAAAACATTTGAACAGTTGGGAAAACAGATATTGCAATTGCCAAAACATAAGATCCCATTTTTACCAATTGACCAGATAAGATTGCACTAAACGCATCTGGAGCATTACCGTGGGTAATTCTAAGCCAAGTATGGAGTGGAAAAATTCCACTTTTTGCTATACCAGCACTTGCAATAAATAAAATTATAAACCATTTAACTAACGACGAATCATTAACTAATTGCTGAGATACCTGTTCAAATGAAAGCACACCATACCTCTTAAAAATTGCAAAGGTTGCATAAAGGTACATGTAACTTCCAATGGCACTTGTCACAGCATAAATTACAGCTGCTTTTTTTGAATCTTCTTTTCCCATGGGAACTATCAAAAATGAACCCAAAACGGCTAATTCCCAAAAAATGTAAAGAGTTAACAAGTCATTTGCAAAAAATACCCCTAAAACTCCAGAAATCATAATCAACATAAAGGCATTAAAAGCAGCAGGTTTAATACCCTTTTTCTTAATCCATTCAATTATAAAAAATGCCACAAAAGAAATTATAATCATACTTACTAAAGCAAAATACTTTCCTAAATATGTAACTTTAAATGTACTTTCTAAATTGTTAAAAAGTCCAAAAAGTTTTTCACTATAATTTATATTTAAATTCCAAACTTCATAAAGTGCATACGCGGTGAGTAAAAAGTTAAATATTGAACCTAAAACTCTGTTAGATTTTGTCAACAGATAACTTACGATTGAACCAAAAAGGAAAACCAATATTAAATTAGTTAAGGATATCATTTACATCCCTCCTAAAACGTTATTAATATACGTCTGAGAGCTCATTATACCTTGTGATATGTTTTCAGATATCTTTAGATACATTTCAGGGTATATACCTATATAAATTAAAAGTAGAGATAACACCAAAGCAATTAACACAATATTCCATGAAATATTAGAATCTTTCTTATACTTACCATACCAAAGCTTTATATTCCACCTCAACAAATATGCAGCTTCTATTATAGTTGAAAACAACAAAAGTGCAGGTAACAAATAATCCCCTTTTTCAAATGCACTTTGCAAAATTAATAATTTACTTCTAAATCCTGCAAAAAGTGGAAAACCAATTAACGAAAATGATGCAATACTAAAGGAAATACCTGCAGTTTTGTTATTCATAAAACTTCCTATTAAGGTTGCACCAATAACAAATAAAATTATTTTTGAGGTTGCATCATTCAACAAATGAAAATAAGCAGCAGTTAATGCGTTAAATGTATTTAAAGAAAGCACACTTAATACTAAACCCGCTTGCGCTATAGAAGAAAATGCGAACGCTTTTAGAAGATTTTCCTGTCTAAATGCGGCAATTTCAGCTAATACCAAAGTAATCAACCCAAAAACATACAAAATATCCAAAAAATAACCATTAAAAACCGTGATAAATATCCTACTTAAAAGGTAAAACATTGAAAAAGTTACACCTGTCGCCAAAATAGTTGGTGTTATTGCAGAACCAGAAGCATAAACGTCTGGGACCCAACCTGCTAATGGTAAAATTTTGCTTTCAACTGCCAAACCTATAAACAACATAAGGGCAACATAAGGCAAAAATGAACTTTTCATGTTAAGCGAAATATCTGCAAAATTCAAAGAACCTGTTCCTATGTATGCATATATAGCACCTAAAAGATAAAATCCACCTGCAACACTTCCAACAATAAGATATTTATACGCACCATAATAATTTTTCTTTGAAGATGCAATAATGTAAGCTGCAGCCGCTGTTATTTCTAAGAAAACAAACGAGTTGAAAATATCACCGGTTAAAATTATTCCATTCAATGAAGAAAGTAAAATCAATACTACTATCGATAAACCATCGGCAATTTGAGGTATCAACGAAACAATTAAAAATATTATGTTAACAACCAAAAGTGTGTTAAAACTTGCAGAATCTAAAACTAAAACAATTCCAAATGGTGCCTTCCATCCTCCCATCTGCACCGTCGAATTAACAGAAAGATTCATCAATAAAAAAAGGTTAATAATAACTATAAATGGAAGAATATATTTTGCCTTTTCCTTAAAAGGTACAAACAAAAACGCAGAAAGTAAAGGTACAACAACAAGTAATGCCATCATTCTTTCGCCTCCTTTGCGGCGATTTCTTCAACTTCTAAAATTTCGTATTTTTCGTAAACTTTTATCAATAAAGATGCTCCAAGCGCAAGTGTCCCAACACCAATTACAATTGCTGTAAGTACCAATGCCTGTGGTAATGGATCTACAAAATTGGCAACAGGGGTATATTGAGAATATATTGGCACATCTTTTCCTTCAATATACCCAAGAGAAATTATAAATATATTTATCGCGGTATCTATAATCGTTAAAGATACTAGAAATTTAAACAAATTTTTCTGAGTTAAGATTCCATATATACCTATTCCTATTAAAACAAAAGCAATATAATAGACCATTATTATCCCTCCCTGTACATATCGGCAATAACTCCGGATAATTCCGCACCAACCTTAAATCCAATTAAAATATATACAATTGGTATAATACCAGCACTAAACAAAGTACCTATTACTCCCGTTGGAAGGAAATTGACAAGAAATACTCCTCCTATAGCCAATCCAACTAATCCCAAAATTATGTACAAGCTTCCTGCAAAACTTTCGACAAATTTGGATGTTCTCGAAAGAGAAAACTCTTCGTTTGATAAGTACAATAAAAGTATTCCTACAGCTATTATCGTTCCACCCGGAAATCCTCCACCAGGTGTAAGATGACCATGAATAAACACATAAGCTCCAAATAAAAGTATTAGAGGCAACAAAATTCCCACAGATACTCTCAAAACAAAATTGGGCACTCTTCCATATTTTTTTCTCCTAATCCCATGTAAAACAAAACCTACACCTAATGCCGAAGTGAAAAGTACCGTAACTTCACCTAAAGTATCAAAAGATCTGTAATCAACCACTATTGAAGTTACAACATTTGCGGCACCATCTTCCAAATCCTTAGTTTCACCAAACTTAACCTCTTTTTTTTCACTATTCACACTTTTATTTATATAAGCATCCGAAACTTTAGAAATTTTTGCCTGTCCATATTTTGGAAGAATAGATAAAGAATTTGATAAGAACAAAATCAAACCTAATACTATTAAAACAGAAAAAACTCTTCTCATTTTTTCTCACCACCTATTCTTCTCAAAGCTAAAATTAATACTGCTGTTGTCAAGCCGGCCCCCACCGATGCTTCTGTAATAGCAACATCTGGAGCTTTCATAATTACAAACAAAAACACAGACAACAAGCTCAAAAGCGAAAGCGCTATAAAAGAATCAAGTATTTTTTTTGCCTCTACTGCATAAATTCCTGATATAATCATCAAGACCCCTACAAAAATAGTGATGATTGTCATTCTTCTTCACCACCTTTATATTCATCAACTATAGTTTTTTCCGTAGGTTTAATCCCTTTCAAATACGCTGCTCTAGCTAAAACTGAACTCCCAACAGGGTTAGTCAAAGCAATAAATGCTATTATCAATAAAGCTTTTGGTAAATAATCAATATTAACAAGCCCTACACCTAATACAACAGAAAATGAACCCAAAGTTGTAGCTTTGGTACCAGCTTGAAGCCTATTGTAAACATCAGGCATCCTAAAAATCCCAAGTCCTCCCAAAAAATAAAAAAACGCACCAATTCCAATCAGTATATATCCCACTATAATCATTTTTTCCCCTCCAAATACCGTGCAATAACTACAGTTTCAACAAAAGATAACAAGCCATAAACCAGTGCTATGTCAAGATACAACCCATTGTTAAAAATCAATGCTAAAAAAACTATTGTTCCAGTTAAAACTACGTTTAAAGTATCAAGGGCAGCAACTCTGTCTGCACTTGTAGGTCCAAATAAGATTCTTAAAAAAGATAATAAAACTCCTAGACCCACAAGTACAAAATAAATGTATTGTAAGAAAATCATTCAAATACCCCCTTTAGAATTTTTTCAAACTTTTCCGAAATGTATTTTTTCTTTTCTCCTTCTTCTGTAGTTTTAACGTTAATCCAATGAACATAGAGAACATCTTCTTTAACATCTAATGTTAAAGTCCCTGGAGTTAAAGTTATAGAGTTTGCAAGCACAAATTTCGCACTATCTTTTGTTAAATTTGTGTTAAATTTAACAAACCCGGGGTTAATAGGAAGTTTAGGATTTAAAACACGTACAGCTACATCAAAATTCGCCTTTATCATCTCCCATATAAAAACAGGAAGATATATTAACACAAATTTCACAAATCTTACTAAAAATAACCTGTCAAATTTTATTCCATAATACTTTTTAAATATCATGGAAATAACAAGCGACACAAAAAAACCGACAATAAGCTCTGAAACATTACTATAACCTGTTAGTAATATCCATGTGAAATAGGTCACAAAAAAAGTTGATAAACTCATAACGTTCCCTCCTTTATAAAGAATACTAAATTTGAATTTATTATTAAATTCCGAGTTATAATGTCCACTTTCTAAATGTATTTTAACATAAAACTGAAATTATTCAAATCACAAAAATCTATTCAAATTATTCCATATAGACAAATTTTGTTTATTTTTAAACAATATTTCTAAATATCAAAACAAACAAAACAAAAATTTTTCATCATTATTTCTATCAATTCCCTCTTGAATTATTTGTGAAAAATATAGTATAATTTATTGTGACTATCTTCACAAAATTGAAAGGAGGAAAAAGATGGAAAAGAAAATACCAAAACCAGTTGTAAAAAGATTAGGCCTTTACTATAGATGTTTAAACAGGCTATACGAAGAAGGCATTGAGTTTGTTGCATCAAAAGACATTGCGGAAAGACTAGGAATTAAATCAAGTCAAGTAAGGAAAGATCTTTCATATTTTGGAGAGTTTGGAAAAAGAGGTGTAGGATATAACACATACGAATTGATGAATAGTCTTGAAAAGATAATAGGTGTTAATAAAATTTGGAATGTAGTTGTAATAGGAGCGGGGAATATATGGAGTGCACTTGTAAGTTATGAAGGCTTAAAAAAAGAAAAATTTAATATAATTGGAATATTCGATGCAGACAGATCAAAGGTTGGAAAAAAGATCGGTAAACTTCAAATCAAACACATTTCTGAAATCGAAGAATTTTTCAAAAAAAATATCGTCGAAATTGCTGTGGTTGCCGTTCCCGAAAACGCCGCTCAATTAGTGGTTGAAAAACTTGAAGAACTAGGTGTAAAAGGATTAATAAATTTTGCGCCAATAAAATTAAGAACAAAACTTCCAGTAGAAGATGTGGATATCACTTTATCTTTTAAAGCGCTATCTTTTAAAATTGAAAGAAGTTTAAAATAGGAAGGTGAAAGTAATGAGAAATGATCTTTATTTTTGGAAGTACTTTTCACTTGCAAGAAAAGTTGCAGATAATTTAAATAAAAAAGGTCACGATGCATACATAGCCAAGGACACAAAAGAAGCACTCAAGAAAGTATTGGATCTTATTCCAGAAAATTCCTCTGTTGCCACAGGTGGTTCTCTAACGTTAAATCAAATCAAACTATTAGATTCGCTAAGAAATGGAAATTACATTTTTTATGACAGATATAGTGCTAAATCAAAAGAAGAAAAATACGAATTAGAAAGAAAAGCCTTTTTTGCAGATTATTACATTTGTAGTGCAAATGCAATAACCGAAAATGGTGAGATAGCACTTTTGGATGGGAATGGAAACAGAGTAGCAGCTGTAATATACGGACCAAAAAATGTAATTCTGGTAACCAGTGTAAATAAAATCGTTTCAAATCTACTAGAAGCAAGGGAAAGAATTAGATACATATCTCCAATGAACAGCAAACGTCTAGACTTAAATACACCTTGTACACAAACAGGATATTGCGTTGATTGTGCCTCAGCTCAAAGAATATGTAATTACTACACAATCATAGAATCTGGTCACAGGCATCCTGGAAGGATTAAAGTTATCCTTGTTTTGGAAGAATTAGGTTTATAAAAAAATCCAAGGGGATTTCCCCTTGGATTTTAAAAACCTGAAACTTCCTTTATAGGTGGCAAAGTTTCAATATAGTTTTTATAGTACAGTAATTTTTCTCCTACTTTTAACATTGAGGGATTCTTAATATTATTCCATCTTATTAAATCCCTCATCGAAACTCCAAATCTCTTTGCAATATTCCAAAGATTGTCACCGGGTTTTACCGTATATTCAAATTTAACAACTGCTTCCCAGTTATTATCAGTTGTTGCTTTTATTTCCTTTCTATTAAGGACATAATCTGCCATCAATTCTGATACTTCCATCATTACCTCTCTAACAACTGGTTTCCCTTTAAACATCGTATATCCTCCACCACCACCGGCTCTATAATTGTTTAATACAATCTCATATTCTTTGTCCATTTCGATGGGCTTCCCCTCAAACATCAAATCAATTATTCTATTCCCTGAAGGATTATTTAGCACTATCTTATAACTTATACCTTCCCACATATCATAATTGTAATGTCTTGGTTTTGGCTCAATCCAAGTTTTATTAACAGAAACTTTAAAATTATTAAAAGCAAAATAATCTGCACTTTTTTCCAAAGCTTCCTTTATATCTTTTCCTGTAACTTTTATAACCTTTAATGTATTAGGATAAATGTATACGGCATTTATATCCCTTAATGTTATTGGCCCACTTTTCCAACCTTTTATGTCGTTATTGAACAAAGCTGTCGAAGAAATTTTAGCCTTACTGTAGTACATTTGAACTTTATTAACGAATTCAATTAAACTATTATCCTGTAATCTTGCAAATAATGGATCATAAATCCAAAAATCTCCTTTAGCGTAACCTACAGGTTGATCAAGCCATGCTTGAACTTTTTCTTCATATGGCTTTGCCATAGCAACGACTTCATTATCAGCTTCAACACCTTTTACAGGTATTTCTTCCACAGAACTATCAATAATTTTCCACTTTCCATTAACTTTTTCTAAATTTAAAACAATCTTTCCAAGGTATTTCCCCCATTTTGATGGCATTGATACTGGTACACCATTTATTTTTGTAGCAATTGTTCTGTGTTGGTGTCCAAGCAATAACACATCAATCCCATTTACTTCTTGTAAAAGTTGATACCCCTGATTTTCACCTGTCAATTCCTCAGTTGGGTTACCTGTTTTTGGATCCCTTTCTAATCCTCCATGGTACGCTACAACAACAACATCCACTTTATTCCTTAATTCTTTTACGTACTTCTTTGCAACTTTCACAGGATCTTCAAACTTTAAGCCCTCTATATTTTTTGGATCCTCCCAATTTGGGATAAATTTTGTAGTCAAACCTAAAATTCCAACTTTTATTCCACCTACATTAACTATATGATAAGGCTTAAACACGGAATTTCCATTTTCATCTAATATATTCGCACTCAATGCCGGAAATTGCGCCTCTGAAACCGCCTTGTTCAAAATATCCAATCCATAGTTAAATTCATGATTTCCCAATGTCCATGCAGAGTATCCCAATTTGTTCATGACTAAAATCATAGGATCAATAGGTTTGTTGTCAATTCTTGCGTGATAGTATTCCAATGGAGTACCTTGTATTAAATCTCCAGAATCGATCAAAATAACACTCCCACATTCCTTTCTCATTTGCTTTACTAGAGTTGCAATTTTTGCAAGTCCCACATCAGAAGGCTTGTTTGTAGCATAACTAATTGGTAAAATGTTTCCATGCAAATCACTGGTATGTAAAATAACCAACTGAACTGAAAAACTTAAAACCATAAAAACAAACAAAAATAAAACAAAAATCTTTCTCACAACATCACCTCCCATTTTTCAACTTATACAAACATTCTCTACAAATTGCTATGTATTTTTCCTTACCACCAACATCTATTTCTCCACCATCTGGAACTATTTTGTATGAATATGTAGCTCTATGTTCTCCACATTTCTCGCACACCGCTTTTTTCTTTATAACCTCATCTGCAATAGCTAAAAGCTTTGCTGTAGTTTCAAATGGATTTTCAAGATAAGAAATATCTAACCCTGCACAATAAACATCCATACCTTTGAAAACCAAATCTTTTACAAGATCAATTAGTTCAATATCAAAAAATTGCACCTCATCAATGAAAATTGCACTTACCGTTTCATCAATATATTTGTATATTTCTTTGGATTTATCAACCTTAAATGCTTTAACTTTAAATCCCGTATGAGTTGACACTATATCTTCGCCATATCTATTATCAATAGCTGGTTTAAAAACCTTTGTCTTTTTTCTCCCGATATTATAAATCTCAACAAAAGACAAAAGTTCCGTTGTTTTACCAGAATACATGGGTCCAGTAATTACCGTTATTTTACCAGGCATTTTATTCCCTCCAAAATGATGTAATTCTAAATATATTATATCACAACAAAATCCCTTCTTTTAAAAAAGAAGGGATTTAATACATTTGAAATTTTAATAATACATTTTTCCATAATATTCCATTACTTATTTTTAACGATCCTCTACAATAGATCTTATTTTCAATTTTCATTGATAAGTTTCTTCTTTCTAAGATATTCTTCTTCTGTAATTTCTCCATTAACAAATTTTTCATTTAATATTTTTAAAGCCTTTTTCTTTGCATCATCACTATTATTTTGAAAATTACCTAATTTTTTCAACACATCGGAATTTTTTATAAAATACCAAATTAAAACTCCTAATAATAACAACTATATTAACATCATATTTCAACTTTCCTTTAATTCCTTAAAATAAGTCTCCTCTTTCTTGAATATTGCTTTTTTCTTGTTTCACCCTTTGCTAATTTCTCATTCAGTATTAAAAAAAACTCGCTTTCTTTATAATTTTTATTTCATTATAGTTCTATTCCATACCATCGCCAACTGTAGATTATAAACATTCTTCCTTTAAAATAAAAAAATTTTTTAATACAAATAAATTTAACAGCAATAACAACTGTTTTTACATAATTTTCATATATAACTATATCGGTAAAAATAAGTCTCTTTTGATACCGCATACTTTATAGGTATATTTTCCCTGACCTTTCCCATTATTGGTTGGGTAACAATAGTATAATACCTAATTATTAAAATTTCCTAAAAACTCGTTTGTTTTTTTCATTTTTTGTCTAATTATCTATCTTTTAAAGTTTTCATTAAGTAAAGTTATACTCTAATAGATTAACTTTCTTCCATTTTGTAAAATTTATCCAAAAAATTTTTCAATTGCTCGCTTAGGCTCTCTATTTCACTTTTAATCAACATTAAATACTTTTCTCCTTCTTGGGTAATCTTATACACCTTTCTAAATGGGCCATCCCCTTCTTCCAAATCATATGTTATAAACCCATTTATTTCCAACTTTCTTAATATATTATATATGACACCTGGATCATGTTTGAAATTGTAAAATTTAGATTCAAAAAGTCTTTGTACAAGTTCATAACCATGAGAAGGTTTCTCTTTTAACAATAAAAGTAAACTTGCCGTTAAAAAATCTCCTAACACAAACCCTCTACCTCTTCTTCCAAGTCTTCTTGGCACAAATTCACCTCCACATACTTTTACTGTTTTAATTATACCATCCTTTTCGCTTATAAAATTCACAAAATCATGTTAAAATACTAATGTAAAAGAGTAATGGGGTGATAATTTGAATTTAAATGACTTTTTTAAAAGAAAAATTAACAAACATCTCATCATTCCATTCATTGTTATTGCAGTAGTCTCTGGAATATTCTTTATTTTTTTAGGATTTCGTTCTATATCAATAGAAGCATTCATTCAACTTGAAAGATCCACAGAAAGATGGAACAACTTATTTTTTAACCTTGAAAACATTCTACAATTTATTTCTCTTGATCCACAACTTGTAGATGATCAAAAGAAATTAGAAAATGCTTTAAAAAATATATACAAAAAATTTTCAAAAGAAATTTCATATATATACTTCTCAACTGAGCAAAAAAACCTTATTATATATCCACATAATTCTTCGATAGAAAATGAAAATCCAAAAAACAGACCTTGGTTCGTATCTGCAATAAATAAAAAAGATAAAGTTCAAATTACTGAACCTTATGTTGACAAAATTACAAAAGAAATTGTAATTACCGTTTCAAAATACGTAGAAGGAAAAAACATTTCAGGTGTAATTGGGATAGATTTAAATCCAAAATTTTTAAAAACTTTAAGCAAAAACGCACTGTTAGTCTCAAAAAATAACAACACAATTCTTTATGGAACTCAAGAAAATATTGGAAAAAAATTTGATGTTACTACAAAAAAAAGTAAATATATTTATAAAAGCTATCTAATAGTATCCAAAGAAGCTCGCGGTGATGTATATTTTGTCATTTATAAAAATTTATTTTTAGAACTTTTGCCATATTATTTCACTTCTATATTTAGTATACTTCTCATCTTTTTACTTGCAAAGACCGTACATAAAAATATTGAAAAAGAACTTAAAGAATCAATAGCAACACCTATTAAAAATCTAGTAGATGAGACTAAAAATTATCTTACAAACCAAACATTTAACTCTTCAAAAATTTCATCAAATATAAAAGAAATAGATTTTCTAATCAATGAAGTAGCAGATATGATTTCCATTATTGAAGCAAATTTCCAAGAACTTAAATCAACAAACGAAGAACTGCTTGATGCATACAGTGAAATTGAAAGATATTCTGGTGAACTTGAATCAACCTATGAATTATTCATAGAAAAAATGTCAAACATAGTAGAAGGATTTGACGAAACTACAGGAAATCATATAAAAAGAGTGCAAATATTATCTGAATTTCTAGCAAAAAAACTGCAATTACCAAAAACCCTTGTTAGGAAAGTTTACCTTTATTCGCCATTACATGATATAGGTAAAATAAAAGTCCCTCCAAAAATACTATCAAAACCTGGCCCTCTTTCAAAAGAAGAATGGGAAATAATGAAGAAACACACAATATGGGGTGCAGAGATATTAAATGGTGATCCAAGGCTTGAGACAGCAAAAAAAATTGCACTATACCATCATGAAAAATACAACGGAAAAGGTTATCCATATGGCTTAAAGGGAGATAAAATACCAATAGAAGCACAAATTGTTAACATAATAGATGTTTATGACGCACTACGTTCTAAACGACCATATAAAGCAGCTCTTTCACACGAAAAAGCATTGGAAATAATAATAAAAGGTGATGGAAGAACATCACCTGATGATTTTAACCCAAAAATATTAGAGCTCTTCAAAAAATATGAAAGAGAAATCAAAGAATTATGGGATAATTTAAATGAACACAATTAAATAACCCGGGGTATATCCCCGGGTTACTTTCTCCAAAGTCCATGTATATTACAATACTCTCTTGCTGAAACCTTACTTCCCTTCTTCACCTCAAAAATTGCTTCAGGTTTACCACCAGGTTTCAAAAATTTTTTGTAAACAACTCCGTCAACTGTTAGTTCTATCCATTCTATATAGTGTTTTTCTTCCATAGGATGCATTGCATTTTCTCCAACCCTAACCTTATAACCATCTTCAATTTCTTCAATAAACGGAACATGTTTTTCTTGAGTAGAATCTGCCGTTTTTTCCTCCAAAAGTTTCATCGGTTCTCCACAGCAAACAAGTGTCCCAGCACCTTCGTGCAAAACTTCAACAATATTTCCACATTTTTCACACTTGTATATTTGTCCTCTTTTTGTCATAATTTTCCCTCCTTTATTGAATAATAACATCTCTTTGGACTTTCTACCTTACCTTCTTTCCTCAACTCTTTAATTAATTTACTTACAAGTTTGGTATCTACTCCTAATTTTTCAGCAATTTCTCCAGTTTTCATAGGTTTGCCTTCATTTCTTAATACTTCAATTACCTTTTCCTTGTTCATAATATCACTCCGCAACAATTGGTGTGTAAACCCTTTGAGCAAGTTCCTTATCAAGCATGAAAAGTGCGTTTTTATTATCACCAATTAATTCCAATTGACTTAGAATATCATTTGCATTTTCTTCCTCTTCTACTTGCTCATCAACAAACCACTGCAAGAAATTAAAAGTAGCCCTATCTTTCAAACTTTCCGCTAAATCAACCAATTCATTTATTTTGGAAGTAATATGTTGTTCATGTTTAAGAACTTCTTCAAAAATTTCCTTTATACCTCCAAAATCTTGTGGTGGCTCATTTATTGTCACCAATTTAATCTTTGCACCCTGTCGTGCAAGATAATCAAATATTTTCATCGCATGATCTCTTTCTTCCATTGCTTGAATCCTCATCCAATTTGCAAATCCCTTTAATCCAATATTTTCAAAATATGCTGCCATGGAAAGGTATAAATACGCCGAATAAAATTCCTCATTCACTTGATTATTCAAAGCTTGAATCATTTTTTCGTTTAACATAATAATCCCCCCTTTTAGTTAAGTTT